>JALHPY010000027.1 GCA_022842305.1 Rubrivivax sp.
GGAAGTCCGGGTGGATTACCACCCGGAGTGCCTCATTCGCAGCGGAGGTGCCATGGTTCATAGCACCTCGAATTGGCTCCCCGACCTGGGCTCGAACCAGGGACCTACGGATTAACAGTCCGGCGCTCTACCAACTGAGCTATCGGGGAATACAGCCCATCAGTATAGCCCGAAACTTGCCCTCGATGAAGCGCCCCAGCTTGGCCCAGGCCTCGGGCAAGACGGGCTGGGGCACCAATGACGGGCAGGTTCCGTGGTGCCGCGGTCGGATGCACGCACGTTGAGTGTCGGGCTCCGGCCGCAGTTGTCGTGCGATCGATAAGCCTGAGCAGAGACGCGCAGTCTGATGCGGTCGCAGCAAGCCAGCTTGTGCCGCTGCAAGTGGGGGCAGCTTCCGAACGGGCGGCTACTGCTGTTGGCCATCACACGGCCCGCACTTCAGGCGATCGGCGACACGACAGGCCCCTTGACTGTTCCTGGACCAAGGGACCCAGGCAATCGCTGCAGCACACACCGAAGGCCCGCCCTTGACGCGCAAGAGGCGGCGGGCCGCGAGAATGGCGCGCATGAAGCATCCCCTCTGGCTGGCACTGAGCCTGTGCGTCCTGGTCTTGCTGGCCCTCGCGACCCTTCCCTTCTGGCATGGGCCGCAAGGCCCGCAGGTGGCAACGCCCAACGTTGATCAAGAACTTCCCTGGCAGACCCGTGTGGACGCTGACGGCAGCCTCCAGGTGTTCGGCCTGGCCGTGGGCCGCGCCACGCTGGCCGACGTGCAGGCCACGCTGGGCGACAGCCTGCAGGTGGCCCTGGTGGGCAAGCTTGGCGAAGTGGGTGCGCTGGAAGCGCTGGCCGACCCCTTCATGGCGGGCTTCGTTTCGGGCCGCCTGGTGCTGGCCTTCGATGTGCCACAGGCGCAGTTGCTGCGGTGGCGCGAAGGCGCCCCGCGCTCCGAGGCGATGGAAGGGGGCGTGCGCCGGTTCGAGTTGCCGCCCGGCGACCGCGATCAGGCGCGCAGCGTCGTGCTGGCTGGTCTGAGCTTCGTGCCCACCGCTCGGCTGTCGCAGGAAGACGTACAACTGCGCTTCGGACCACCCGCACGGGTGCTGGATCAGCCCGACGACGGGCGCGCCCTGCTCTACCCCGAGCGCGGCCTGGTGGCCACCGTCAGCCCCAAGCGCAAGAGCGTGCTGCAGTACGTGGCCCCGCGCGACTTCGAAGCCCGCCTGCTGGCGCCCCTGGTCGCGGCATCGGCCGCCTCGGGTGCCGCCAGCGCAGGCCGCTAGCGCGCGGGTGCCCGCCGTGGCAGCGCAAGCGCAGGGCTGCTGGTTCCAGCGGCTCGAGAAAATCCATCAAGCCGAAGCGGGCACGTCTGAAGCCTGCAAGAGAAGCAGCACTGCCCGGTTCGGTCATCAGACACCGCCGTGCAGCGCAGGCCTCATAGAACGTGATCGTGCAATATCGCCTGCGTCACCTCGGACTGGTTGATGCGCCAGCGTGTCCGCGCATGGTTGTAGATCAGACGCTCGTCGTGCGTCACCTTGCCATCGGCGGTGATGACGGCCGTGGCCAACCGACACAGCAGCAAGCGCTCTTCGGTGTCTGCGATCGCATCGAGCAGGGCGTCGATGTAACTCGTCTGGTCGGCGCACAGCCAGGAGCGCTCGCTCAGGTGGGCACCGATGTCGGCCACGCACAAGCGGGCGAGGTCGACGAAGCGGTCGCGACTGACGCGGACACGCCGGAACGCGTCGAGCTGGTCGAGAGCGCCCAGTTCCCGCTCATCGATGCGACCGTTGGCCGCCACGAACATGGCAAGTGCGCGGGCCAGGGCTTCTTCGGGTGCGGGATGCTTCATCGTTTCCCCTTCGTCGTGACATCCGGCCGTGGTGCATCGGCCGCTGCACCTTTCTTGCGCTGCGCTGGCGGGCGCCGGGCGCGGGGCCGGACGATCAGCAGCGGCAGCTTGCAGCGTGCGGCCACGCGCGCGGCCACCGAGCCCAGCACGACGGCCTTGAACGCACCGCGCCCGTGTGACCCCATCACCACCAGGTCCGCCGCATGCGCCGCGAGGTACTCGACGATCGCGTCGCCCACGTTGCGGCCCTCCAGGCGCACCAACTCGGCTTCGACCCTGGCCTTGGCAAACAGCGCCACCGCAGCCCCGGTGGCTGCATCGAAGGCGGCCGCATCGGCCTGCTCGTCCACCACGTGCAAGAGCCGAAACCGTGGCGCAGGCCCGAACAGCGCCCGCAGTGCCAGGGCAGATCGCACGGCAGCCAACCCATGGCGGCTGCCATCGACCGCCACGGCCACGCGCAGCGACGCAGCGCGCGGTGGCGGCCCTTCGCGCAGCACCAGCAGGGGCGCCGTGCTGGCGGCCAGCACCGACTGCGTCACCGAACCGAACACCAGACCCTTGAGCGCCGTCTGCCCGCGCGAGCCCATCACTACCAGGTCGGGATGGCCGTGGGTCGCGGTCCGGCTGACGACTTCGCCCGGGCTGCCGACCACGTGCTGCGCCTTGGCCTTGAGCCCGGCGGCGGCCAGTCGCTCCTGGGCCGGCACGAGCACGGCCGCGGCCTCGGCCTGGTGAAAGCTGCGCACCAGTTCGCGCCCTGCGGCGCGTGCCGCGCGGGGCGGGACAGGGAACTGGACATGGAGCAGCCGCAGCTCCGGGCGCTCGCCAAGCTGGGCGGAGCGGGCGGCGATGAAGTCGAGTGCGGCGTTGCACGCGGCGCTTCCATCGACGGGGATCAGCAGTTTCATTCCGGCTCCTCGCTTCGGCACAACTCATTGAACATTGCAGGCCCTTGCTTCTGCATCAGAAGCGGCTGCCGCGCTGGGGCTCGCGCACCAGCAGCAAGGGCTTGTCGCAGCGCGACGCCACGCGCATGGCAACCGACCCCAGCACCAGGGACTTGAACGCGCCTTGACCGTGCGAACCCATGACAAGGAGGTCCAGCTGGCGCTTGCGGGCGTGCGCGGCGATCGCATCTCCGACCCCGGCGCCGCCACCGGCACCAGCGTCGAGCAATCGAACCAGCGTGACCTTCATCCCGGCCTTGGCGAAGCGCTTCAATGCCCCTGCCATGACCTTGGCGAACAGCGGCGCCAGCGCATGGTCGTCTTCGGCCAGGGCAGGGTCGGAAGGCGCGCGCAAAGCCAGGCGCTCGAACCCGGGCAGCGTGGACGGCGGGCTGTCGATCACATGGATCAGCTCGATGCGAGGCTCGGCACCGAAGAGATCCCGGTGCTCGATCGCCCAGCGCACGGCCGCCTGCCCGTAGCGGCTGCCATCGACCGCCACGCCCACCGCCAACGCGTCACGCCGCGGCGCCTTGGCGCTGCGGACGATGAGCAGCGGCTTGGTGCAGCCGGCCAGGACGGCGTTCGTCATGGACCCGAACAGCAGACCCTTGAGCCCCGAGTGACCGCGCGAACCCATCACGATCAGGTCGGCGTGGCCTCGCACCGCCACGGCCCCGATGGCATCCGGTCGATTGCCCAGCACGCAGCTGGCCTTGGCCGGAACGCCCGCACGCTTCAAGCGCGCCACCGCCGGGAGCAGCACTTCATCGGCCTGGGCCCGCTGGAAGGCCTTCGCCTCTTCACTCCCGACGGCCCGACGCACGCGCACCGAGAGCGTGGGTTGGACATTGAGCAGATGGACCTGGGGCGCCTGCCCGATCAGGGTCGAACGCGAGGCCACGAAATCCAGCGCCGCGTTGGCCTGGTCGCTGCCATCCACGGGTATCAGGATCTTCATGCTGTCACCCTGGCTGCTGCGAATCCTCTTCTCACTCGTACTCTAGGCCTGCAGGACCTCCCCGTAAACTCGTTTAATCGAGTCACTTCACTCCAATAAATCTGATGGCCACCCTGCCCCACGAACACCTGCACGACCTCCATCGCGGGCAGGCCTGGGCAGCGGCCAAACCGAAGCAGCGCACCGCCGGCATTGATGCACCTCAACGCCTTACCCGGCAGCTGGCGCCACGCTGGGGGGTCTTCCGGGTGATGGCGAAGTGGTGCTGCCTGGCGGCAGGTCGAAGGACAGCATGACCCCATCGGATCGACTTCGATGTGTCTGCCCCACGGGCCGCGTCGATGCCGCCCACCATCGTGATTCGCCGCGCCTCGCGCCCGGAGCCCCATGCACCTCGAGTCATCCTTCGCCCAGATCCTGATGCTGCTCGGCACCGCGGTGGCCGTGGTGCTGCTGTTCCAGAAGCTGCACATTCCGTCCAGCCTGGGCTATCTCCTGGTGGGCGTGCTGCTGGGTCCGCACACGGCAGGCCCGGTGGTCGAGGCCGAGCCGATCCAGGCCATCGCGGAGTTCGGCATCGTCTTCCTGCTCTTCACGATCGGCTTGAACTTCTCGCTGCCGCAGATCCATGCCTTGCGTCACCTGGTGCTCGGCCTGGGCACGGCCCAGGTGGCGCTGACCACGGTCGTGGTGGGCTTGCTGGCATGGGCAGCCGGGCTGTCTCCGGCGGCGGCCTTCGTCGTCGGCGCGGTCTTCGCACAGTCGTCCACCACCATCATCAGCAAGCAGCTCGCCGAGCAATCCGAGGAACACGGCCGGCATGCACGGCTGGGCGTGGCGATGTCGGTGTTCCAGGACGTCACGGCCGTGCCCTTCGTCATCGTGATTCCGGTGCTGGCGACGGCGGGCGCGGCATCGCTGGGCGGCGAACTGGCGGGGGCGCTGGCCAAGGCGGCACTGGCCTTCGTGCTGGTCTTCTTCGTTGGGCGTCGGCTGCTGCGCCCGCTGTTCCAGCGCGTCGCTGCGCGCCGTTCGGCCGAGTTGTTCACGCTGACGGTGCTGTTCGTCTCGCTGGCGGCCGGTGCCACCACCCACTCGCTGGGCCTGTCGATGGCCTTCGGTGCCTTCCTCGCCGGCATGGTGCTCGGCGAGACCGAGTTCCGCCATCAGGTGGAAACCACCATCCGGCCCTTCCGCGATGTGCTGCTGGGCCTGTTCTTCATCGGGGTCGGCACGCTCGTCGATCCGTCGGCGCTGGCGCACATCTGGCATTGGGGCCTGCTCGGCGCCGTCGTCCTGATGGTGGTGAAGGGCTCGCTGGTGGCAGCGATCGTGCGCCGCGCCGGTATCGACATGCAGACCGCCTGGCGCACCGGCGCGCTGCTGGCGGTGGGCGGCGAGTTCGGGTTCGCACTGCTCTCGCTGGGCCTGCAGGCGCAGTTGCTCGACGCCATGCTCGGCCAGATCGTGCTCGCTTCGGTGCTGTTCTCGATGGTCGCCGGGCCCGTGCTGATCCGCTACAACGAGGCCATCGCGCTGCGGCTGGCGCCGCAACGGCCACCGGTGGGTGCGCCGGCCTCCGAGCGCAGCCTGCCCGAAGCCGCGCCGCTGGCCGGCCATGTGCTGCTGGCCGGCTACGGCCGGGTCGGCCAGAGCCTGGGCCACTTTCTGGAGGCCGAAGGCATCCCCTATGCCGCGCTGGACCTGGACGCCGACCGCGTGCGCGAGGCCCGTCTGGCCGGCGAGCGCGTCCATTACGGCGACAGCGCGCAAGGGGAGCTGCTCGATGCCATGGGCCTGGGCACGGCCAGGCTGCTGGTGATCACGCACGACGACACCGCCGCTGCGCTGCGGACGCTGCAACAGGTCCGCTCCCGCCATCCGACCCTGCCGGTGATGGTGCGCACCCGCGACCAGAGCGCGGTCGCCGAACTGCGGGCGGCCGGCGCCACCGAGGTGATCCCCGAGACCCTGGAGGCCGGGCTGATGATCGCGTCGCAGGCCCTGCTTCAGCTGGGCGTGCCGCTGGCGCGCGTGCTGCGCCGCATTCAGGCCGAGCGCGCCGGCCACTACCGCCACCTGCGCGAGCTGTTTGCCGGCGACCACCTGCACGGCACCTTCGAAACCGACCCGGACGCGGACCGGCTGCACGCCGTGAAGGTGCCGCAGGAATGCCGCCTGGTCGGCCTGCCCTTGTCCGGGTTGGCGCTGGAAGGCGTCGCGGTCACGGCCCTGGTGCACCAGGGCCGGCGCCAGCTCCAACCCGACCCGGGCACCCTGCTTCAGATGGGCGACACGCTGGTGCTGTTCGGCCCTGCCGATGCGCTGTCGCGCGCCGAAGGCCGCATCCTGCGCTGAGCCCCCCCATGCAAGTTCACAAGTGACGGCGACGCTTCGCCGACGGAGAAACCCCATGAAACTGACGTTCATCGGCGCGGCCCAGGAAGTGACCGGTTCGTGCTTTCTGGTGGAGACGGACGACCTGCGCTTCCTGGTCGACTGCGGCATGTTCCAGGGCGGGCGCGACGCGCGCGAGCGCAACCTGAAGGCCTGGCCGTTCGACCCGCGCCAGATCGACTTCGTGCTGCTCACGCATGCGCACATCGACCACAGCGGCCTGCTGCCGCGCTTGTGCGCCCTGGGCTTTCGCGGCCCGATCATCACCACCAGCGCCACCGTGGACCTGCTGTCGGTGATGCTCCTGGACAGCGCCTTCATCCAGGAAGGCGAGTGGGCGCGCGCGCAGCGCAAGCGCTCGCGCCAGCCGCGAGCGGCCGCGCCGGCCCTGCTCTACACCGTGGCCCAGGCCGAGGCCTGCCTGGAGCAGCTGCAGGGCGTGCGCTACGCCGAAGACGTGCAGCCGCATGCGGCGCTGCGCTGCCGCTTCCGCGACGCCGGCCACATCCTCGGCTCGGCCATCCTCGAGGTCTGGCTGACCGAGCAGGGCCGCACGCGCAAGCTGGTGTTCTCGGGCGACCTCGGGCAGCCCGGGCGGCCCATCGTGCGCGACCCCACGCCCATAGCCTCGGCCGACGTGCTGCTGGTCGAGTCCACCTACGGCAACCGGCTGCACCGGCCGCTGGACGAGACCATCGACGAGCTGGTGCACGTGATCGAGGACACGCTGCGGCGGCGCCAGGGCAACGTCATCATCCCGGCCTTCGCGCTGGGCCGCACGCAGGAAGTGCTGCACCTGCTGCTGGACCTGTGCCGCCAGGGCAGGCTGCCGCGCCTGCAGGTGTTCGTCGATTCACCGATGGCCCACAAGGTGACCGAGATCACCTGGCGACACACCGAGTTCCTGGACGACGAGAGCCGGGCCCTGCTGTCGCTGCGCCGGTCGCACCCGGAGTGGCTGGACCTTCGCTTCACGCGCAGCGTCGAGGAGTCGATGGCCCTGAACCGCATCAAGGCGGGCGCCATCATCATCTCGGCCAGCGGCATGTGCGATGCCGGCCGCATCAAGCACCACCTGCGGCACCACCTTGGGCGCGCCGAGTGCGCGATCGTGATCATCGGCTTCCAGGCCCAGGGCACGCTGGGGCGGCGCCTGGTGGACGGCGACAAGAGCGTGCGCATCTTCGGCGACGACATCCGCGTGTGCGCCAGCATCCACACCATCGGCGGCTTGTCCGCCCACGCCGACCAGACCGCCCTGCTGAACTGGCTGAAACGCTTCGACAGCCCGCCGCAGCACAGCTTCGTCGTCCACGGCGAGGCCCAGACGGCCTGCGGCTTTGCCGAGCACATCGCCAGCGAACTGGGCTGGCGGGTAGAGGCTCCGGCGCCTGGAACCACGATCGAGCTGTGAACGTTCCGACCTGAAGCGACACGGAGCCCGCGCCGTAACCCTCTTGCACTTCTGGAGTACCGAGATGCTCAACTGCTGGAGACCTGCCCGATGAACCCACTGCACGCCATCGTCACGGCAACCGACTTTTCCGCGCCGTCGCGGCATGCGGCGCAGCGGGCCACCCTGCTGGCCCGGTCCAGCGGTGCCGCGGTGACGCTGATGCACACCGTGGGTGGCTCGGCGCTCGAGGATCTGCGCCGCTGGCTGGCCGACGACAGCCAGGCGGCCGGCGCGATCGAGGCCGACGCGCGCCAGCAGCTCGAGCAGATGGCGGCCGAGCTGGGCCGGTCCCAGGGCATCGCCGTGCGCACGCAGCTGAGCGTCGGACACCCCGTGGAGCAGGTCATCCGGCATGCCGACGAACTCGATGCAGACCTGCTCGTGACGGGAACGCGCGGGGCCGGATTCTTCCGGGGGGTGGTGGTCGGATCGACCGCCGAGCGCATCGCCAGGCGCTCGTCCCGACCCGTGCTGATGGTGCGTCAACTGCCCCACGAGCCCTATCGGCGCATCCTGGTGCCGGTGGATTTTTCCGACTGGAGCCGCAACGCCATCGAGCTGGCCCTGCAGATCGCGCCCCAGGCCTTGCTGGTGCTGATGCACGCCGTCGAACTGCCCTTCGAAGGCAAGATGCGCCTGGCCGGCGTGGCCGAAGACACCCTGGTGCGGTATGGCGCCACCGCGCGGCGCGAAGCGCAGCAGCGCCTGCATGAACTCGCGGCCGAGGCCGGCCTGGACGCGGACCGCGTGCGCCTGTGCACCCCCAGCGGTGCCGACGCCTGGATGCTGATCGTGCAGGCGGAGCAGGAACACGATTGCGACCTCGTGGTCATCGGCCGGCAAGGCCGCCATGCGCTCGACGAGTTCCTGCTCGGCAGCACGACGCGCATGGTCATCGCCGAGGGCGCGGCCGACGTGCTGATCGCCTGCCGCCGATCCGACTGATCCCGGCGCGGCGCCGGGCCGCCACGGGGCCCGAAAGTAGACTCCGTGGCAATGTCGCTTCTCCTCCTGCTCTCGTTGCCCTTCATCGGCAGCGCGGTTGCCGCGCTGTTGCCGACCAACGCCCGCAACCTCGAGTCCTTGTGGGCTGCGGCCGTTGCGCTGGTGGTCGCGGTGCAGCTGGCCCTGCTGTACCCGGACATCAGTGCCGGCAGCGTGGCGACCGAACGCCTGGCCTGGCTGCCCAGCCTGGGCATCGACGTGGTCGTGCGCCTGGACGGCTTCGCCTGGATGTTCGCGATGCTGGTCAGCGGCATGGGCCTGCTGGTGATCGTCTACGCGCGCTACTACCTGTCGGCCGACGACCCGGCCGCGCGCTTCTATTCGCTGCTGCTGGGCTTCATGGGCGCGATGCTGGGCGTGGTGGTCTCGGGCAACCTGGTGCAGCTGGTGGTGTTCTGGGAACTCACCAGCGTCTTCTCGTTCCTGCTCATCGGCTACTGGACCCACCGCAAGGACGCGCGCCGTGGCGCCCGCATGGCCTTCACCGTCACGGCCACCGGCGGGCTGGCGCTGCTGGCCGGGGTGCTGGTACTGGGCCACATCGTCGGCAGCTTCGAGCTCGATGCCGTGCTGCAGGCGGGCGATGTGGTGCGCGCCCACCCGCTCTATCCCCTGGCGCTGGGCCTGGTGCTGCTGGGCGCGCTGACCAAGAGCGCGCAGTTCCCGTTCCACTTCTGGCTGCCGCACGCGATGGCGGCGCCCACGCCGGTCTCGGCCTACCTGCACTCGGCCACGATGGTCAAGGCCGGCGTCTTCCTGCTGGCCCGGCTCTGGCCGGTGCTGTCCGGCACCGACGCGTGGTTCTGGATCGTCGGCGGCGCCGGCCTGGCCACGCTGCTGCTGGGCAGCTACGTGGCGATGTTCCAGAACGACCTGAAGGGGCTGCTGGCGTACTCGACGATCAGCCACCTGGGGCTCATCACCCTGCTGCTGGGCCTGAACAGCCCGCTGGCGGCCGTGGCCGCGGTCTTCCACATGATGAACCACGCGACCTTCAAGGCCTCGCTGTTCATGTCGGTGGGCATCATCGACCACGAGAGTGGCACCCGCGACATGCGCAGGCTCGACGGCCTGTACCGCTTCATGCCCATCACCGGCACGCTGGCCATCGTGGCCTGTGCCGCGATGGCCGGCGTTCCGCTGCTCAACGGCTTCCTGTCCAAGGAGATGTTCTTCGCCGAGACAGTGTTCGTCACGGCGCACCCGGCCCTCGAGTACGGCCTGCCTGCGGCCGCCACGCTGGCCGGCGTGTTTGCGGTGGTGTATTCACTGCGTTTCGGCCACGACGTCTTCTTCGGCCCGCCGCCCACCGATTGCCCGCGCCAGCCACACGAGCCGGTGCACTGGATGCGCGTGCCGGTGGAGCTGCTGGTGCTGGCCTGCATCGTCGTCGGCACGTTGCCGGCCTGGTCCATCGGCCCGGTGCTGGCCGTGGCCGCGCAGCCGGTGGTCGGCGGCCCGCTGCCCGAGTACAGCCTGGCGCTGTGGCACGGCTTCAACACCCCGCTGGCGATGAGCCTGGTGGCCACCGGGGGCGGCCTGCTCGTCTACCTGCGCTTCGCTCAGCGCTTCAAGCAGCGCCGGGGACGTGGCGCGCCGCTGCTCCAGGGCCTGGACGGCAAGCGCCTGTTCGAGAACCTGCTGGCGCGCGCCTCGGACACCGCGCGGCGGCTGGTGCGCCGGCTGGGCACGCGCCGCCTGCAGCCGCAGCTGTTTGCCATGCTGCTGATCGCCGGCCTCGCCGGCCTGAGCTCGGCCTTGATCGTGCCGTTGACCTGGGGTGACCGCGCGCGCGTGCCGGCCACGCCCGAGTTCGTGCTGCTGTGGGTGATGGCAGGCGCTTGCGCCATCGGCGCGGCCAACCAGGCCAAGTTCCACCGCCTGGCCGCACTGGCCATGCTCAGCGTCGTCGGCCTGGCCTTGTGCATCACCTTCGCGTGGTTCTCGGCGCCGGACCTGGCGCTGACCCAGCTCGCCGTCGAGGTGGTCACCCTGGTGCTGTTCCTGCTGGGCCTGCGCTGGATGCCCAAGCGGGTGGAGCAGGACGATCCGCGCACCGCAGGACGCGCCTGGTGGCGGCGGCGCCGTGACCTGGTGCTGGCAGTGGCCATCGGCGTCGGCCTGTCGGCGCTGTCGTACGCGCTGCTGACGCGCCATGCACCGCTGTCGATCTCCCCCTTCTTTATCGAGAAGGCCTTGTCCGAGGGCGGCGGCACCAACGTCGTCAACGTGATGCTGGTCGACTTCCGCGCCTTCGACACGCTGGGCGAGATCACCGTGCTGGGCATCGTCGGCATCACCGTCTATGCACTGCTGCGGCGCTTCCGCCCGGCCCGGGAAGCGGTGCAGCCGACAGAGCAGCAACGGGCCAGCGCCGAGGCCGCCGGCGCCGACCTGATCGACCGCGACGGTGACGGCGACGATCACCTGCCGCCCTACCTGGAGGTGCCGGCCGTGCTGGTGCGCCTGCTGCTGCCGGTGGCCGGGCTGTTCGCCTTTCACCTCTTCATGCGCGGCCACAACGAGCCCGGCGGCGGCTTCGTCGCCGGCCTGGTGGTGGCCATCGCCTTCATCGCGCAGTACATGGTCAGCGGTACGCGATGGGTCGAGTCGCGCCTGCACCTGCTGCCCACGCGCTGGATCGCCGTGGGGCTGCTGATCGCGCTGGCCACCGGGCTGGGCTCGCTGGCGCTGGGCCATCCCTTCCTGACCACCCACACCGCCCATGTCACCTGGCCGCTGGTGGGCACGGTGCACCTGCCCACCGCGGCGATCTTCGACCTGGGTGTGTTCGCGGTGGTCGTGGGCTCGACCCTGCTGCTGCTGACCGCCATCGCCCACCAGTCGCTGCGCGCACGCCGACGGCAGGGCCTGGCGGTCGCCGACGGGGGGGACGACTGATGGAAGTGGTGATCTCGATCGCCATCGGCGTGATGGCCAGTGCCGGCGTGTGGCTGGTGCTGCGGCCGCGCACCTTCCAGGTACTGATCGGCCTGGCCATGCTGTCGTACGCGGTCAACCTGTTCATCTTCAGCGTGGGCAGCCTGTCCGTCGACCGCGAGCCCATCGTGAAGCCGGGCGTGGCAGCAGACCTGGTTCACTACACCGACCCGCTGCCACAGTCGCTGGTGCTGACGGCCATCGTCATCGGCTTTGCGACGACGGCGCTGTTCCTCGTCGTGCTGCTGGCGCTGCGCGGCCTGTCCGGCGGCGACCATGTCGACGGGCAGGAGGAGCACCCGTGACGGGGGCTGCGGACCCCTCGCCCGGACACCTGCTCGACCACCTGCTGGTGGCGCCGGTGCTGCTGCCGCTGGCCACCGCGGCGCTGATGCTGCTGCTGGGCGAAGGCCGGCGCCGGCTGAAGGCGGTGACCAACGTGCTGTCGACCGCGCTTGGATTGGCCATCGCCGTGAGCTTGCTGATGGGTGTGGCCGAGCGCGAGGCGCCGGCGGCGTTCGGCATCTACCTGCCGGGCAACTGGCCCGTGCCCTTCGGCATCGTGCTGGTGGCCGACCGGCTGTCGGCGCTGATGGCGGTGCTGACCGGCTGCGTCGGCCTGGCCTCGCTGCTGTACGCACTGGCCCGCTGGCAGCATGCCGGGGTGTATTTCCACGTGCTGTTCCAGCTGCAGCTGATGGGGTTGTACGGTGCCTTCCTGACCGCGGACCTGTTCAACCTCTTCGTCTTCTTCGAGGTGTTGCTGGCAGCGAGCTACGGCCTGCTGCTGCACGGTGGGGGCACGGCGCGGGTGCGTGCCGGCCTGCATTACATCGCCGTCAACCTGGTGGCCTCGCTGCTGTTCCTGATCGGCGTGGCAGTGCTGTACGGCGTCACCGGCACGCTGAACATGGCCGATATCGCGCACAAGCTGCCGGCGGTGCCGGCCAGCGACCGCGGCCTGCTGCACGCCGGCGCGGCCATCCTGGCCATCGCCTTCCTGGCCAAGGCCGGGCTGTGGCCACTGAACTTCTGGCTGCCGCCGGCCTATGCCGCGGCCAGTGCGCCGGCCGCAGCGGTGTTTGCCATCCTCACCAAGGTGGGTGTGTATGCCGTGCTGCGGCTGTGGACCCTGTGCTTTCCGGCCGGTGCAGGCGCTTCGGCTGGCTTCGGCAGCGAGGTGCTGGTATGGGGCGGCATCGCCACGCTGGCCTTCGGGACGCTGGGCATGCTGGCCTCGCAACAGCTGGCGCGCCTGGCAGGTTATGCCGTGATCGCATCATCCGGCACACTGGTGGCGGCGATCGGCTTCGACGCCCCGGCGCTCAGCGGTGGCGCGCTCTTCTACCTGGCCAGTTCCACGCTGGGCGGCTGCGCGCTGTTCCTGCTGGTGGAACTGCTCGAGCGTTCGCGCCAGGTCGAGGTGGGCCCGCAGCAGTTGGACGACGGCAACGATGCCCTGCCGGCCTTCCTGGATGCCGAGCCCCCCGCCGGCACCAACCTCGACGACAACGAGGAAGCGCTGATCGGCCGTGCGATCCCCGCCGCGCTGGCCTTTCTGGGCCTCGCCTTCACGGTCTGCGCGCTGGTGACGGCGGGCCTGCCGCCGCTTTCGGGCTTCGTGGCCAAGCTGGCCATGCTTTCCGCCCTGCTGGAGCAGCGCACGGCGGCGGCCTGGACCTTGTTTGCGCTGCTGATCCTGTCGGGCCTGTGCGGTGCCGTCGCGCTGATGCGCGTGGGTGTGCGTCACTTCTGGACCGCCCAGGACCGCCCGGCGCCGCGCCTGCGCGTGATCGAGACCTTGCCCATCGCGGGCCTGCTGGCCGCCGCGGTGGCGCTGGTGCTGCAGGCCGAAGCCGGGCTCGCCTACGCCCGCGCCGCGGCCGACTCGCTGCACGAGCCCCGGCTCTACATCGACGCGGTGATGGCTGCCCGCCCCATCGTGCGCCCGGCGGAACTGACGCGGTGAAGCGCCTGCTGCCGTCGCCCTGGCTGTCGCTGGGCCTGCTCGGCGGCTGGCTGCTGCTCACGCGCAGCTTCAGCATCGGCCAGCTGATGCTGGGCGTGCTGGTGGCGCTGCTGGTGCCGCTGTTGATGGCTCCGCTGCGTCCGCGCCCCGGCCCGCTGCGGCGCTGGGGTCTGCTGCTGCGGCTGATCCTGCGTGTCGGTGCCGAAGTGGTGCACTCGGCGCTGCTGGTGGCCGCGGGCGTGCTGCGCGCGCGATCACGCCCCCCGCGCGGAACCTTCGTCGTGGTGCCGCTCGATCTGCACGACGCCCATGGCCTGGCAGCCCTGGCCATGATCTCGGCCGTCATCCCGGGCACGGTCTGGTCCGAGCTGGCGCCCGACCGCAGCGCACTGCTGATGCACGTGTTCGATCTCGACGACGAGGCCGCCTTCGTCCAGCACTTCAAGACCGACTACGAACAGCCCCTGAAGGAGATCTTCGAATGAGCGATCTGCTGTCGCTGGCGATCACCGCCACGCTGATCCTGTACACCGTCGCCATGGGCATCGGCATGGCGCGCCTGTTCCGCGGACCCAGCGCGCAGGATCGGGTGCTGGCCATGGACTTCGTCTACGTGGTCGGCATGCTGGTGATGCTGGTGCTGGCCATCCGCTACGACAGCGAGATGTACTTCGAAGGCGCGCTGGTGATGGTGCTGTTCGGCTTCGTCGGGTCGGTGGCGATGGCCAAGTTCCTGTTGCGCGGCGAGGTGATTTGAGTATGTCCGCCCTGACGACGCTGCTGGCCGAGATCGTGGTGGCGCTGCTGCTGGTGGGCAGCGGCCTGGTGGTGCTGGTGGCCGCACTCGGGCTGTGGCGGCTGCCCGATTTCTTCCTGCGCATGCACGCGCCGGCACTGGCCTCCACGCTGGCCGCATGGATCGTCACCCTGGCCTCCATCGTCCACTTCAGCGCGCGCGGTTCGGGGCTTGCCCTGCACGTCTGGCTGATCATCATCGTGTTGTCGATCACGGCCCCGGTGACGACCATCATGCTGGCCCGCGCCGCGCTGTTCCGGCGACGTCAGGCGGGCGAGCCCTTGCCTGCGCCGCTGCAGCGGCGCGGCTGAACAGCGGCCGCGACGCTCAGGTGCCGCGCCGGGTCGACACGAGCACGTCGGCGCTGCCCTCGGCCAGCACGTGCTTGGTCACGCTGCCCAGCAGCAGGTCCGCCGTAGCCGACTGGCCGTGCTTGCCCAGAACGACCAGATCGCAGTCGTGCGACTGCTCGGCCTCGACGATGCGCAGAGACGCGTCGCCTTCGACCACGCAGGGTTCCCACTGCGCAGACAACAGACCCGCCTCGTGGGCCAGCGCGTGCACCCGTTGGCGCGCCTGCGCCCGCGCGTGCTGGCGGTAGATCTCGACCGTGTCGGTGTCGACCCCGGCAAAGTGCAGCTTCTCCTCGAACGGCACCTGGAACACCGTCAGGACCACCAGACGCGCATTCGGTGCAACGCGCCGCGCCAGCTTCACGGACTCGAGCGACCAGGCCGAGAAGTCGACCGTCACCAGCACGCGCCGGTAGGGCTCGTGCGGGGTCTGCCGCACCACCAGCAGCGGCCGGTCAGTGCGGCGCATCAGCCGCTCCGACGTGGTGCCCAGCACCAGGCGGCGCAGAAAGCCGGCGCCGCGCGCACCCAGCACCAGCAGTTGCGCATCCAGGCGCCCGGCCGCGCGCAGGATCTCGTCCAGTGCCGAGCCGGTGGCATCCTCGATGTCCACCGGGACATGCCGGGCGCCTGCGACCTCGGCGGCGAGTGCGCGCAACTGGCGCTGCGCTTCATCGTGCAGCTTCTGTTCGGGCGCGCTCGAGGCGCCCAGCCATTCGCGGATCTGTGCGAGCGGTTCGCCGGGCAGCACGTGCATCAAAGCAACTGTCGCGTGGATTTCGTGCGCCAGGCGCGCAGCCCGGTCGACGGCATGGCGGGCATGCGCCGAGAAGTCGGTGGCGACGAGGATCGGTCCGCGCGTGGTCATGGTGGGATCTCCCGTTTCGCGCTGTGGTGGCCCGGTCGTTCGAGCAGCATCTGGCAATGCCTTTGATCGGTGGCAGGATGGATCCGCCTGGGTGGCGCTTCGTTCCCCGGCACGCACGCGCCGGGCCGGGCGCGCCTGCGGCGTGTGCAACGGGCGACCGCCGCACAAAGACCGCCGCAAACCGGCCCGCGGCCGGCTTCGACCCCCCGGTTGATGCGGGTCAAGCATAACGCCCGAGCGCGGTGGAACGGCCTGTGCTGCCGGTGACTCCAACGCGGCCCGGCAACACCGGCAACACGCAGGAGCGATGCAATGGCAATGATGAAGGCAGCGGTGTTCGTCGAACCCGGACGCATCGTGCTCGAGGACAAGCGAATCCCGGATGTCGGCCCGCTCGATGCACTGCTCAAGGTCACCACCACCACGATCTGCGGCACCGATGTCCACATCCTCAAGGGCGAGTACCCGGTGGCGCGCGGACTGACGGTCGGGCATGAGCCGGTCGGAGTCATCCACAAGCTCGGCTCGTCGGTACAGGGCTACCGCGAAGGGCAGCGCGTGATCGCCGGCGCCATCACGCCCAGCGGCTGGAGCAACGCCTGCCAGTGCGGCTGCGGCTCACAGGACGGGGCCGGCACCCTGCACGGCTGGAAGCCGCTCGGGGGCTGGAGGTTCGGCAACACCATCGACGGGTGCCAGGCCGAGTACGTGCTGGTTCCCGATGCCATGAACAACTTGGCAGCGGTGCCCGACGAGCTCAGCGACGAGCAGGTGCTGATGTGTCCGGACATCATGTCCACCGGCCTGGGCGGCGCCGAACGCGCCAACATCCGCATCGGCGACACGGTGGCCGTGTTCGCGCAGGGGCCGATCGGCCTGTGTGCCACGGCCGGCGCCAAGCTGAGTGGCGCGACCCTGGTGATTGGCGTGGACCGGCTGGCCAACCGGCTGGAGATTTCCCGTCGCATGGGCGCCGACCAGGTCATCGACAGCAGCCGCACCGACCCGGTCGAAGAGATCATGCGCCTGACGGGCGGGCGCGGCGTGGACGTCGCGATCGAGGCGCTGGGCACACAGGCCACCTTCGAAGCCTGCCTGCGCGTGCTGCGTCCCGGTGGCACCTTGTCCAGCCTGGGGGTCTATTCGACCGACCTCGTGATACCGCTGGGCGCGTTCGCCGCCGGGCTGGGTGACCACCAGATCGTGACCAGCCTGTGCCCCGGGGGCAAGGAGCGCATGCGTCGGCTGATGTCGGTCATCCAGTCGGGCCGCATCGACCTCGGCCCCATGGTCACGCATCGCTTCAAGCTCGACGACATCGAGAAGGCCTACGACCTGTTTGGTCATCAGCGTGACGGCGTGCTGAAGGTGGCGATCACCCCTTGATCCGCCAGGCGGTCCGCAGGCCTGGCGGGCCCTGAGCAGCGGGGCCCGCGGGGCGGGCCCGCCCCGGGAACTCGCCAGGGCAGGCACACTCCGACCCGCCCATGCAAGCGACACCCCCTGCCCTGATCGAGGCCGACGGCCTGTGCCTGAGCTACGCCATCGGCGCCCGCGCGGTGCCCGTGCTGCGGGGCGTGGACCTGCGCATCGCCGCCGGCAGCAGCGTGGCCATCGCCGGGCCCTCCGGCTCGGGCAAGTCATCGCTGCTGCTGCTGCTGGCCGGGCTGGAGCGGCCGGCTGCCGGGCGCATCCGCTTTGCCGGCACCGACCTGGCCACGCTGGACGCGGATGGCCTGGCCGACCTGCGGCGCGACCGCATCGGCATCGTCTTCCAGAGCTTCCACCTGTTGCCCAGCCTGAGTGCGCTGGACAACGCGGCCCTGCCGCTGCAGATGGCCGGGGCCGCCGGCGCGCGCGAAGCCGCGGCCGCGATGCTGGCGCGCGTGGGCCTGCAGGACCGCCGGCACCACCGGCCGTCGCAGTTGTCGGGTGGCGAGCAGCAGCGCGTGGCGATTGCCCGCGCGCTGGTGCACCGGCCCCAGCTGCTGCTGGCCGACGAGCCCACCGGCAACCTCGACGACCACACCGCGCAAGCGGTGCGCGACCTGCTGTTCGGCCTGAACCAGGAACTGGGCACGACGCTGATACTGGTGACCCACGACCTCGAATTCGCCGCCCGCTGCGACCGCGTGCTGCGCCTGCACGACGGGCAGCTGCACGAGACCCCCCCGGTGCGCCAGCCCGGCGCCCGCGATGCGCTTCCTGCTTGAACTGGCCTGGCGCGACCTGCGCGCCAGTGGCCGCCGTCTGTGGATCTTCGTCGCCTGTCTGATGCTGGGGGTGTCGCTGGTCACGGCCGGTGGCGGCCTGTACCGGCAGGTGGCCGATGCCCTGCGCCACGACGCCCGGCAGCTGTTCGGCGGCGATGTGGAAGTCGAGACGGCGCGGCCCCTGCCCGCCGCGGCGCTGGCGTGGATGCAGCAGCGCGGCACGGTCTCGCGCGTGGTCGAGTTGCGCTCCATGCTGCGCACCGATGGCGGCCGCGCCCAGCTGATCGAGCTGCTGAGCGCCGACCAAGCCTACCCGCTGGTCGGCAGCGTGGCGCTGCAGCCCGCCGGCCCGCTGGCCGACGCACTGACGCTGCGCGACGGCCGCTGGGGCGCCGCCATCGACGGCGCGCTGGCGCAGCGCCTGGGCCTGCGGCCCGGCGACCGCGTCGCCATCGGCGATCTCGACCTGACGGTGCGCGCCCAGGTCGTACGCCAGCCCGACCGCAGCCTGCGCGCCGACTGGGGCGCCGCACCCGTGCTGGTGGCCGAAGGCGCGCTGCTGGCCACCGGGCTGGTGCAGCCGCTGAGCCGCGTCCAGTACCGCTACCGCGTGCGCATCGAGGCGCGCGCCCTGCAAGCCGCAGCCGCCTGGCGCGACGCCTTCCTCGCCGCCTTCCCCGGGCTGGAGCTGGAAGCGCGCAGCTTCGACGAGCGCAGCGACCGCATGGCCCAGGTGCTGGGGCAGATCGGCTCCGGCCTGCTGCTGATCGGCTTCTCCGCGCTGTTCATCGGCGGGCTGGGCGTCTTCAACAGTGTGCAGGCCTACCTGCAGGGCAAGCTCACCAGCCTGGCCACCTTGCGCGCGCTGGGGCTGCGCGATGCGCGCCTGGCTACCTTCGTGCTGCTGCAGATCCTGCTGCTGGCCGTGCTGGCCAGCGGGGCGGGCGCCGCCATCGGGGTGGCCCTGGCGCTGGCTGGCGCGCAACTGGCCGCCGACAAGCTGCCGCTGACGCTGATGTTGCACGGCCTGTGGCCACCGGCGCTGATGGCGTTGCTGTTCGGCGTGCTCACCGCGCTGGCGTTCTCGCTGCCGGCGCTGGGCCGGGCGCTCACGGTCTCGCCGGCAACGCTGTTCCGGGGCGTGGAGGGCCAGAGCCTGCAGACACCGCGCAAGGCCTGGTGGATCACGGCCGCGGTGGCCGGCGTCACGCTGCTGCTGCTGGTGGCCGCCCTGCCCGACCCGCGCTTCGGCCTGGCCTTCGTCGCGGCCACGGCCGGCCTGCTGGCGCTGCTGGACGGCGCCACGCGCGCCCTGCGCCGGGCCGCCGCCCGGCTTCAGCACCACGCCGGCCTGCCGTTGCCGCTGCGGCTGGCGCTGGCCGGCTTGCAGCAACCGCATTCACCGCTGCGCAGCGCGTTGCTGTCGCTGGGTTCGGCGCTCACGCTGCTGGTGGCCTGCACGCTGGTGGTGGCCAGCTTGCTGCGCACGGTGAACGAGACCGTGCCCACGCAGGCGCCGGCCCTGGTCTTCCACGACCTGCAGACCGATCAGATCGCGCTGCTGCACCAGACCCTGCAGGCCGCGCCCGGGCTGCAAGCCGTCAGGACCGCACCGCTGGTGCTGGGCCGGCTGGCCGCCGTCAACGGCCAGGCCCTGCGCGACAGCGACGACGGCGAGCGGGCGCGCGAATCGCGTGACGAACACAAGCTCAGCAACCGCAGCGGCAACTTCGACAACGTGGTGATAGACCGCGGCGCCTGGTGGCCCGAAGACCACCGCGGCGAGCCCCTGGTGGCGATGGAGGACCGCGAGGCCGACCAGCTGGGCCTGCAGGTGGGCGACCGTCTGCGCTTCGAGATCATGGGCCAGCCGGTGCAGGCCCGCCTGGCGGCCATCTACAGCCAGCGGCGACTGCAGGCGCGGCTGTGGCTGGAGGCCATCTTCAGCGACGGCGTGCTCGATCCCTTCATCACCCGCCACGTGGGGGCGGCCTGGATGCCGGCCGATCAGGCACTGGCCGCGCAGGACCGGCTGGCCGCGGTGGCGCCCAACATCGCCACCGCGCGCACCGAAGCGCTGCTGCGCGAGACCCGGGCGCTGATGGGTCGCGCCAGCGCCGGGCTGGCTGTGGTGGCGGGTGTGTGCCTGGCGGCCAGCCTGCTGGTGCTGGCCAGCGTGGTGGCGGCCAGCCGCAGCCGCCAGCTCTACGACGCCACGGTGATGCACGTGCTGGGTGCGCGGCATGCGCTGCTGCGCCGCGTGCTGCTGTGGGAATACCTGCTGCTGGCCGCGGCCACCGCCGGCTTTGCGCTGCTGGCCGGCAGCGTGCTGGCCACCGGCTTGCTGCACTGGCGTCTGGACATGAGCCCGGCAGGCCTCTACTGGACCGGGCTGCTGACGGCCCTGGGGGTCAGTGCGCTGAGCCTGGGGCTGGGCGCGCAGTACCTGCTGGCGCAGATGCGGCTCAACCCGGCACAGCTGCTGCGCAGCGGGGGATGAGCGCAGGCGCGTGAAGGGCCAGGCATGGTGGCAGCGCAGCCCCAGCCGACTTGCCAAGAAGTTGCCAGGAAGTTGCCAGGAAGTTGCCAGATTCGGCCGGATCGAGCCCCACAAAGCCAAACGGCTTAGCCCCTTGTGAGAGCTAAGCCGTTGATTCGTAATGGTCGGGGCGGCGGGATTCGAACTCGCGACCCCTTGCACCCCATGCAAGTGCGCTACCAGGCTGCGCTACGCCCCGACTGAGCCCAAGAGTATAGCCTGACGCGAGCGGGGCTCTCAGGCGCTGAGCAACTCGCGTATCGACATCAGCTCGGCGCGCAGGTGTTCGCGCGCCAGGTCGGGGGCTGCGGCCACGGCCGTGTGGGGCGCTTCTGCGGCCAGCGCAGACAGGGCTTCGTCGGTGGGTTCGCTGCCGGCCAAGGGCTCGTCACCATCGGCCTCGAAGGCCATGGCGCGAGCGCCGGCCACCACGTCGGTCAGGCGGTTGCGCGCGCCGCTGATGGTGAAGCCCTGGTCGTACAGCAGTTCGCGGATGCGCCGGATCAGCAGCACCTCGTGGTGCTGGTAATAGCGCCGGTTGCCGCGGCGCTTCATGGGCTTGAGTTGCGTGAACTCTTGCTCCCAGTAGCGCAGCACGTACGGCTTGACCCCGCACAGCTCGCTCACCTCACCGATGGTGAAGTAGCGCTTGGCGGGGATGGCTGGGAGCGCTTTCTCCATTGAAATCAATGGGATCGGTGGGGAAAGCTAGACTCTACTCGAAGTCCCCTTCGGGCGGTGTATCGCCTTGCACCATGGCCTTGAGCTTGTGGCTGGCGTGGAAGGTGACCACATGCCGCGCCTTGATGGGGATGGCCTCGCCGGTACGCGGGTTGCGACCCGGGCGTGGCGCCTTGCGCCGGATGTTGAAGTTGCCGAAGCCCGAGAGCTTGACGTCCTGGCCGGTGACCAGGGTGCCGTGCACGATCTCGAAGAAGGCCTCGACCATGTCCTTGCTCTCTCGCTTGTTCAGGCCCAGGCGGTCGAACAGCAACTCGGCAAGCTCGGCCTTGGTCAGCGTGGGCGTGTCCAGCGACGGCAGGATCAGCTTCTCATCGGGCGCGTCTTCGGTGTTCATCGGTCCCTCTGCTTCTGGTCTCTCAAGCACGCAGCCGGGCGCCAAACGCCGCCTGCGCGCGGGACACGGCTGCATTGACCGTGGCCTCGATGCGATCTTCGGTGAGTGTGCTGTCGAAGTCGAGCAATTCCAGCCGCACCGCCAGGCTGCGTTCGCCCGCCGCAACGCCGGCAACCGGCGTGGCCGGCTTGTAGATGTCGAACAGCGTGGCGCTGCGCACCAGACCGGTGGGATCGGCCCGCAGGCAGTCCATCAGCGGGTCGTGGGCGACGTCATCGCGCAGCACCAGCGCCAGGTCGCGCCACACGGCCTGCTGGCGTGGCACGGGCTTGAACATGGGCAGCGGCAGGCCCAGCACGGCGTCGAGTTCCAGTTCGAACAGCACCGGCGCCTGCGGCAGCTCGTAGGCCTGGCGCCAGCGCGGGTGCAGCTCACCCACATGGCCGATGGCGCGGCCGGCCAGTTCGATGCGCGCGCTGCGGCCCGGGTGCAACGCGGGGTGCTCGGCGGCGACGAAGCGCAGCTCGTGCGGCGCCAGCAGCGACTGCACGTCACCCTTGACGTCGAAGAAGTCCACCGCCTGCTCGCGCCGGCCCCACTGCACGGCGTCTGCCGGGCCGTAGGCCAGGCCGCCCACGCGCAGGGGCTGGTGCACGCCGGCCACGCTCAGCGGGCCGTCGGCCACGCTGGCGTCGCGCATGAAGACGCGGCCCACTTCGAACAGGCGCACGCGCGTGCAGCGGCGCTGCAGGTTGTGGCGCAGCGCCTGCACCAGGCTGCCCATCAGGCTGGAACGCATCACGGCCAGCGGCGCGGCGATGGGGTTGAGCACCTTGATCGGGTCGGCATTGCCGGCCAGTTCACGTTCCCAGCGCTCTTCGACGAAGCTGAAGGCGATGGTCTCCTGGTAGTCCTGCGCGGCCAGCTGGCGGCGCACGGCGTGCGCGCTGCGGCGCGCCTCGCGGCGCACGCGCGGGGCTACGGGCGCCAGCGGCGGCGTGGCCGGCAGCTTGTCGTAGCCGATGACGCGCACCACCTCTTCGATCAGGTCTTCCTCGATGTGCAGGTCGAAGCGCCAGCTGGGCGGCGTGACGGTCAGCACGCCGGGTGACTGCTCGCAGCGCAGGCCCAGGCGCGCAAAGACCTCGGCGCACTGCGCCTGGCTGACCGGCATGCCGATGACGCGCGCCGCGCGCTCAACGCGCAGCGTCACGGGCGTGGCCTCGGGCAGGTGCAGCACCTGGTCGTCGAGCGGGCCGCACACCGCCTCGGGGCCGCCGCAGATGTCCAGGATCAGCTGCGTGATGCGCTCGATGTGCTCGGCCGTCAGCGCCGGGTCGACGCCGCGCTCGAAACGGTGGCCGGCGTCGGTGTTGAAGTTGAAGCGGCGCGAACGCCCCTGCACCGCCGCGGGCCACCAGAACGCGGCCTCGACGTAGATGTTGCGCGTGTCGTCGCTCACCGCCGTGGCGTCGCCCCCCATGATGCCGGCAAGCGACTCGACGCCCTGCGCGTCGGCGATCACGCCCACCTGATCGTCGAGCTCAATCGTGCTGCCGTTGAGCAGCTTGAGCGTCTCGCCCGCCTGACCCCAGCGCACCACCAGCTTGTCGTGGATCTTGTCCAGATCGAAGATGTGCGTGGGCCGGCCGTACTCGAACATCACGTAGTTGGAGATGTCCACCAGCGCGCTGACGCTGCGCTGGCCGCAACGCGCCAGGCGATCGACCATCCACTGCGGCGTGCGCGCTCGCGTGTCCACGCCGCGCACCACGCGGCCCGAGAAGCGGCCGCACAAGTCGGGTGCCAGCACTTCCACCGGCAGGCGCTGCGCGTGGCGCGCCGGCACCGGCGCGATCACCGGCGTGTGCAGCGGCGCGCCGGTCAGCGCCGAGACCTCGCGCGCGATGCCGTAGACGCTGAGGCCATGCGCCAGGTTGGGCGTGAGCTTGAGCGTGAAGACGCTGTCGTCCAGCCTCAGCCACTGGCGGATGTCGGTGCCCACGGGCGCATCGGCGGCCAGTTCGAGCAGGCCGCCG
The DNA here is from genome assembly GCA_022842305.1 of Rubrivivax sp. Lineage (GTDB taxonomy): Bacteria > Pseudomonadota > Gammaproteobacteria > Burkholderiales > Burkholderiaceae_C > Rubrivivax. The sequence goes on from JALHPY010000027.1 coordinate 23,420, forward strand.
GCGTCGTCGGCGATCTTGAGTTCGCGCGCCGAGCACAGCATGCCGCTGCTTTCAATGCCGCGCAGCTTGCCCACGCCGATCTTGAAAGGCTTGCCATCGTCACCGGGAGGCAGTTCGGCGCCCACCGTGGCCAGCGGCACCTTGATGCCCACGCGCGCATTGGGCGCGCCGCAGACGATCTGCAGCGGGCCGTCCTTCGAATAGGCGCCGGCGGCCACGGTGCACACGCGCAGGCGGTCGGCTTGCGGGTGCTGGTCGGCCGTCAGGATCTCGGCCACGACCACGCCGCTGAAGGGCGGCGCCACCGGGCGCAGGTCTTCGACTTCCATGCCGGACATGGTCAGCAGGTCGGCCAGGGCTTGGGTGGAGAGCGGCGGGTTGCAGAACTCGCGCAGCCAGGATTCGGGGAATTGCATGTCGGGAAGTCTCGGCAGTCTCGGGGCGGCGTCAGTTGAACTGCGACAGGAAGCGCAGGTCGCCGTCGAACATCAGGCGCAGGTCGTCGATGCCGTAGCGCAGCATCGCGAAGCGGTCGGCGCCGATGCCGAAGGCGAAGCCGATGTTCGTCTCGGGGTCGAGGCCGTAGTTGCGCACGACGTTCGGGTGCACCTGGCCCGAGCCGGCCACTTCCAGCCAGCGACCCGCCAGCGGCCCGCTGCCGAAGCGGATGTCGATCTCGGCGCTGGGCTCGGTGAAGGGGAAGAAGCTGGGCCGGAAACGCACGTCGAAGTCGTCGGTCTCGAAGAACTCGCGCACGAAGTCGGCGAAGACGACCTTCAGGTCCTTGAAGCTGACGTTGGCACCCAGCCAGAGGCCCTCGACCTGGTGGAACATCGGCGAATGCGTGGCGTCGCTGTCGACGCGGAACACCCTTCCCGGCGCGATGACGCGGATCTCCGGCGTCGGCTGGCCGGCCGCGATGTCCTGCGCATGGCGCGCCGCGTGCGCCTGGGCATATCGCACCTGCATCGGGCTCGTGTGCGGGCGCAGGCACAGCCAGCGGCCTTCGGCGTCCTTGAGGTCGACGTAGAAGGTGTCCTGCATCGAGCGCGCCGGGTGGTTCTCGGGGTTGTTGAGCGCGGTGAAGCTCATCCAGTCGGTCTCGATCTCGGGGCCTTCGGCCACGTCGAAACCCATGCTGGCGAAGATGGCCTCGACGCGTTCTATCGTGCGGCTTACCGGGTGCAGGCCGCCCGTGCCGCGGCGGCGGCCGGGCAGCGTGACGTCCAGCGCCTCGGCACGCAGCTGCGCCGCCAGTTCGGCATCGGCCAGGCGCTCGCGCGCGGCCTGCAGCGCGGCCTCTATCGCGGCCTTGGCGCGGTTGATCTCGGCGCCGCGCGTCTTCTTCTCATCGGGCGGCAGCGCGCCCAGGCCCTTGAGCAGTTCGGTCAGGCGGCCGCTCTTGCCCAGGTAGCGCGCCTTGGCGTTTTCGAGCTCAGCCCCCTGGTGGGTGGCGTCGAAGTCGGCCCGGGCGGCCTGTACGAGGGTGTCGAGGTCGTTCATGGAGCGCGTTGGGATCGCAAAGAAAAAAGGCCGCCCACGGGTGACGGCCTTCGAACGCTTGGAAGTTGCGCGCGAGCCCGGCTTGGGGCCCCCGCGCAAGGGATCAAGCCAACTGAGCCTTCACCTTGTCGACGATGCTGCTGAAGGCAGCCGGGTCGTGGATGGCCATGTCCGACAGCACCTTGCGGTCGATGTCGATGTTGGCCTTCTTGAGGCCGGCCATGAACTTGCTGTAGGTCAGCCCCAGGCCCCGGCTGGCGGCGTTGATGCGCGCGATCCAGAGCTGGCGGAACACCCGCTTGCGGGTGCGGCGGTCACGGTAGGCGTATTGGCCCGCCTTCATCACCGCCTGTTTGGCGATGCGGAAGACGTTCTTGCGGCGGCCGCGGAAGCCCTTGGCCAGGGCGAGGATCTTCTTGTGGCGGGCGTGTGCGGTGACACCACGTTTGACGCGAGGCATATGTGCTCCTGTTGCGTTGTGGGTGGATTACAGGCCGGCGAAAGGCAACATCTGGGCCATGTGGCCCATGTTGGTTTCGTGCACGTTGACCGCCCCGCGCAGGTGGCGCTTGTTCTTGGTGGTCTTCTTGGTCAGGATGTGACGCTTGAAGGCCTGACCGCGCTTGACGGTACCGCCCGGGCGCACGCGAAAGCGCTTCTTGGCGCTGCTCTTGGTCTTCATCTTGGGCATGACTGCTCCTTGCTATGTGTGCTGCTGCAGGCGACACCGGTTGCCGGTGTGCTTGTCGGCCTGCAGCCGCTTCTACCTGCCGCCACGGTGACCAGACCGCGGCAGCGAGATTCTTCGAAACCGATCTACTTGCGCTTGGGCGCCAGCACCATGATCATCTGGCGACCCTCGAGCTTGGGCATGTGCTCGACCATGGCGACATCGGCCAGTTCATCGCGGATGCGCTCGAGCATGCGCATGCCGATGTCCTGGTGGGTGATCTCGCGGCCGCGGAAGCGCAGCGTGACCTTGCCCTTGTCGCCGTCTTCGGCAATGAAGCGACGAAGGTTGCGCATCTTGATGTGGTAGTCGCCGTCGTCCGTGCCCGGACGGAACTTGACTTCCTTGATCTCGATGACCTTCTGCTTGCTCTTGGCCTCGGCCGCCTTCTTCTGCTCTTGGTACTTGAACTTGCCGTAGTCCATCAACCGGCACACCGGGGGATCTGCCGTGGCCGCGATCTCGACCAGATCGACGTCCAACTCCCCTGCCATGCGCAACGCGTCCAGGATGCTGACGATGCCCAGGGGCTCGTTCTCTACACCGTTCAAGCGCACTTGCGGCGCCATGATTTCCCGGTTCAACCTGTGCTTGCGCTCCGCGTTGGGTACGCGGCGGTCCATGAAAGTAGCGATGGTTCCAGCTCCTGTGGCAACCCGAAGGCAGACGGGCCACGAAAAAAGACAAAGCGCGCCGAGGAGGCCTAGACCTTGTTGGCGATGTCGCTGGTGAGCTTCTGGATGAAGTCTGCCAGCGGCATGACACCGAGATCCTGGTTGCCCCGGGCGCGCACGGCTACGGCCCCGCTTGCCTTCTCCTTGTCGCCAACGACCAGGATGAACGGAACCTTCTGCAACGAATGCTCGCGGATTTTATAGTTGATTTTCTCGTTGCGCAAATCAAGTGAGATTCTAACTCCTTGTTTTTGCAACGCTTTCGCCACGCTGGCCGCGTATTCTGCCTGCTGGTCGGTGATCGCGGTCACCACCACCTGCTGCGGGGCCAGCCAGGCCGGCAGCGCGCCGGCGTGCTGCTCGATCAGGATGCCGATGAAGCGCTCCAGGCTGCCGACGATGGCCCGGTGCAGCATCACCGGGTGGCGGCGCTCGCCGCTCTCGGCCACGTACACCGCGTCCAGGCGCTCGGCCATCGAGAAATCGACCTGGATCGTGCCGCACTGCCACTGGCGGCCGATGGCGTCTTTCAGCGTGTACTCGATCTTGGGGCCATAGAAGGCACCTTCGCCGGGCGAGAGCACGTAGTCGCAGCCGCTGCGCTTCAAGCTTTCGATCAGCGCATGCTCGGCCTTGTCCCAGCTCTCGTCGCTGCCGATGCGCGCGTCGGGCCGCGTGGCCACCTTGTAGATGATCTGCGTGAAGCCGAAGTCCTGGTAGACCTTCTGCAGCAGCGCGGTGTAGGCCACGCACTCGTCCAGGATCATGTCCTCGGTGCAGAAGATGTGGCCGTCGTCCTGCGTGAAGGCGCGCACGCGCATGATGCCGTGCAGGCCGCCCGTGGGCTCATTGCGGTGGCAGTTGCCGAACTCGCCATAGCGCAGCGGCAGGTCGCGGTAGCTCTTGATGCCCTGCTTGAAGATCAGGATGTGGCCCGGGCAGTTCATCGGCTTGAGCGCGTAGTTGCGCTTCTCGCTCTCGGTCGTGAACATGTTTTCGCGGTACTTGTCCCAGTGGCCGGTCTTCTCCCACAGGCCCTGGTCCAGGATCTGCGGGCCCTTGACCTCCAGGTAGCCGTTGTCGCGATAAACACGCCGCATGTACTGCTCGACCTCTTGCCACACGGTCCAGCCGCGCGCGTGCCAGAACACCGTGCCGGGGCTGTGCTCGTCCAGGTGGAACAGGTCCAGCTCGCGCCCCAGGCGGCGGTGGTCGCGCTTCTCGGCCTCTTCCAGCATGGTCAGGTACTGCTGCAGGTCGTCCTTGCTGGCCCAGGCCGTGCCGTAGACGCGCTGCAGCTGTTCGTTGGCCTGGTCGCCGCGCCAGTAGGCGCCGGCCACCTTCATCAGCTTGAAGTGCTTCAGCCGCCCGGTGCTGGGCACGTGCGGGCCTCGGCACAGGTCTTCGAAGCTGCCTTCGCGGTACAGGCTCACGTCCTGGTCGGCGGGGATGCTGGCGATGATCTCGGCCTTGTAGTGCTCGCCCTGCGCCTTGAAATGTTCGATGGCCTCGTCGCGCGGCAGCACGCGGCGCACGATGGCTTCGTTCTTTGCGGCCAGCTCGACCATGCGCTTCTCGATGGCCTGCAGGTCCTCGGGCGTGAAGGGGCGCTTGTAGGCAAAGTCGTAGTAGAAGCCGTTCTCGACCACCGGGCCGATGGTCACCTGGGCCTCGGGGAAGAGCTGCTTCACGGCATAGGCCAGCAGGTGGGCCGTGCTGTGGCGGAGGAGCTCCAGCCCGTCGGCATCCTTGTCGGTGACGATGGCCAGCTGCGCGTCGGCCTCGATGCGGTGGCTGGTGTCGACCAGCCGCCCGTCCACCTTGCCGGCCAGCGCTGCCTTGGCCAGGCCGGCGCCGATGGAAGCGGCCACCTCGGCCACCGTGGGGGCCTGATCGAACGGTCGCCGGGAACCGTCGGGCAAGGTAATCGTGATCATTCAGGGTGCTCCAGATACAACAAAGCGCGGGGGGTGCCGCGCTTTGTCTTGGGGAAAGGGATGACGTGACAGCGCAGCCGACTAGCTTTCGGTGAAGAACCGGGTAGTCCGCGGTGTCATAACCATGCTGCCTTTCCTGCCCTTGTTGCGTTGTTCGGAGGCAGAAGTGTAGCCGCAGTCACGGCAGCGCCAAGGCCTGGACAGGGCGCCCGGAGTGCACCAGTTCTGCAAATTCGTCGGCCAGGCGCTGGCTTTCGGCCAGCGCGCCGCGCCAGGCGCGCTCGCGCGCCGCGTGGTCGTCGCCGTAGGCCTTGAAGTCCTGGCGGTCGGGCAGCTTGCCACCAGGCAGCGTGGCCACCCACTCGGGCGTGGGGGCCAGCAGCACCAGGTTGGACAGGAAACCGGTGGCGCGGTGGCGCCGCTTCCAGGCCTTGTCCAGCCAGCCGGGCACCACGCGGCTGTGGAAGTGCGGGTACAGCACCAGGCCCTGATCCATGGACGCGTAGTCCAGGTGCAGGTGGTAGTCGGTGATGCCACCGTCCCAGTAGCTGCCGGGCGGCGCGCCGGGCGGGTCTTGCACCGGCTCCAGCGCAAAGGGGATGGTGCAGCTGGCCAGCACCGCCGGCGCCAGGTTGCCCGCGTCCAGCGGCGCGTGGCGGGTGCGGAAGTCGTGCAGCGCCAAGGGCAGCGCGTCGCGTGCATCGCTGAAGACCACACGCTCCATCCAGCCGCCCAGGGCGCGTCGGCTGATGGCGTTGGCGCCATAGGCGCCCAGGTAGCCAGCGGCCGCGCGCAGCGGCCCTGCGCGGTGCAGCAGGTGGCGGCCGCGGCTGGCAAACACGTGCAGCCGGCGCTGCGGGTGCGCCAGCACCTGCGCCGCCCGCACGCCCAAGCGCTGCTGCAGCCGGGCGCCGAAAGTCTGCGTGACCACGCGCGGGCTGGGCAGCTTGCCGGGGGCGTGTTCGTAGCGCTGCGTCACGTAGTCCTCGGCCAGCTGGGCCAGGGCCGCATCGGCGTCGGGCAGGCAGGCGCAGGCCATGCGCCAGGCACCGATGGACGCGCCCAGCAGGTGCAGAGTCTGTGTCGACGGGGCCAGCCACTGGCCGAAGAGGTAACGGTCCAGCGGCAGCAGCGCCAGGCCCTTGGGGCCGCCGGCCGCTGCCGGGATGACGCGCACGTCCTGCGGCAGCAGGCCGCGCTCGCGCAGGTGGGCCTGCGCGCGCGGGCCGGCCAGCACCTGCAGTGCACGCATCCCGCGCCCCGCCTAGCGCCGGCCCTGCAGCTTGCTGAAAGCCGCTGCCAATGCGCCCTGGGCCGCGGTTTCGGCCGCGCGGCCGCGCTGCTCACCGCGCGCACGCTCGCCGGGTGCGGCTGGCCGGAAGCGGTTGTCGGCGCCTTCGCGCGCCGCGGGCAGGGGCGCGTCCAGCTTCATGGTCAGCGAGATGCGCTTGCGCGCCAGGTCGACCTCGAGCACCTTCACCTTCACCACCTGCCCGGTCTTCACCACCTCGCGCGCGTCGTTCACGAACTTGTTGGACAGCTGGCTGACGTGCACCAGCCCGTCCTGGTGCACCCCCAGATCGACGAAGGCGCCGAACTGCGCCACGTTGCTGACCGTGCCTTCCAGCGTCATGCCCGGCTGCAGGTCCTTGATGTCGTCCACGCCGTCGTTGAAGCGCGCCACCTTGAAATCGGGGCGCGGGTCGCGGCCCGGCTTTTCCAGCTCGACCAGGATGTCCTTGACGGTGATGGCGCCGAACTTCGCGTCGGCAAAGGTCTCGGGCTGCAGCTTGCGCAGCACCTCGGCGCGGCCCATCAGCTCGGACACCGGGCGGCCGGTGGCGTCCAGCATCTTCTGCACCACCGGGTAGGTCTCAGGGTGCACACCGGTCATGTCCAGCGGGTTGTCGCCGCCGCGGATGCGCAGAAACCCTGCTGCCAGCTCGAAGGTCTTGGGGCCCAGGCCGGCCACGTCCAGCAGCTGCGCGCGGGTGCGGAAGGCGCCGTGGCTGTCGCGCCAGCGCACCACCGCCGCTGCCACCGTGCCCGACAAACCCGACACCCGCGCCAGCAGCGGCGCCGATGCGGTGTTCAGGTCCACGCCCACGGCGTTGACGCAGTCTTCCACCACCGCTTCCAGGCTGCGCGCCAGGCCGCTCTGGTTGACGTCGTGCTGATACTGGCCCACGCCGATGCTCTTGGGGTCGATCTTCACCAGCTCGGCCAGCGGGTCCTGCAGCCGGCGCGCGATGCTCACGGCGCCGCGCAGGCTCACGTCCAGATCGGGCAGCTCCTTGCTGGCGAATTCGCTGGCGCTGTAGACCGAGGCGCCGGCCTCGCTGACCACCACCTTGTCGAGCTTGGCGTCGGGGGCTATGGCAGCCACGCGCTTGATCAAGTCGGCCGCCAGCTTGTCGGTTTCGCGGCTGGCCGTGCCGTTGCCGATGGCGATCAGGCTCACGCCGTGCGTGGCCACCAGGCGGCCCAGGGCGTGCAGCGAGCCTTCCCAGTCGTTGCGCGGCTCGTGCGGGTAGACGGTGTGGGTGTCCAGCACCTTGCCGGTGTCGCTGACCACGGCCACCTTGACGCCGGTGCGGATGCCCGGGTCCAGTCCCATGACCACGCGCTTGCCGGCGGGCGCGGCCAGCAGCAAGTCGCGCAGGTTGTCGGCAAACACCTTGATGGCCACGGCCTCGGCCTGCTCGCGCAGACGGCCGAAAAGGTCGCGCTCCAGACTCAGACTGAGCTTGACCTTCCAGGTCCAGGCGATGGTCTTGCGGATCAGCTCGTCGCCTGCGCGCTTGGCGTGGCTCCAGCCCAGGTGGATGGCGATGCGGCCTTCGGCCAGGCTGGGCTGGCCCGGTACCAGCTCTTCATCCAGCACCAGCTTGGCATCCAGCCATTCCAGCGTGCGCCCGCGGAACACCGCCAGCGCGCGGTGGCTGGGCACGGTGCGGATGGGCTCGGCGTAGTCGAAGTAGTCGCGGAACTTGGCGGCGTCGGGGTGGTTGCCGTCCTTGCCATCGACCAGCTTGCTCTGCAACCGGGCTTCGGCCCACAGCCATTCGCGCAGGGTGCGCACCAGAGCCGCGTCCTCGGCCCAGCGTTCGCTCAGCAGGTCGCGCACGCCGTCCAGCACCGCGTGGGCGTCGGCAAAGCCGGCCTCGGCCAGCGCGGTGGCGCCGCCGGGGTAGGCGGCGATGAAGGCCGCGGCCTCGGCCAGCGGCTCGAGCGTGGGGTCGGCAAACAGCCGGTCGGCCAGCGGCTCCAGCCCGGCTTCGCGCGCGATCATGCCCTTGGTGCGGCGGCGCGGCTTGTAGGGCAGGTACAGGTCTTCCAGCTCCTGCTTGGTGGGCGCGGCCTCGATGGCGGCGCGCAAGGCGGGCGTGAGCTTGCCTTGCTCTTCGATGCTCTTCAGCACCGCGGCGCGGCGGTCCTCCAGCTCGCGCAGGTAGGACAGGCGGGCTTCCAGTTCGCGCAACTGGATGTCATCCAGGCCGTCGGTGGCTTCCTTGCGGTAGCGGGCGATGAAGGGAACGGTGGAGCCGGCATCGAGCAGTTCGACGGCGGCCAGCACCTGCGCCGGCCGGGCCTTGAGCTCGGCGGCAATCTGCAGAACGATCTTGTCCAAATCGGGGGGCCCCGGGCGGGGCGCTTCGCAAAGCGGCCGAGTTTACCCAGCGCCCCAGGCGGCAGCGCCCTGCCCCGCCCTGCGGCCGCTGGCAAAGCAGGCGGTGAGCAGGTAGCCGCCGGTGGGCGCTTCCCAGTCCAGCATCTCGCCGGCGCAGAACACACCCGGCAGCGCGTGCAGCATCAGCTGCGCGTCCAACCCTTCGAAGCGCACGCCGCCGGCGGTGCTGATGGCCTCGGCCACGGGCCGCGGCGCGGTCACGCGGATGGGCAGCGCCTTGATCAGCGCGGCAAAGCGCGCCGGGTCGGCCTGGACCTCGCGCGGCACGATCTCCCACAGCAGCGCGGCCTTGGCGCCCGACAGGTGCAGCCGCGTCTTCAGGTGCGTGGCCAGCGAACGCGGGCCGCGCGGGTGAGCCAGCTCTTGCTGCACCCAATCCAGGCTGCGGTCGGGCAGCAGGTCCAGCTGGAACACGGCCTCGCCACCGGCCGCCAGCCGGTCGCGCAGCAGGGCCGAGACGGCGTAGACCAGGCTGCCTTCCACGCCACCGGCGGTGAGCACGAATTCGCCGCGCTGGCGCCAGCCCTCGAAGGCGATGGCCACCGACTTGATGGGCTCGCCGGCAAAGCGCTGCCGCAGGTGATCGGTCCAGCCCACGTCGAAGCCGCAGTTGGATGGCTGCAGCGGCGCCAGGTCCACACCGCGCGCCTGCAGCCAGGGCCACCAGGCGCCGTTGGATCCCAGCTGCGGCCAGCTGGCGCCGCCCAGGGCCAGCACGGTGGCGGCCGGGCGGCAGATCACATCCCCGGTCGGCGATTCGAAGCGAAGCGCGCCGGATTCGTCCCAACCGGCCCAGCGGTGGCGCATGTGGAAGCGCACGCCCTGCCCGCGCAGCCGGTGCAGCCAGGCGCGCAGCAGCGGCGCCGCCTTCAGGTCCACCGGGAAGACGCGGCGCGAGGTGCCCACAAAGGTCTCTACGCCAAGACCTGCCGCCCAGGCCCGCAGTTGCTCGGCACCGAAGTCCTGCAGCAGCGGCCGCAGCAGGCAGCTTCGCGCGCCATAGCGGCCGACGAAGTCATCGAAAGGCTCGGCGTGCGTGAGGTTGAGCCCGCCCTTGCCCGCGAGCAGAAACTTGCGCCCCACCGAGGGCATGGCGTCGAAGACGTCGACGCTGCGGCCGGCCGCGGCCAGCTGCTCGGCCGCCATCAGGCCGGCCGGGCCACCACCGATGACGGCCACGGCGTCGGGCGCTAAGGCAAGAGGAGTCATGCGCCGAATGTAAGCGCTGGCCCGTAAGGTCCTCCCGCGGCGCGCGACCCAGCCTCGACCCCCAGCCGGAGACGCCCTGCCATGAACATCGCCGCCATCGCCCTTGCCGCCATCGGCTGCCTTGCATCCGCCACGGCCACGGCTGCCGCGTCGACCTGCCGCGCCGAGAGCGGTGCGCGTGCGCCGCAAGTCGTGGAGCTGTACACCTCCGAGGGCTGCAGTTCCTGCCCGCCGGCCGATCAGTGGCTTTCCAGCCTGAAGGGCCGTGCCGACCTGCTGCCGCTGGCCTTCCACGTCAACTACTGGGACCGCCTGGGCTGGCCCGACCGCTTTGCCTCACCCGAGGCCACGGCGCGCCAGGCCGCGCTGGCGCGGCTGGATCGCAGCGGCGTCTACACCCCGCAGGTGCACGTGGACGGCCGCGACTGGCGCACCTGGCCCACGCTGCCGCCGATGGCGCTGGCAACGGCGCCGCCCGCGCTGACGCTGGTGCGCGAGGCCGACAGCGTCAGCGTGCAGGTGGCCGCCGCGCCGGGCCGGGCCGGGCCGGGCCGGCAGCTGACGGGAGGTCCGAGGCAAGTTCCCGCAGAAGAATGCCTGAGCAGGAGGCAACCCCTCGCATGCACCAGCGCAGCGTGTTCAGGCGCGCGGGCCCGAGACGGCCTGATCCGCAGCCGACTCGGCGGCGGCGAACAGATCGTTCACCTGGTCCGCGCACATAGGACGCGACAGAAGATAGCCCTGCCCCTCGTGAACGCCGAGTTCACACAGCATCGCCAGCTGATCCTCCGTCTCCACGCCCTCGGCGATCACCTTGTGCCCCAGCGTCCGACCCAGCGTCAGCATCGCGCGCACGATCTCCAGGTTCTGCCTGCTCTCGTGCATGGCCATCACGAACGAGCGGTCGATCTTCAGGCTGTCGATCGGCAGCCGCCCCAGGTACGACAGTGACGAGTAGCCGGTGCCGAAGTCGTCGATCGAGAACCGCACCCCGCTGGCCCTCAGGCTGGCCATGGTGCGCAGGGCGACATCCAGCCGACCCATCAGCATGGTCTCGGTCAGCTCCAGCGTCAGGCTTCCGGGCGTGGCCTGGTGGCGCTGCAGGACCTGATCGACATGAGGCCCCAGGTTGAGGCGTGCGAGGTCGCGGCCGCAGATGTTGACGTGCATGCACAGGTGCTGCCTGTCCGGACTGTCCCTCTTCCAGCGCGCCAGCTGAGCCATCGCGTGGTCGATGATCCAGTCGGTCAGCGCCTCGATATGGCCCGATTCCTCGGCCAGCGCGATGAACACGCCCGGGCTGATGACACCGCGCTGCGGATGCACCCAGCGTGCCAGGGCCTCGAAACCGCTGAGCCGGTAGGGCTCGAGCTGGTAGATCGGCTGGAAGTGCACGCTCAGCTGACCATCGCCGATGGCGCGCCGCAGGTCGGTTTCGAGCGAGAGCTTCTCAGCCACCTTGCGGTGCATGGAGCTGTCGAAGCGCACGACACGGCCGCGGCCTGCCGCCTTGGCCTCGTACATCGCCAGATCGGCGTCGCGCATGATCTCGTCGGCCGTTCGCTGGCCGAGGTCACTGGAGGTGATGCCGACGCTCACGCCCGGCACGACCTCGGTGCCCAGAAGGTAGGTCGGAAGGCTCAGTTCGTCGAGCACACGTTCGGCCAGCTGCAGGGCATTGTCCGGGTCACTCACCGTCTGGACCAGGGCAGCGAACTCGTCGCCCCCCAGCCGCGCCACCAGGTTGAAGGGCCCCACACTGGCACGCAACCTGGCCGCGACTTCACGCAGCAACTCGTTGCCGGCGCCATGACCGAGGCTGTCATTGACCAGCTTGAAGCGGTCGAGGTCCAGGTACAGCACTGCGAACCGCTGCGCGGGGTCGAGCCGGGCTCTCTCCACCGCCGCCTCCAGCACTTCATGGAAACAGTGGCGGTTGGCCAGGCCGGTCAGGTCATCGTGGTAGGCGATGTGGTTGAGGCGGCTCTCCGCGACGTGGCGCGACGTGATGTCATGCAACTGGTAGATCAGGCACGGCCCACCGCCGCTCGGGTCCTCGTACTGGCTGCAGTGAACGGCCACCCAGAGCTCCTGGCCATCGCAGCGCCTGACCTGCAACTCCATCGAGAAGGCATCGTCGCTCGATTCCCGTGCGGCCTGGGCGCGGCGCCGCATCAGGGGCGCGTCGGCGGCGTCCAGCAGGGTTTCGAAGGGCAGGCCGAGCACTGCGCCAGGCTCCAGCTTCAGCAGTGCGTACAGCGCGTCATTGGCCTGCAGCATGCTGCCGTCCGGCTTGACGATGACCATGCCGATGGCCGCATGGCTGAACGCCGCGGCAAAGCGCTGGTGGCTGAGCGTGGCCTCGTGCTGCGCCTGGGCCAACTGGGACTCCTGGCGCTGGCGTTCGGCTTCCTGCCGCTGCACGGCCATGCGCAGCAGCAGCAAGATGACGATCGCCGACAAGGCCGAGACCACCAGCGGGGTTGCGCCAAAGCGCTGCGCCTGCAGATGCACCAGTCCGGCAATCAGCGCCGACGCCACGTAGATGGCCGCCATCCAGCTCGAATCGGCCAGCCACCGCAGGGGCGCCTGTGGTTGGCCGTACCGGAGCGCCGTCATGCTCATCAGCGGCAGCAGCGACAGCGCGAAGGGCAGCAGCGCCACCAGGGCCAGCGCCGCCATGGTCGACGACTCCGTGCCGAATCCGTACCGGGCCAGCGCGGCCTTGGCGGCCTCGAAGGCCCCCGCGCAGACCGCCATGGCAGCCAGCGCCGCCGCCGTGGTGGCCAGGCGGGTGCTCAATCGCTTGTTGTAGCGCACGGTGCCGGTCAGAGCGTCGATGCCGGAGGCGAGCACGGCTGCCGCCGGCCCGAGGGTGGCGAGCACCCCGAACACGAACACGTCGCCGATGCTCAGCGAATACTCCGAGCGCGGCAGCTTGATCGACAGACTCGAGGCCAGCGCTACCAGTACCAGCGCCAGCCCCAACGGCCAGACAGCCGTCTTGGGCATCGAGAACAGGCTCCATGACGCCCAACCCAGCGCAACGGCGCCGGCAACGGTGATGGCCAGCCAGGCTGCCCGCGCCCGCGGCGGATAGTCGAACAGGACTCGGCGCGCGAAAGCCTGCCACGGCGACGCAGCGCGCGCGTCGACATCCTGTGGCACGAGCGTCATGGGTGCATCCGGGTGCTGGCACAGGCAATGCCGCGCGCTAGAGCGCGGCATGCACCATCTTGAAGGAATCAACCATTCGGGCCATGACTTGAGCGTCGCGCACTCCCGGGTTCGAGCCGGCCAGGACTTTTGACTGCACTCCGGGGGTCAGCGGTCGGCGTCGGCGCGCGCCTGATGCCGCATGGGTCAGTGTAGGGCTGTCCGCACGCCCAGCCGGGTCTGCAGCGCCGTCAACTGCCTCTGTCCCGGTGATGAAGGTCTCGACATGTTGCTGCATCGAGCGGTAGTGGGCGGTCTGCTCCGGCCGGTGTCTTGCACACGAGGCGCCCGAGCTTGTGACCTCGGCCGGTCTCGGGCCGCCCGCTTCGCTCGACAGCAAGAGTGCGCAGAGCGGGGCACCCCACCAGCCCAGGTCGGCCGTCCCCCGTGGGGATCGAGGAAAGTGGCCATCCCGGATTTCCTCGAGATTCGCCTTCAGCCGCGCAACGCGCCGCGCAGCTGCTGCCCGATGTCGGGCCGCTCCTTGAAGGGATCGGTGGGGTTGCGCTGCTGCATGCGGTCTTCCATCAGCGTCTGCACGCCGCCCAGGGCGCGCGGGTGGCTGTAGATGTAGAAGCGGCGCTCGTCCATGGCGTCGAAGACGAACTGCGCCACCTGTGCCGCCGTCAGCTTGCCGCTGCTCACCGCCTTCTCGCTCATCGCGCGCGCGATGAGCTGGCTGCGCGTGGGCGCGGCCGGGGCCAGGCCGGCGGGGCGGTTGCGTTCGCTGAGGTGGATGCCGGTGGGCACGAAGTAGGGGCACAGCAGGTGGGCATGCACCTGCTCGGTAACCAGGGCCAGGTCCTGGTACAGGGTTTCGCTGATGCTCACCACCGCGGCCTTGCTGGCGTTGTAGACGCCCATGTTGGGCGCGTTCAGCAGCCCGGCCATGCTGGCGGTGTTGACGATGTGGCCTTGCCAGGCGGGGTCGGCCTGGGCGGCGGCCAGCATCAGCGGCGTGAACACGCGCACGCCGTGCGCCACGCCCAGCAGGTTGACGCCCAGCACCCAGTCCCAGTCGGCGGCGCTGTTCTCCCAGATCAGCCCGCCGCTGCCCACACCGGCGTTGTTGAAGACGAAGTGCGGCGCGCCGAAGCGCTGCAGCGTGGCGGCGGCCAGGGCCTCGACTTCGGCCGCCCGGGACACGTCCAGCCTGAAGGGCAGCACCTGCGCGCCCAGGCCGCGGATCTCGGCTGCCGACAGCTCCAGCGCCTGCGGCTGCACGTCGGCCATGACCACGTGCATGCCGCGGCGCGCGGCGATGCGGCAGGCCTCGAGCCCGAAACCCGAGGCCGCCCCGGTGATGACCGCGGTGCGGCCCTGCCATGCGCTGCTCATGCCTGCTTCTCCTGCTTGATCTGGAACCCGGCGCGGGGGAAATGCACCTGGACGCGGCCGGCGCGCGGGTCGCTGCGTGCCAGCACCACCTCGTCACCCGACAAGCCCACCAGCGTGCCGGCCACCGGGTCCATGCCGTGGTCGGTGGGCGTGACGGTGAGCGCCTGGCAGGCCTCGAAGCCCAGGCCTGGCTGCACCGCCACCGGCGCCAGCGCCGCGGCACCGGCAGCCACGGCCAGTGCCTCGGTGCTGCTCATGGCCGTGGCCCTGCCATGGCCAAGGGCCAGCATGAAGCCCAGCATCAGCCGTGCCTCCTCGGCAAAGGGCGAGCCGGCGTGGTGGTGCAGGATCAGGTCGTTCATGCGGGGTCCTCGACGGGCAGGGCGCGATGGATGAGGGCGGCCAGGTCGACGCCGGGCGGCAGCAGGCCGAAGACATCGGCGGCCTGCGCCAGGCGCGAGGCGAAGAAGGCCTGGAACACCGCAGTAGGCGCCTGCCGGCACAGCAGCGCCGCCTGCAGCACCAGCGCCAGATCGCGCGCCAGGCGGCGCGCCTGCGGCGGCTCGACGCCGGCATCCAGTTGCGCCAGCACGGCGGCAGCGGCGCGGTCGAAGGCCGGGTGTGCGCCGCGCGCGGCGGCGAA
>JALHPY010000028.1 GCA_022842305.1 Rubrivivax sp.
TGGAGATGAACGAGGTGCTGCGCGCCCCGGTGCCCGGGGAGTTTCGCGCCTGGGCCGCCTTTGCCACCGAATACGTGCGCAACGTGGCCCACCTGTACCCGGTGTACGAACGACAGGCGTTGCCGCCGGCGGCCAGGCCCTGAGAAGAATTTTCGGCAGCAAGCGCATCGAAGCAAGGTCGTGAGGCCGCAACTGATCCGACGCGCGGGCCTGTGGGTCGAGTGCGGACGACGATTCAAGCGGCCTCACGCAGGCGCGCATTTGCTCAGGATCTTGACCGACGGTGCGGCGGTGAGGGTGAGCAGGATGTCGGCGTACCAGGCGCAGTTCAGGCCCAGCGACTCCTCCACGGGCAGGTCCTGGCCGCGCATCTCCATGCGCGCGGAGTGCACGCCCAGCAGCTTCCAGGGCAGCTGCGCATCACCGGCGTCGTCATGCATCACCACCGGCGCACCGCTGGTGCCACGGTGGGTTCGCGCATCGGTCAGGAAGTAGCCCTGGCCCTGGAAGCGCAGGCCGAACGACGACGCGATCACGGCCTGCCGCACGACCGGCAGGTGGTGCAGCGTGTCGTGGAAGCCCAGCGGAAAGCCCACCACCAACAGCGGCGTGCCGACCTTGACCTCCTGAAGTCGGTGCTGCAAGTGCGCCGGCGTGAAAGCCCTCAGCATCACGCCGGCCGGCATGGCCCCCTGGTCGAGTTCGATCGCCGCGACGTCGATGCCGCCCGCACTGTCGCGCCCCTGGTGCCAGATGGCCTGTCCATCGCGGTACAGCAGAACCGACAGCACGGCCGCATGCGTGAGGTTGTCAGCGTCGGTGTGCACCTCGATCGCGATCCGGTCGGGCAAGTGACCACTCGGCCTGTCGATCAGCACATGGCGATTGGTGACGAGGTACAAGCGTTCGTCCCGTCGAAAGAAGAATCCGCTCGCACCGGTCAGCGCCTGCGTTCCGAAGTACGTGGACACCCGGGCCGTCGTCAGTAGCAGAGACTCGATCATGGCTGTCATCGGTTCAAGGCCAGCCCCGCGCTTGCGCTGTGCTGATGTTCTGCACTCTAGTGGCTTGGTGGTGACCTTGTTTGTTCCATAGCGAACAGAAGGAAACCTGCCGAGACAGCGACACTGGGATGTTGGATCGACAGAAGCTTTGCCAGCCCCAAGGTGTGAGTTGCGCAGGAGAGGATGACCATCATGCAGTTGCGCGTGGGTTTCGAGATGATCTACCGATGTGCGCAGCCGACGCCGATGATGCTGGCGCTGAGCATCCACCCCGAGCGCGCAGACGACCTGGTCGTTCCGGATCGGCTCGTGAGCGATCCCGTCGTGCCCACGAGCAGCTACCTCGACCTGTTCGGCAACCGCTGCAGCCGCCTCGTCGCGCCGCAGGGCCGGATCGTCCTGAGCAGTGACGCGGTGGTCAACGACAACGGTGCACCCGACCTGGTGGCAAGGTCCGCGCCTCAGAACACGGTGGAGGCCCTGCCGGCGGCCACGCTGGTGTACCTGCTGGGCAGCCGCTACTGCGAGACCGAACTCCTGTCGGACATCGCGTGGCAGTTGTTTGGCTCGGTACCGGCCGGCTGGGCGCGCGTGCAGGCCATCTGCGACTACGTGCACCGACACATCGAATTCGGATACACGCACGCCCGGCACACGCGTACGGCGTCGGAAGCCCATGCCGAGGGCCGCGGCGTCTGCCGCGACTACGCCCATCTCGCGATCACCTTGTGCCGCTGCATGGACATCCCGGCGCGCTATTGCACCGGCTACCTGGGTGATGTCGGCACCGAACCACCCTACGGCCCGATGGACTTCGCGGCCTGGTTCGAGGCCTACCTGGGCGACCGCTGGTACACCTTCGACGCGCGGAACAACAAGCCGCGGATCGGCCGCGTGCTGATCGCGCGCGGCCGCGACGCCTGTGACGTGGCGCTGTCCACCACCTTCGGCCCGAACAAGCTGGAAGGCTTCAGGGTCTGGACCGACGTGGCGGTGACAGCTTGACCTATTGCGTCGGCGTCAAGCTGGAAGAGGGGCTCATCCTGGCGAGCGACTCGCGTACCCACGCGGGCGTGGACAACTACGCCAAGTTCTGCAAGATGACGGTGTTCGAGAAGGCCGGCGAGCGCGTGCTGGTGCTGCTCAGCTCGGGCGGGCTGGCTGCCACCCAGGCGGTGATCAGCATGCTGCGCCGGCGCGCGGCCGCCAAGGCGCCCCACCTGTACGCGGTGCCCTCGATGTTCGATGTGGCCAACCTGGTGGCCGACGCGATGCGTGATCTCGAGCGCCGCGACGGGCCGCATCTCGAAAGCGGGGGTCTGAGCTTCAACGCTTCATTCATCCTCGGTGGCCAGATCGCGGGCGAGGAGATGCGGCTGTTCCGCATCTACGCCGAAGGCAACTTCATCGAGGCCGGCACCGACACGAGCTTTCTGCAGACCGGCGAGGCCAAGTACGGCAAGCCGATCCTCGACCTTGCGGTGACGCCCAGCGCCACGCTGGAGGACGCCACCAAGTGCGTGCTTGTGTCGTATGACTCCACGATGCTCAGCAACCTGTCGGTCGGCATGCCCATCGACTTGCTGTGCTACGTCAAGGACAGCCTGAAGGTGACGATGAAACGCCGCTTCGAGAGCGGCGACCCCTACTTCGAGATCCTCAAGCAGCAGTGGATCGCCGGAACACGCAGGGTGTTCCACGATCTGCCGCCGCTGGAGTGGTAGCCCGGACACGGAAGACGCTACCAGGCTGCCGCGGTGCGTGGCGAATTGCGGCTCGCCTTGCCGGACCCTCCATCGCGCAGGGCTGCAACAGTGACGACGTGTGCAAGGCTCCTCCGGGAAGGAACGCAGCGTCGGCCAGTGTGTCGCTTTTGATTGCCGCAGGCCGGGGCCGAGCCCCGGTCGTCCTGGCAACTACTTCCTGCCGGCGTCGTGGATCACTTCCTTGATGTCGCCGACGGCCTTCTGCGCTTGACCCTCCACTTGCTTCTTGATGCCCTTGAGCTGCTGTTCGTTGCTGCCGATCACCTTGCCGGTGGTCTCTTGCACCTTGCCAGCGGCGTCCTTGAGCGTGCCCTTGACTTGATCCTTGTTCATGGTTTTACCTTGAGTTGAAGCTGAAGATTCAGCGTTGCCAGGTTGCGCTGCGGCAGCTCATTCGCCCGAGTAGGGCGTGCCGTAGAACCTGTGTACACCGCTGGCCCATGTCCTGTCCGACATCGAGGGCCAGCGATCCTTGTCGAAGCCCGGCGCGTCCTTCAGAGCATCCTTCAGGACATTCAGCGTGAAGCGCTTGTTCGCCGTGTCCAGAGTCAGTGCCGCCCATGGCACGGCGAACAACTTGTCGCCCATGCCCAGCAGGCCGCCGAACGACAGCACCGCGTACGCGATCTTGCCGGAGGCCATATCGATCATGAATTCCTTGATGTCGCCCAGGTCCTCGCCGTCCTTGTTGCAGACGTCGTTGCCCAGCAGCGTGTCGGCACCCATCAGCGCGGGCCCCGGCCCTGAGGCGCTGTTGGCATACATGCCGAAGTTGTCGCGAGTGACGTAGTTGGCTTTCATGTCCGTTCCTAGTAGTGAGGCGTATGTCGGAACCTCGCTGCATCTGGTCGCTTGGCACGGATGGCGCTGAGTCCCGATAGGCGACCGGGGCGGGTGAGCTCGCGAACACCATGGCCATCATGGGTTCCGGGTGCCGTGCAGTCTGTGCGCAATCGAACGCAGGAGGGATCCCCGATGGCTGCTTCCTGCGCGCAGCACTCGGACTGCTGCTCGCGTGCGTTTCCGGATCGAAGGCCTGGGTCTGCGGACTGCTCTTGGCTGACCTGCCAGCGCGCATCAGCGCACGGTGAGCGTGGCCTCGATGCTGCGCTGCTGACCGGCCGCATGGAGTGTCGTGACCAGGGTGTAGGTGCCAGGCGGCAGATCCGCGGGCAGCGTCAGGCGCAAGTGCGATAGATGACTGCCTTGCGGGCGCAGCACCTGCTTGCGCGACAGCGGCAGGGTTTCGCTGCCGATGCGCAGTTGCCGCTGCAGACTCAGGGCCACCTGGCCCGCTGCAGCTGGCAGCAACACCGTGTAGGCCAACTCGGCCACGACCACGCCGCCAGGCGGTGCCACCGCCGGGCGCAAGGTGCTGGCGCTGAGCTCGACGCGTGCCTCCTGCCCCACAGGAAATCGGCGCAGGGCCTGGGCACGGTTGGCCGTCTGGCGCTCAAACGTCGACGGGCTGGCTGACGGCACGGGACGCGGCTCGGGCCGCGCCGGTGCTGGCGCGGGGATGGGCGGTGGCGAGGGTGAGGGCGGCGGCGGCAGGGCTGGCGCTGCCGGCGCGGGGGCTGCAGGCGGTTCGGGTGCCGGTTCTGGCCGCTGAGGCGGACGGGCCGGGCTGCGGGTGGCGCAGCCAGCCAGCAGGGTCAGCCCTGCCGTCAGCAGCAAGGCCAGGCGCAGACGGGCTTCGGGCAAGGCCTCTGACAAGCGCTCACTCCTCGACCACGAAAACCAGATCGCGGACTCGCCTGTCGGGCAGCAGTCGCTGTGCGGCCTCCAGCAGCCTGGCCTTGGCGTGCGGGTCGTTCACGCTCCCGCTCAGCACGACCTGGCCTTCGGGATCCACGGACACCGAAACCTCGCCCAGGGGCAGGCCTTCGAGTTCCCGGCTCAGCGCCAGGGCCAGCGCGTCGGCATCTGGCGCTTCAGGTGTGGCCGCGGCAACGTTCGATGTCGCTGTCTGCGCCGCATCGGCGGCTGCTGACTGTGCTGCCGCTTCCGCCGCTTCCGCCGCTGCAGCCGCGGCTTCGGGGTCGGCGCTGGCTGGCGCTTCGAGAAGGGCGTCCAACCAAACGTTCGCCGGCAGGTGGCGGGCGCTTTGTTGCACGCTCAGCGCCAGGCCCAGCACGAGGCTGGCTGCCAGCATCGCCTGCGGCGCTCGGCCTGCGCCGCGGGCTGGTGCTTCGGCGCCTGCCGGCCTGGAATCGTCCTGCGATGCTGGTGGCGCAGCGGCCCTGCTGCTGGCTGGCGCCACCGGCAGGCATCGAAGGGCAGACGGGTCCTGCACGCCGGGCCTGTTTGGCGTCCAGCAAGGCCCAGGAGTCGGCAGGCCCAGGCCGGCCTGCACGGGCCGTGGCTGCGCTGCCATCAGGGCAGCTTGCACAACCAGCGGCAGGGTGGAAGGCATGGCAGCCGGCTAATTCGAGCTGGAGCCGACGAGCTTCATGCGTTCGTCCCGCACCTGGCAGGCCAGCCTGAACAGGTGGTTGGCCCGGTTCATCTTGCCGCGGTTGGTGAAGACATAGACCGAGATGCCTTCGCGTATCCACCAGATCAGGCCGCACTTGTTGAGGCTGTGGTACAGCCGGATCGTGCCGTACACCGTCAGCAGGCCGGCGCCCAAGCCCAGGGCCACCGCCAAGGCGGCCAGCAGCCCGCCGAGCAAGCCGCCAGGCTCGGTCAGCAGGGTGCTGGCGAACACCACCGAAGCGCCCAGCACCAACAGGCCGAACACGCCCGCAAACACGGCCCAGAGATAGAGCTTCAGCAACGACGGCTGGTGCACGACGCCGCTGTTGGCGTGTTCCAGGAAGCCGTCGTTGTACAGCAGCCGCCCGAAGCCGCCCACCTGCAACGATGCCAGCCGCCGACCGGACAGACAGGCAAAGCTGTGCGTGCCAAAGACCCAGAACCCGGTCTGGCCGCAGTACTCGGCGAAGTAGATCTCCTCGTCGGGCGACAGGAACTGCCTGAACATCGTCGTGATGGCCTCAAGCTCGTTGCCCTTGGCGCGTTGCAGCAGGCTCTTGTCGACGCGGATGGGCGCGGCTGGCGTGGCGGCCGTCGGCGGCGTGGCCCGCGCAGTGGGAGCCGAGGCGGGCGATGGTGCCGCGCCACCCACCAGGCTGGGGCTGTAGGGGATGTCCATGGCGTTCTCCTGGCGACTGGGGTCAAGGGGGTGAGGGACTCAGGCGGTTCAGCGGTCGGCAAACAATTGCTGGAAGAAGCGGCCTACCCGGCTGCGCGGGGCAAGGTTCCAGTCGTCAGGCGCGAGTTCGTCGAACTCGGCCAGCAGTTCCTGGTCGCTGCGCTGCGCTGCAGCGGCCCGGCGCGCGCGCTGCGGCGCCAGGGTTGACGTTTCCAAGGCCTTCAGCAGGGCCGGCAGGTGCTGCTGCAGCGGCGGCCGCGTGGCGTCCAGCCAGTGGTCGAGGCTGAGGAAGTACTCGAGCGTCGGGCTCAGCGGCATGGGGTCCAGGCGCAGCGTGACGATGCGCGCGCCCTTGCCGTCGGCGCGTTCGACTTCACGCAGCACCTGGCGCGATGCATTGGCACGCTGGGTCAGCACCAGCAGCAGCACCGTGCAGCTGTCGAGAGCGTGGATGATGTTCTCGCCCCAGGACCTGCCCGCCCGCATGTCGCGCGGCGCGATCCAGCACGATCGTCCCGCCGCCTCGACCGCGGCGCAGATTTCAGCGGCCTTGCCGGCATCGGTCGATGAATGCGAGATGAATACGTCGCCGGCCATTGCTGTCTCCGCCCGCTGGTGGTGGTGGCGGATCATGAAACGCAAGGTGCAGTGCTGCCATCCCTACGATTGCGCACGTTCTGTTGCGAGCCGCCTGCGGCCGGGTACCGTGCCCAGGTCTGCGTCGCGGCGCTGGGGCTGGAGCCCGAAGGCCCACGCTCTCGCAGGCGCGTCCCAGCGCTGTCTCAGGCGGCCGACAGCCTGCACCAGGTGCCAGGCCCTGCGGTTTGGTCCACGGGCGGGGTGCCGTCATCAAAGGTGATGACGGCCAATGGCGGCTGAGCGCCAGGCCAAGGACTTGGAGAGGCCGGGTTCGACCTTCGCCGACAGGCCGTTCGTTGCTTCTCGTTGCTACGTCATTGATCGCATGCGGGCATGCGTCACGCCGCCCGCGGCTTGCGGAACTGCCACCAGGGCAGGGCGCGTGTGAGCGACAGGACCTGGCCCGCGTCCGCTGCCGGCGCGTAGCCGGGGCCGGCCTGCACCGCGGCGCGCCAGTCGTCGGACGCCAGGGCCGCGCGCAGCGCGCGCACCGCGGGTTGCTCCAGCGCGTCGGCCAGGCACACCAGGAAGTAGGCTTCTTCGACCATCGGCACGAAGCCCAGCCCGCTGGCGGCCGCGGCCGCTTCCAGCCCCAGGCCGGCGTCGGCCGCGCCGCTGGCCACGGCCGTGGCCACGGCCAGGTGGCTGTTCTCGACCGTGGCCACGGCCAGGCGCGACAAGGCCAGGCCGTCCTGCGCCCCCAGGTGTTCCAGCAGCAGCTGCGTGCCCGAGCCCTGCTCGCGGCTGGCCCAGCGCAGGCTGCGCTGCAGCACGTCGGCCAGCCCCGTCAAACCCAGCGGGTTGCCCGCCGCAACGATCAGGCCCTGGCGCCGCTGCATGCCGGCGATCAGCTTGTGCCGGCCGGGCTTGAGCAGCGGCCGCAGCGCGTGTGCGAAGACCTGGGTGCGGTCCAGTTGCAGCGGCACGTGGAAGCCGGCCACCAGGCAGCGGCCCTCGGCCAGTGAGCGCAGCGCGTCCAGGCTGCCGGCGAAGCGCAATTCCAGGTGCAGGCGCTGCTGCGCGATGGCCAGGGCCTGCAGCCGCGGCAGCAGCAGGTCGTGGCTGGCGTCCACGCGCAGCACCTGGCGGCTGCCGTCCAGCGCCTCGTCCAGCACGCGTTCCAGTTCGTGGCGCAGCGCCTCGATGTGCGGCGCCATGCGCACGCGCGCCTGGCGCTCGGCCCACAGCAGGCGTTCGGCAAAGGGCGTCAGCCGCGCCGGCTGGCCGCGCACCCAGGTCACCAGCGGCTCGCCCAATTGATCTTCCCAGGACTTGAGCGACCCCCACAGGTGGCGGTAGGACAGCCCCAGCACGCGCGCCGCCTGCTGTATGGAGCCGGCAGCGGCCAGCGCCGACAGCAAGTCGAACAGCGGGTTGTCGACCTCGGCGCCGCCCTGGCGCGCGGGCCCGCTGCCGGCGCCGAACTGGTAGTGCAGCTGGATGGCGCGGCTCTTCATGCCGCGCGCGCGCTGCTGGCCTGGCTCTGCCGCTGCGTCACGCCTGGTTCAGATCGACCAGCGCTTCCATCAGCAACTGCGGGTTCTGCTGCAGCCGGGCCTTCCACTCGCCCAGGTGGCGGCGCGACTGGATCAGCCCGCGGATGGCGCCCACGTGTTGCGGGTGGCCGATGGTGATGGCGCCCACCAGCCGGTCGCCGTCGAAGCACAGGCGCGTGTACAGGCTGTGCTCGGCGTCGATCATCTCGGCCACGTCGCCGCCTTCCACCCCCTCCCAGATGCCGAAGGTGTGCGAGATCAGGCCCAGGGTGTCGAGCACGTTCATGCTCAGGCTGCCGCGGTAGGGCGCGTCCTGCCCCGCCATGTTGAGCGCGGCGATGCGGCCGTGCTCGGTGGCCGTGGGTTGCAGCGCGTGCACCACCCACTGACCGGTGGAGAAGTCGCGGCCCTGCGCCACGTCGCCCGCGGCATAGATGCCGGGCACGGTGGTGCGCATGTGGTCGTCGATGACCACGCCGCTGCGGATCTCGGCGCCGGTGCCTTCCAGGAAGGACACGTTGGGCTGCACGCCGGTGGCCAGGATGATGAGGTCGGCATCGATGCTGCGCGTGTCCATCACCAGCCGCGGCCCGGGCTCGATGCGCAGGGTGCGGCCGGTGGTGATGACGTCGACGCCGCGGCTTTCGAGCCAGTGCTGCAGGATGGCGCTGCCCTTGGGCGTCATCATCGAGCGCAGGATCTGCCCCGAGCGCCCGGCCACCACCGACAGCCGCGCGCCGCTGCCCACCAGCGACTTCATGATCACGCCGGCCACGAAGCCTGCGCCCAGCATCACCACGCGCGCGCCGGGCTTCAGCAGTGCGGCGATGCGGCGCGCGTCTTCCAGCGTCCAGCAGCTCATCACGCCGTCGAGGTCGGTGCCGGGGATGGGGGGCATTTGCGGCGACGAGCCGGTGGCCACCAGCAGGCGGTCGTAGTCGAGGCTGCTGCCGTCGTCCAGCTCGACCCGGCCGCCCGCGGCGCCCTGGGCCTGCACCTTGAGCGCACGCCGGTTGAGGTAGCGGATGCCGAGATGCTCGAGGTGGTGCAGCTCGCGCCGCTGGCGCGCGCCGTCTTCGCCGATGGCGCCGCTCAGGATGTAGGGGATGGCCATGCGCGCGTAGGGCTCGCCCGGCTCGCCGCTGACCAGCGTGATGCTGGCCACAGGAGCCGTCTCACGCAGGGCTTCCGCCGCGCGCACGCCGGCGGGGCCGGCACCGATGATCACGAAGTTCATGCTGCGTCTCCTGGGGATGTGAGGGCCGCGACGGCCTGGCCGACAGTGTGCAAGTGCGGCTGCGCGTGGACCTTGCGCTTGCTCAGCCGCCGCCGCGCTGGAGGCTGAGGTCGAAGAAGCGCATGAAGCGCTGGCGGGCATCGGCGTCCACGCCCTCGAAGCGAAAGCCCACCTGCAGCCGCGGCATGCGCATCAGCGCGATCTGGCGCGGCGGCAGCACGCTCCAGCGCAAGTGCAGGCACCCATCGGCCAGGCTCACCTGCGCCTGGCCCGCCGCGCCCAGTTGCAGCGCGTGGCCTGCCACGGCACCGGGCAGGCTTTGCAGCCATTCGCCCTCGGTGCTGCCGTACTCGCGCTCGAAGGCCTCGGCCACGCCGGGTGGAAACATCGCGCACCAGCCGCCTGTGCCAGGTCAGCCGCCGGCAATGGGCGGCCAGATGGCCAGCACGTCGCCTTCGGCCAGGGTGCGCGTGGCGCGGTCTTCGGGCGCCACGTACACGCCGTTGATCAGCACCAGGTGCACCATCTTCATGGGCAACGAGAACGGCGCGATGATGTCGGCGATGGTCGCGTCGGGCGCGATGTCGATCTGCACCAGGTTGGCTCGGCGGTGTGCCGCGGGCAGGTAGTCGGTGAGACTGGCGTACAGCTTGAAAGTGATCTGCATGGGCCTGCGCCGTGCCTAGACGTGCGAGCGGGCCGACTGCCGCTGGGTGCAGGCCAGGTAGGCCTCCATCAGCAGCGTGGGGTCGCGCAGCAGCTTGTCCTTCCACTCGCCCAGGCGCACCTGGCCTTCGACCAGCCCGCGCATCGCGCCCACGTGCTGGGTCCAGCCGATGGCGTTGCAGCCGATCAGGCGGTCGCCGTCGAACTGCAGGCTCAGGTGGCGGCCGGCGGCGCGATCGGTGGTCTCGACATGTTCGCCGCCGGGCACGCCGTCCCACTTGCCGAAGCTGGCCGAGATCAGGCCCAGGGTGTCGAGCACGTTGATCTGGGTGACGCCCGGCAGGTCGGTGCTGCGGCCCAGCATGTTGAGTGCGGCCACGCGCGCCTGGTCGGACGCATTGGGCTGGATGGCGCTGACGATGGTGCGGCCGCTGATCTTGTCGAAGGCCTCGGCGCAATCGCCCGCGGCGTAGATGCCGGGCACGTTGGTCTGCAGGTGTTCGTCGGTGAGCACGCCTTGCAGGCACAGGATGCCCGAATCCTGCAGGAAGCCGATGTTCGGGCGCACGCCGGTGGCGCTGATCACCAGGTCGGCCTGCAGCGTCTGGCCGTTGGACAGGCGCACGCCCAGCACCGTGCTGGCGTCGCGCTCTATGGCCTCGACGCGGGTGGCGGTGTAGACCGTCACGCCCTTGCTTTCGCACCACTCCTTGATCATGGTGCCGGCCACCGGGCCCATCATGCGCGGCACCATGCGGTCGCCCATCTCCACCACGGTGAGCTTGACGCCGCGCGAGGCCAGGGCCTCGAGGATGATGCAGCCGATGAAGCCAGCGCCCATCTGCACCACGCGCGCGCCGGGCTGGGCCAGGCGCTGGATCTCGCGCGCGTCGGCCAGCGTCCAGCAGGGGTGCACGCCCGGGCCGTTGATGCCCGGGATGGGCGGCGTGGCCGGTGAAGAGCCGGTGCAGATGAGCAGCCGGTCGAAGGGCAGCTTGGTCCCGTCCTCCAGCGTCACGCTGCGCGCCTTTACGTCCACCGTGGCGACGCGGCCGCGCAGCATGGTGATGCGTTGCTGCGCGTAGTGGTCGACGCCATGGCGGATGTGCGTGCCTTCTTCGCCCACGCTGCCGTTGAGCAGGTAGGGGATGGCCATGCGCGAGTACGGCTTCTCGGGCTCGTCGCCGATCACGGTGATGGTGTCGGCGGGGGCGTGCTTGCGCAGGGTTTCGGCGGCGATGACGCCGGCCGGACCGGCGCCCAGGATGAGGTGATGCATGGCGGGCTCCACAAGTGACAAGGCGGTCCGAGAACCGCCTTGATGATCGGATCGACGGGGATTGTCTTAGAGACCCAGTCGCTCGCGCGTGTCGGCCTTGAGCTGGCCGTCGGCGTCCCAGCCGCGGGCGGCATAGTACTTTGGCAGCATCTCGGGCAGCTTGCTCACCAGTCCCTTGGCCGGGCCGGTCTTCGAGGGCTCGTTCAGCAGGCGCGGCGGCAGGCTGTCGTCCTTGGCGGTGAAGCCGGCGCGGTTGTTGAAGTCGCGTTCCATGTTCCAGATGCGCTCGCCGATCTTGGCCATGTTCTCGAGCGTGAACTCGGGCCCGCAGGCCGCGGCCACCTGCGGCGCCACGTCGGCCAGGCCCCAGGCAAAGCTGGTGAAGATGCAGATGCCGGCCGAGTCGAAGGCCGCGGTGGCGTCCTGGAAGGCGATCACGAGTTCGGGCTTGCCCTCGGCCGTGAGCGGATCGGTCTTGACCGGAATGCCCAGGACCTCGGACGCCACGGTGTAGCTGCGCAGGTGGCAGGCGCCGCGGTTGCTGGTGGCGTAGGTCAGGCCCATGCCCTGGATGCCGCGCGCGTCGTAGGCCGGGAACTCCTGGCCCTTGACGGTCATGCTCAGGCCGGGGTGGCCGTACTTCTTGCACAGCCGCGCCGAGCCCTGGCCGATTTCCTTGCCGAAGCCTTCGCCCTTGGCCGTGATCTCGACAAAGTGCGCCAGCGCCTGCGCCGAGCCGAACTTGGCGTCGATGCCCAGCTGCTCTTTCGTGAGCACGCCCATCTCGTAGAGCTCCATCACCGCGCCGATGGTGGCGCCGAAGGAGATCGGGTCCATGCCGTGCTCGTTGCACAGCATGTTGGCGTACTGCAGCGCTTCCAGGTCCTTGACGCCGTTGGCCGCGCCCAGGGCCCACGCGGCTTCGTATTCCAGGCCGCCCGAGGCGCCCCAGTATTCGGGCTTGGTGGACACCGTGAAGTGACCCTGGTCCATCTTCTGGATGCGACCACAGGCGATGGTGCAGCCGAAGCAGGCCTGGTTGGTGACCAGCGGCTTCTTGCCGTCGGTGGCGCGTGGCGTGGCCATGGCCTCGGCCGAGATGTCCTTGGCGTTCTCGAACTGGCTGTCGCGGTGGTTGCGGGTGGGCAGCGCGCCGATCTCGTTGATGACGTTCATCAGCACCTGGGTGCCGTAGGTCGGCAGGCCCTGGCCGGTGACGCCGTTCTCGGCCAAGATCTTCTTCTTCTCGAAGGTGACCTTCATGAACTCCTTGGCGTCGACGAAGTTGCCCACGCCCTTGGTGCCGCGTACGGCCACCGCCTTGAGGTTCTTGCTGCCCATCACGGCGCCCACGCCCGAGCGGCCAGCGGCGCGGTGCAGGTCGTTGACGACGGCGGCGAACAGCACCTGGTTCTCACCCGCGCCGCCGATGCTGGAGACGCGCATCTGCGGGTCCTGGTGGGCCTTCTTCAGCGCTTCTTCGGTCTTCCAGACGCTCTGGCCCCACAGGTGTGCTGCGTCGCGCAGTTCGGCCACGTCGTCCTGGATCAGCAGGTACACCGGCTTGGGCGAAACGCCCTCGAAGATGACCATGTCCCAGCCGGCCATCTTGAGCTCGGCGCCCCAGTAGCCGCCGGAGTTGCTGCAGGCGATGGCGCCGGTCAGCGGGCCCTTGGTGACCACGGTGTAGCGGCCGCCGGTGGAGGCCATGGTGCCGGTCAGCGGGCCGGTGGCCCAGATGATCTTGTTGGCCGCCGACAGCGGGTCGATCTTGGGGTCGATTTCCTCGACCAGGTACTTGGTAGCCAGGCCGCGCGAGCCCAGGTAATCCTTGGCCCAAGCCATGTTGAGCGGCTCGGAGGTGACGGTGCCGGCGCTGAGATTGACGCGGAGGATTTTTCCTGCCCAGGACATGTTCTGTACTCCTTAAGCCGCGGCTTGTTGGTTGCCGAGCTTGGCGGCCCAGGCCTGCATCTTGTCCAGGCCGGTCCAGTTGGCGTCGATGTAGGTGATGGCGCCGGTGGGGCAGGCGGTGGCGCAGGCGGGGTCGCCGCCGCACAGGTCGCACTTCTGGACCTTGCCGGTTTCCTGCACGTAGTTGATGGTGCCGAAGGGGCAGCTGATGGTGCAGACCTTGCAGCCCACGCAGGTGGCGTCATTCACGACCTTGGCGCCGGTGCCCTTGTCGACCGAGATGGCCTCGACCGGGCAGGCGTGCAGGCACCAGGCCTCGTCGCACTGCGTGCAGGTGTAGGGCACCTTGCGGCCGGTGTGATGGAAATCAAAAACCTTGATGCGCGAACGTGCCGGTGCCATGACGCCGTAGTTCTCGAAAGAACAGGCCATCTCGCACTGTAGGCAGCCGGTGCACTTCTCGGCATTGATATGCAGGCTTTTCTGCATGGCGGTGGTTCTCCGGTGGCGACAAACGGGTTCGGGGTGGTCCACGCGCAGCCTGTCTCTAGCCTGCGGCGGGATAGGAAATGATGTTCATAGCAGGGGCTGCGCGATACCTAGGCATAACCCGCAATCGCCAGGGGTCGGGCGGCGAGTGTGTTCCAGCCTGGCACGGGTGCGGGCAAGGGCCCCGTTTTCGAGGTGGCTGTGCCGCGCTTTCAGGTCGTCCAGGGCAGCTCGCCGCGCAGGAACTGGCGTGCCTGCAGCGGCAGATCGGTGCTGCCGAAGAAGGCGTCCACGGGCAGGTCGGTGATCAGCCGGCCGGCTTCCAGGTAGACGGCGCGCGTGGCCAGGCGCTTGACCTGGCCCAGGTTGTGGGTGCTCAGCACGAGGGTGATGCCGTCGGCGGCGAACTCGGTGATCAGCGCCTCGACCTCGCGCTTGGCGCTGGGGTCCAGGCTGGCCGTGGGCTCGTCCAGGAACAGGATGTCCGGGCGCAGCGCCCAGGCGCGTGCCAGTGCCAGGCGCTGCTGCTGGCCGCCCGACAGCGCGCGCGCGCGGCGCCCGGCCAGGCTGGCCAGGCCCACGCGCTCGAGCGCTGCGTGGCAGCGCGCCGTGCATTCGCCCGGCGCCACACCCTGCAGCCACAAGGCCAGGCGCAGGTTCCACAGCACCGTCACGTCCAGCAGAAAGGGGTGCTGGAAGACCATGGCGCCGCGCGCGCGCCGCGCCTCGGGCATCAGGGTCGTCTCGACGCGCTGGCCTTCGCAGGCCAGCAGGCCGTGCAGCAGGCGCAGCAGCGTGGTCTTGCCCGAGCCGTTGGCGCCGACCAGCGCCAGGCGGTCACCGCGTTGCAGCGTGAGGTCTATGCCGTCCAGCGCCAGCGTGGCGCCGAAGCGCACGCTGGCGCCCTGCAGCCTGATCAGCGGTGCGTTCACGCTCAGATCGCCATCTCGTTCTGGCGCCCGCTGCGCAGCTGCACCAGGCCGATGGCCGCGTTCAGCAAGCCCACCACGGCCAGCAGCACCAGGCCCAGGGCCAGAGCCAGCGGCAGGTCGCCCTTGCTGGTCTCCAGCGCGATGCTGGTGGTCATCACGCGCGTCACGCCGTCGATGTTGCCGCCCACGATCATCACCGCGCCCACTTCGGCAATGGCCCGGCCGAAGGCGGTGAGCAGCACGGTGAGCACGCTGTAGCGCTCGTGCAGCAGCAGCAGCAGCGCGGTGGCCGTGGCACCCGCGCCCAGCGAGCGCAGCTGGTCACCGCCCTCGGCCAGCGCCGACAGCAGCAGGCGCCGGCCTAGAGCGGCCACCAGCGGCACCACCAGCAGGCTTTGCGCGATGACCATGGCCGTGGGCGTGAACAGGATGCCCCAGTCGCCCAGCGGCCCCTGGCGCGACAGCAGCAGGTAGACCAGCAGACCCACCACCACCGAAGGCATGGCCAGGAGCGTGTTGAGCAGGCCCACCACGGCGCGCTGCCCGCGAAAGCGGCTCACCGCCAGCCAGGCGCCCAGCGCCAGGCCGATGATCGAGCCCGCCAGGCTGGCGCTGCCGCTGACCTGCAGCGACAGCACCACGGTCTGCAGCAGGCGCGGCTCGGCCTGCAGCACCAGGCCGACGGCGGTGGCAAGGCTTTCCTGGAGGGTGGACAAGGGGTGGTGTGCGCGGCGGGCAGCAAGGTGTCGCGGGGCGTTCGGCGGCCCCGCAGCGGGCGGGGGCGGATTCTGGGGCGAGTGCTCGTGCTTGGCGATATGTTGTGCCGTGCATAGGTCGGCGCCGCCTGTGCGGCCTGGCGCGCCACTGCGGCCGGCCTGTGCAAGCCTGTGACAGCCGCCCCGGGAAAACCCCGGCCGCAAAGGCGCTGCAGGGCTGTGACAGACCTGGCACGCGGGTTGCAGAATGAATTGCAGAACTGTCGGCGCGGGTGTCGGCGGTCATGGCTGGAGGAGAACACATGCATTACCGGATACTGAGCCTGCTCATCAGCGCGGCTCTGGCCTCGACCGCGGTCCACGCTGCGGTCACCGACAAGATGATCCAGGACGATGCCGCCACGACGGGCGACATCCTGAGCTGGGGCCTGGGCACGCAAGGCCAGCGCTATTCGCCGCTCAAGCAGATCACCCCGGCCAATATCGGCCGGCTGGTGCCGGCATGGAGCTTCAGCTTCGGCGGCGAGAAGCAGCGCGGCCAACAGTCGCAGCCGCTCATCCACAAGGGCAAGATGTTCGTCACCGCGTCGTACTCGCGCATCTTCGCGCTCGACGCCAAGACCGGCACCAAGCTGTGGAAGTACGAGCACCGCCTGCCCGAGGGCATCATGCCCTGCTGCGACGTCATCAACCGCGGCGCCGCGCTCTACGACAACCTGGTGATCTTCGCCACGCTGGACGCGCAGCTGGTGGCGCTGAACCAGGACACCGGCGAGGTGGTCTGGAAAGAGAAGATCGACAACTACGCCGAAGGCTACTCGGCCACGGCCGCGCCGCTGATCGCCGAAGGCCTGCTGGTCACCGGCGTGTCGGGCGGCGAGTTTGGCGTCGTCGGCCGCGTCGAGGCGCGCAACCCCAAGACCGGCGCGCTGGTCTGGACGCGCCCCACGGTCGAAGGCCACATGGGCTACAAGTACGACGCCAACGGCAACAAGACCGAAAACGGCGTCTCCGGCAGCACCGGCAAGAGCTGGCCGGGCGAGCTCTGGAAGACCGGAGGCGCGGCCACCTGGCTGGGCGGCAGCTACAACGCCAAGACCGGCCTGGCCTACTTCGGCACCGGCAACCCGGCGCCCTGGAACAGCCACCTGCGCAAGGGCGACAACCTGTTCAGCTGCGCCACGGTGGCCATAGACCTGAAGACCGGCCAGATCGTCTGGCACTACCAGAACACGCCCAACGACGGCTGGGACTTCGACGGCGTCAACGAATTCGTCACCTACGACGACGGCGGCCGTGTCCTGGGCGGCAAGGCCGACCGCAATGGCTTCTTCTACGTCAACGACGCCAAGACCGGGCAGCTGGTCAACGCCTTCCCCTTCGTCAAGAAGGTGACCTGGGCCACCGGCATCGACCTGAAGACGGGGCGCCCGAACTTCGTGCCCGAGAACCGCCCCGGCGACCCCACCGCGGGCACCGACGGCAAGCAGGGCAAG
The DNA here is from genome assembly GCA_022842305.1 of Rubrivivax sp. Taxonomy (GTDB): domain Bacteria; phylum Pseudomonadota; class Gammaproteobacteria; order Burkholderiales; family Burkholderiaceae_C; genus Rubrivivax. The sequence goes on from JALHPY010000028.1 coordinate 16,792, forward strand.
ACGGTGTTCGCGGCACCCAGTTTCCTGGGTGGCAAGAACCAGATGCCGATGGCCTACTCGCCCGACACCAAGATGTTCTACGTGCCCAGCAACGAATGGGGCATGGAGATCTGGAACGAGCCGGTCACCTACAAGAAGGGCGCGGCCTACATGGGCGCCGGCTTCACCATCAAGACCCTGGGCGACGGCCCCATCGGCGCGTTGCGCGCCATCGACCCCAAGACCGGCAAGATCGCCTGGGAAGTGACCAACAACGCGCCGCTGTGGGGTGGCGTGCTCACCACCGGCGGCAACCTGGTCTTCTGGGGCACACCCGAAGGCTACCTGCAGGCCGCCGACGCCAAGACCGGCAAGGTGGTCTGGAAGTTCCAGACCGGCTCGGGCGTGGTCGCGCCCCCGGTCACCTGGGTGCAGGACGGCGAGCAGTACATCGGCGTGGCCTCGGGCTGGGGCGGTGCGGTGCCGCTGTGGGGTGGCGACGTGGCCAAGAAGGTCAGCTTCCTCGAGCAGGGCGGCAGCATGTGGGTGTTCAAGCTGCTGAAGTGAGCGTTCTGAACCCGCGGCTCGCCGCGGGCGGCTGACATTCGACGGGGCCCTTGCGGCCCCGTTCCTGCTGCTGGAGAACCACAACGCGCATGACCCCGCCCGAACCCATGCCCGGCGCCCGCCCTCCGCGCGACCTGCAGCGCCAGGTGATGCAGCGCGCGCTGTGGCTGGGCGCGGCCGTGCTGGTGCTGGCCGCGGTGCTGGGGCTGGGCCGGGCCAGCGCCGAGATCGAGGAAGAGGTCGACGCCGCCATGGCCCTGGCGCAGCTGATGGCCGGGCTGGGCCAGGCCGCGGGCCAGGACGACGAAAAGGCCCTGGCCGGTCTGCGCACGCGGCTGGCCGCTGCCGACCTGCGCCACCTGCAGCTGCGCGTCACCGACGCCCAGGGCCGCGAGCTGCTGGCTTCCGCACCCGATGCCGCGCCCAGCGGCCTGGCCTGGCTCCCCGGCCTGCGCTGGCTGTGGCGCAGCGACGCGCGCCACGCCGCCTGGAGCGTGCCCCGGCCTGCGGGCGGCGCCTGGCAGGTGGAACTGCGGCCCTCGCGCGCCAGCGAAGGCCACGAGGCGCTGGCCAACCTGGCCGGCACGCTGGCGCTGCTGCTGCTGTGCATTGCCGCATTGCTGGCCGCCATGCAGCGCAACATCGCGCACGCGCTGCGCCCGCTGGACGAACTGCTGGCCGCCATCTCCGGCATCGGCCGCGACGACCTGGCCGCGCTGCACGCGCTGCGGACCATGCCGGTGCGCGAACTGGAGCAACTGGCCGCCGCGCTGCGCCACCTGGCGCTGCAGCTGCAGCAGGCGCAGCACGAGCGCCGCGAACTGGCGCAGAAGGTGCTGACGCTGCAGGAGGACGAGCGCCAGCACCTGGCGCGAGAACTGCACGACGAGCTGGGCCAGCGCCTGACCGCACTGCGCGTCGACGCCGCCTGGCTGTTGCGCCGCGTGCAGGCCGATGCCGCGCTGGCCGCGGTGGTGCAGGGCATGGCCGAGCATGCCCAGGCCATGCAGCAGGAAGTGCGCGCCCTGCTCGAACGCCTGCAGCCCTTTGCCGGCAGCGCCGATGAAGGCACCGACCAGGACACGCTCGGGCGCCTGGTGCTGCGCCTGCAGCCGCTGGCCACTGCCTGGCAGCAGGCCGGCGGTGGCGCGTTGCAGGTGGATGTTGCGCTGCAGGCGCAGGATGCACAGGGCCGGCCCTGCGACTGGCCGGCGCAGGCAGCGTTGCCGCGGGTGCTGGCGCAGGCGCTGTTCCGCATGAGCCAGGAGGCGCTGACCAACGTGGCCCGTCACGCGCAGGCCCGCAGCGCCAGGCTTGCGCTGGACGTGCAACTGGATGGCGCAGGCCGGCCGCTGCGCCTGCGCTGGTCGGTCAGCGACGACGGCGTCGGCCTGGGCGAGAGCACCGACGGCGCCGCGACCCGAGGCCACGGCCTGGCCGGCATGCGCGAGCGTGCCTGGGCCTGCGGCGGCAACCTGCAGGTCGAGGCTGTGGCGCCCACCGGCACGCGCGTCGCCGCCGAGTTTGAATGGCCGGCTGTGCCGCTGGCCCAAGCCGCATGAACGCGCCGCCCTGCCGCGTGCTGCTGGTCGACGACCACGCCGTGGTGCGTGCCGGCTACCGCCGCCTGCTGGACGACGAGGCCGGTCTGCACGTGGTGGGCGAATGCGCCGATGCCGACGAGGCCTACGCGGCGCTGGGCAAAGGCCCGATCGGCGCCGCCGCCGACCTGCTGGTGCTGGATCTGAGCATGCCCGGCCGCGGCGGCCTGGACCTGATACGCCGCGTGGCGCTGCGCTGGCCCGCGCTGCGCGTGCTGGTGTTCAGCATGCACGAGCAGCCGGCGCTGGTGGCGCGTGCGCTGCAGGCCGGCGCTGCCGGCTACGTCACCAAGAGCAGTGCGCCTGAAGTGTTGGTGCAGGCCGTGCAGCGCGTGGCCGCGGGCGAAGAGCGCGTGCTGTCGCCCGACCTCGAGCGCGCCCTGGCCCAACCGGTGGCGCAGCCGCCGCACGCCAGCCTGAGCGTGCGCGAACTGGAAGTGCTGCGCGCGCTGCTCGACGGCCTGAACATCGAGGCCATCGCGCAGCGCCTGCACATGAGCCCCAAGACCGTGTCCAACCACCAGACGCGCATCCGCCAGCGGCTGGGCGTGGCCAGCGCCATGGAACTGCTGCGCTACGCCCAGGCGCACCGGCTGTTCACGCCCTGACTGCGGGTTTGACCTGCAACGATCGGGAGGCTTTCCCGATGCCGCGGCGCGGTTCCTGCAGGAAAGTCCGCTGTACCCACAACACCTACAAGCGAGGAGACAGCCCGTGCATCCACAACCCCTTTCGCCCCCGTCTGCGCTGGCCCTGGCGCTGCTGGCGCTCATGGCCGGCGGCCCGCACGCCGCGCTGGCCCAGGCCGAGCAGCGCGTCGAGATCGTCGGCGCCAGCCCCTTGCCCGGCCTGGAGCTGCCATTGGACCGCGTGGCCGGCAACGTGCAGAAGCTGCCCCTGGGTGCGCTCGAGTCCTCGGCCGACCTGGCCAGCGCGATCAACCGGCGCCTGGGCAGCGTGCACTTCAACGAGATCCAGGGCAACGCCTTCCAGCCCGACCTCAACTTCCGCGGCTTCACCGCTTCGCCGCTGCTGGGCACGGCGCAAGGCCTGTCGGTCTATGTGGATGGCATGCGCCTGAACCAGCCTTTCGGCGACACCGTCAGCTGGGAGCTGATCCCCAAGTCGGCCATCGCCGACATGGCGCTGATGCCCGGCTCCAACCCGCTGTTCGGCCTCAACACCCTGGGCGGCGCGCTGTCGGTGCGCACCAAGGACGGGGTCAGCGATCCGGGCATCGCGGGGCAGTTGCTGGCCGGCGCCTTCGGCCGCACGGCGCTCGAATTCCAGGCCGGCGGCGGCAGCGGCGCGCTGCATGGCTTCGTCACCGGGCAGGCCCTGCACGAGCGCGGCTGGCGCGTCAATTCGCCCAGCACCGTGAGCCAGCTGTTCGGCAAGCTGGGCGGGCGCCAGGGCGAATTGCGCTGGGCGCTGAGCGCCGCGCTGGCCGCCAGCCGCCTCAACGGCAACGGCATGCAGGAGGCCGGCCTGCTGGCCGTCGACCGCAGCAGCATCTACACCCAGCCCGACATCACCAGCAACCGCTCGGGCCTGCTCAACCTGGCCCTGAGCCAACGCCTGCGCGAAGGCCTCAATGTCTCGGGCAACGTCTACCTGCGGCGCATCTCCAGCCGCACCTACAACGGCGACATCAACGACGACGCGCTCGAAGAGGCGGTGTACGACCCCAACGTGGACGAGCGCGATGCACTCACCGCCACCGGCTTCACCGGCCTGCCCACGGTGCCCGAGACCGCCGCCAACACGCCCTTCCCCAAATGGCGCTGCATCGCCAACGCGCTGCTGGTGGACGAGCCGGGCGAGAAGTGCAACGGCGTCATCAACCAGTCGCACACGCGCCAGTCTCAACGAGGCTTCGGCCTGCAGCTGGACGGGCGCGGCCAGTGGGGCAGCCTGGCGCACCAGTTCGTGGTGGGCATGGCCTACGACGCCAGCCAGGCGCACTTCACCCAGGGCAGCGAGCTGGGCTACCTGGCCCCCGACCGCAGCATCGTCGGCGTGGGCGCCTTCGGTGATGGCGTGAGCGGCGGCGTGGTCGACGGTGAGCCCTTCGACACGCGCGTGGACCTGGGCGCGCGCACGCGCATCTGGAGCGGCTTTGCCAGCGACACGCTGCAGCTGGCGCCGCGCACCTACTTGACGCTGTCGGGCCGCTACAACCGCGTCGCGGTGCGCAACCGCGACGCCATCATCCCCGGCGCAGGCCCGGGCTCGCTGGACAGCGACCAGCGCTTCGCCCGCTTCAACCCGGCGCTGGGCCTGACCAGCGACCTGCGCCCCGGCTTGAACGCCTACGTCGGCGTCAACCAGGGCAGCCGCGCGCCGTCGGCCATCGAGCTGGGCTGTGCCGACCCCGACAACCCCTGCAAGCTGCCCAACGCCATGGCCGGCGACCCGCCGCTGGCCCAGGTGGTCACCACCACCTTCGAGGCCGGCCTGCGCGGCCTGAACGGGCCGCTGCGCTGGAACCTTAGCCTGTTTCGCGCCGACAACCGCGACGACATCCTGTTCGTGGCCGACAACGCCGCCGGCTTCGGCTACTTCCGCAACTTCGGCCGCACCCGCCGCCAGGGCCTGGAGGCCGGCGTCACCGCGCGCGTGGGCAGCGCCACGCTGGGCTTCAACTACACGTGGCTGGACGCCACCTTCCGCAGCGCCGAACGGGTGAACGGCGGCTCCAACAGCAGCAACGACGCGGCGCTGGGTGGCTTCCCGGGTGTGGAGGGCAGCATCGCCATCGCCAGCGGCGACCGCCTGCCGCTGGTGCCGCGCCAGATGGCCAAGTTCTTCGTGGAGATGCCACTGGCGACCGGCCTGCAGCTCGGCCTGGACATCGCGGCCGTGGGCAGCAGCATTGCGCGCGGCAACGAGAACAACCGCCACCAGAGCGACGGCCAGTTCTACCTGGGCGAGGGCCGCAACCCCGGCTACGCGGTGATGAACCTCGACGCCAGCTGGAAGCTCAAGCCAGGCCTCACGCTCTTCGCCAAGGTCGACAACCTGCTGGACCGCGACTACAGCACCGCCGCGCAACTGGGCCCGGCCGGCTTCGACACCAACGGCAACTTCGTCGCCCGTCCCTTCGCGGCCGATGCCAACGGCGACCAGCCGCTGCGCCACTCGACCTTCTACGCCCCGGGCGCGCCGCGCACCTGGTGGGTCGGCCTGCGCATGACGCTGGGCGACTGAAGCCGGGCGATCAAGCCGCGGGCGGTGCGACACTGCGGCCCTTCGCAGCCACTGTCGCACCGACCATGCCTCCACCCGCCGACACCGGCCGCCACCCGCGCAGCCCCGCCTGGGAGCGAGCGCTGTCGCTGGCCTTGCGCACCATCCACCTGATGGCGGTGATGGTGCTGGGCGCCGCCCTGATGGGTGCGCCCGTGTCGCGCCACGGCTCCGGCTGGGTGCTGCTGGCCAGCGGCCTGGCGCTGCTGGCGCTGGACCTGGTGGCGCGGCGCATCAACCTGCTGGAACTGGCCGGCGCCGTGGTGCTGTTCAAGCTGGCCGCCAGCGCCTGGCTGGCCTGGGGCAACGGCGGCGAACGCCACCTGTTCTGGGCGCTGGTGGTGCTGTCGTCGCTGTCGGCGCACGCGCCCAAGTCGCTGCGCCACTGGCGCCCGGGCTACAAGCGATCCAGCAGCGCCGGCAAGCCGGGGTAGTCGGCCGCGCGCAGCGCGAACTTGCGCGCCGAATCCTGGCGCTTGGCGCCGGCCTTCAGGGTCTCGATGAAGGCCGGGCCGTCCTCGATCCAGCTGCCGCCCAGGTCGGTGACGCGGCGTGCGAACAGCGGGTCGGGCAGGCTGCCGGCGCTGGGGCCCACCAGCGCGAAGCGCGTGGCCAAGGGTGCTGCCGCCAGCATTCGACCCAGCGTGCCGTTGAGCAGCAGCGTGCCGGTGGACAGCACCTTGGTGCACGGCCCCAGCGCCGCGGCGTCGTGGGTGACGGTGACGCCTTCGCGCAAGCCCACCAGGTCTGCGCGCATCTCGATCACCACCAGCGTTGCACCGGCGGCCACGATGCGCGGCACCAGCGGCGGAAACCAGCCGATCATGCCGATGCGCTCGCCCGGCTGCGGGTCGATCGCGGCCAGCGAATCGCCGGCGTCGGGCGGGCTGAAGCCGGCGCGCGCAAAGATCCAGGCGGTGAGCGCGTTGACCGCGGCAAAGCCCAGCGTGCGCGAGGCGCCGTAGCGCGCCGCCGTGCCGGCCAGGTAGCCGGCCGCCAGGTGCAGCGCATCCACGCCTGCGCAAGCCGGCGCGGCCTGCTGCAGGTCCTCCAGCGTATGGCCTTGAAGCACGTAGCTCAGGCCGATGGCGCCGCCTTCGAGTTCTACCGCGCAGGATTCGCCGGCCATCGATTCGGCCGGCCGCGGCGGCGGCAGGTGCACCGCCTTCACCCGCGGCACAAGGCCAGCCAGGGCGGGGCGGGCAAAGGCCAGGCGCAGCAGCGCCAGCGTGTCGGCCTCGTGGCCGTCGGGGGCGGTGGGCGGGGTCATGGCGGGGTGGGGGGGGTCCAGAGGCCGCCGGTCGGCGCGTTGTCGCTCGCCCCGCGGTGGCGTGACGCAAAGGGCGACAGCGCGTTGGGAAAGTACAGCTGCGTCAGGCTCTTGCTGTGCACCGGGCTGGCGCCCTTGCGGTCGACGTGTGGCGCGCCTTCGTCGGCATGGCGGCGCCAGTCGCGCACCCAGTGGATGGCGTCGCAGACGTCGAGCAGGCCCAGGGTCTCACGGTCGCCGATGAGCATGCCCTGCACGAACAGGCCCAGGTCGCGGCGCGCCGCCTCCAGGCGGTCCAGCGTGCTGCGCATGCAGCCGAATTCGCCGTCGCTGACGATCAGCAGGTCGGCCCCGGTCCAGGCCGACTCGTGCACGAGGTCCACAGCGCGCTCGATCGGCGTCTGGACGTCGGTGCCGCCGTCGAAGGACTGGCCCATCAGGCGCAGCAGCGCGGGCAGACCTTCGCGGGCCAGGTCGTGCTCGACGATCTCGCCGGCGCCGCCGAAGGCGATCAGCCGGCAGCCGCGCCGCGTCTGCTGCGCCATGCGCAGCGCGGCGATGGCCACGGCCTTGGCCACGTTCTCGGGCGCGCCGCCCATCGAGCCCGAGGTGTCCAGGCACAACACGATGGGCCCGCGCTCCAGCGCCTGCTGGCGCGGCGTGCGTGCGCCGTCCTGCGGGCGGCCGTCGGGGTCGGGCCGCCAGTCGATGACCACGGCCGTGGTGTCGTGCGCCAGCAGCCGGCCTTCGGCCTGGCGCGCGCGCCACAGCCGGCGCAGGATGGGGTGGCGCAGGCCCATGGCCTCGCTGGGCAGCATGTGTTCCAGGCGTGAATCGAGCCGGATGCCGGTGATCTCACCCGGCGCGCCGGCCAGCAGCGTTTCCACCGGGCGCAGCGGCACGCGCTGGTCGGGCAGCGGCTCGTCGGGCGTGGGCAGGGCCTCGCGGCGCACGCTGTACTCGCGCCGGCCCAGGCGCTGCAGCAGCGCCATCAGCTCGGGCATTTCGGCCAGCCGGTCGGCGGCGCGGCGCGCTGCCAGCCATTCGCGTGACCGCAGCTGGCCGCGCAACTGGTCCCAGCGCAGGTGCTCGCCGCCCACCAGTTCGCGCAGCAGCACCAGTTCGGCGTCCAGCCCGGCGGTCTCGATCTGCCAGGCTTCGCGGAACTCCTGCGTCACCGTCTGGATGGCCTGCTCGCGCGTCTGGCGCGGCTGCAGCGCGACGATGCGGTCCCAGTGCCACAGCGCGGTGCGCAGGATCTGCTCGGCCAGGGCCGGCATGCCTTTGGCGAGGGACGGCAGGCCCAGCTCGCCCACCACCTGGCGCAGCGGCTGGCTGGCTTCGGCGTCGCCGAGGTCGGCTGTGGCCTCGGGCAGGCGGCCGGCGTCCAGCGCCTGCAGCCACAGGGCCACGTGGTCCAGCCGGGCCTCGCGCCCGCCCACGGCGGCGGTGAGCGTTTGCAGCCAGGTGCCGCGCGGCAACGGCTCCAGCCGGTCGTAGGGGGCGTCCAGCGATTGCATGGCGCTTGGCGTCGCGTTCAGGCGGCCTTCAGGCGGCCTGCATCTCCGGCCTCATCGGAGCCGGCACCGCATCGGCCGGTGCGTCTTCGTCCAGTGGCAGCTCGGCAAAGCCCTGGCGCGTGGCGCTCAGGCGCACGGCACGCTCGGCCAGGAACTGCAGCGCCACCCCGTAGGCCGACAGCAAGCTGTCTCGCAGCGTCTGCGGCATCCACACGCGCTGCGCCAGCGCGGCCTGCAGCGCGTCGGCGCGCTCGCCCAAGGCGGAGCCGGCGGCTTCGACCTGGACGCCGATTTCCTCGACCTGGGCCACGCGGGCCTCGATGTGCACGCGGCTCCAGCGCTGGCGCAGATGCGCTTCCAGGTGCTCGGAGATCACGCGCTGCGCGCTGCTGCGCTCGGGGTCGTCGCCGCCTTCGCCCAGGCCGATGGCGCGCGCCAGGGCCAGCTTGCCGGCGGCGTCGTCGCCGCCCTCGGCGGGCGGGCGCTGTTCCAGCTCGAGCTGCTTTTCGAAGGCCTGCACGGCGCGCTCCAGCCACGGAGCTTCGGCCGGAGGCAGCTGCAGGCATTCGGTCTCGAACCACTGCTGCAGCGCCGCCACCGCCTGCGGTCCGGACGCGGCCACATAGGGCACCGGCCACAGGTCCAGCACGTCGAGCGTGTCGCGGCCTTCGCTGGCCGCCATGGTGCGCGCCAGGCCGACGATCTGGCGCCAGCGCCGGTCGGACAGGGGCAGTTTCTGCGCCGCCAGCCAGGCACGCAGCGCCACGCAGCCGGCCACGAAGTCCGGCCCCAGCGCCACGCGCGCGGCGGCCCTGGCCACGGTGGCGCATTCGGCGGGGCTCAGCGCGTCGGGCGGCGGCGCGGCGGCGGGGTCCAGTGCCAGCAGCGCGGCGAAGCTGTCGTCGCTGACGGGCGCCACCGGGATGCGCACCAGGAAGCGGTCGTAGAAGGCCTGTAGCGCCTCATCCGTTGGCACCTCGTTGCTGGCGGCGATCACCGCCACCAGCGGCACGCGCAGGCGCGCCGTGCCGTTGTCGAACTCGCGCTCGTTCAGCAGCGTGAGCAAGGCATTGAGGATGGCCGAGTTGGCCTTGAACACCTCGTCCAGGAAGGCGATGCCGGCGGTGGGCAGGAAGCCGTCGATCAGGCGCTCGTAGCGGTCGTCTTCCAGTGACTTGAGCGAGAGCGGGCCGAACAGCTCTTCGGGCGTGGAAAAGCGCGTGAGCAGGCGTTCGAAGTAGCGCGTGCCGGCAAAGGCCTCGTGCAGGCGCCGCGCCAGCGCGCTCTTGGCCGTGCCGGGTGGGCCGATCAGCAGCACGTGTTCGCCGGCCAGGGCGGCCAGCAATGACAGGCGCACGGCGGCGCCGCGCTCCAGCAGGCCATGTTCCAGCACGCCCAGCAGGCGGCGCAGGCGGTCGGGGTGGGGCAGGGTGCTCATGGTCTCCTCCTCTTGTTCAGCCGCCCTGGCGCGCCAGGCCCAGGCGCTCTACCGTGCGGCGTTCGTTGGCATAGGCCTCGCGCATGGCGCGGCCGTAATCCTCGGGGCTTAGATAGGCCAGTTCCTGGTCGTACTTTGCCAGTTCGGCCAGGTGCACCGGGTCCTGCATGGCGCTGCGGAAGGCGTCGTGCAGCACCTGCACCACCTCCTTGGACAGGCCGCGCGGCCCGGCCAAGCCGTAAGGCGATGCAGCCACGATGCCGTGCCCCAGCTCGCGCAGCGTGGGCACCTGCGGCCAGCGCCGCGTGCGCTGCTCGCCAAACGTCACCAGCAGGCGAAGCTGGCCGCCGTCGACGAAGGGCGCGAAGCCATTGCTGTTGACGCCCACCATCACCTGGCCGTTGGCCACGGCCAGCATCTGCTCGGACGTGCCCTTGTAGGGCACGTGGATGTACTTGAGGCCGCGGCGCGCGAACAGCTCGTCCATCACCACGTGCGGCGTGGTGCCCACGCCGTTGGTGGCCACGGTCAAAGCACCCGGCTGGTCCTTGGCCAGCGCGAACAAGTCGTCCAGGCTGCGCAGCGGGCTGGCCGCGGCCACGACGATGCCGAAGGTCACGCCGCTGATCTGCAGGATGGGCGTGGTGTCGCGGATCGGGTCCCACTGCACCTTGTGGATCCAGGGCGCGCGGAACACCGGCTGCGGCATCTGCGCGATCACGTAGCCATCGGGCGCGGCCTGCTGCAGCACCGGCATCACCAGCGTGCCACCGGCGCCGCCGCGGTTCTCGACCACGACCTTCTGGCCCAGCTGGCGGCCGGCGATGTCGGCCAGCAGCCGCATGGTCAGGTCGGTGGCGCCGCCGGCCGGCCAGGGCACCCACAAGGTGATGGGCCTGGCCGGAAAGTGATCGGGCGGCTGCGCCAGCGCGCGGCCGAAGGCCGGGCCCATGGCGCTGGCGGCCAGTGCACCGGCGATGCGGCGGCGGCGCAGGTCGGGCCTGTCGTCGCGCCGCTTGTTCTCTATTGCCATGACATCAACTCCATCGTGATCACGCCGCCGACCAGGAAGGTCGAGCGCGCAGGTTCCTGTCGTTCCAGCCGCACCAGGCCCACGCCCTGGCAGTACCACTCGGTGGTGGACAGCGGCATGTCGCGCCAGCCGCTCACCGGGTCGGCGAAGACGCGCATGCGCGCCTCACCGCGCACGCGCAGGCAGTCTTCGAAACGGCCGGCGGGGGTGTCCAGCTTCTCGCCCGTGGCTTCTATGGTGTAGACCATGCTCACCGGCGCGTGGCTGTGGCGGATCTCGCGCGGGAATTCCTGGCGCCGCTGCAGCAGGTACGCGGTGGTGGGCACGGCCCAGTTGCTGCCCACGGTGAGCGGCAGCTTGAGCACGTAGCGCGGCGCCGGGTCGGGCTTGGGGTCGGCATCGAGGTCGCTCTTGCTGGCCACGCGGTAGATGCCGCTGGCGTCGGTGCGCAGCCAGTAGTCGACGCCGGTCTCGCTGCGGCGGCGCCAGGCACTGCCGCCTTCGATGGATTCGCTGCCCAGGGTGCGAAGGGTCACGGTCTCGTGCTCGACGCTGTTGTTCTCGCGTTCGGTCTTCACGTCGTAGGTCCAGCGGTGGCCGGCCTCCAGCGGAAAGTAGCCGGTGGCCGGTGCCTTGCCGCAGCCGGTCAGTGCCATCAGGGCAGCCACCAAAAGGACAAAGCGCGCGCCGGCCATGTCACTTCTCAGGCAACTGCGGCGTGGGCAGGTCGCGGATCTTGACCTTCTGCTCGTCGTTGCCCGGGCGCAGCCAACTCAGGCCGCGCGTGCCGCTCTTGGGCTCGGCCGTGCCCATCTGGCTGACGCCCTGGCGCGCCTTCTTCATGCCTTCGTCCAGCAGCGCGTGCAGGTCCTTGGCGTAGGGCAGGCGGTAGGCGCGTGGCTCGCGCGCGGGCCGGCCGTTGTCGAGCGCGTTGACCCAGACGTAGAGCGCGCCCTTGCTGCGCGGGCTGGGCTCTTCGATCACCGCGGCCAGCAGCACGAAGCGTTCGGGCAGCGCGTCGCTGGATGGCCAGCCCCACATCTGGTGCACGCGCTCGTCGGCCACGAAGTACAGGCCGGTGGCGCCGACGACCAGCAGCAGCTTGGCCCAGGCCGGCCAGTGCGACCACAGCAGCGCCAGCACCAGCAGCAGCAGCAGCAGGCCGAAGCCGAGCACGAGTTCCAGCGTCATATTCTTTGCACCAGGGTCTTGGGCAGGGTGTTGACGTTGGTCACCGTGCCGTCGGGCAGCACGCTGAAGCGCACCGCCGTGCCTTCGTCGCCCTTGCGCGCCAGCGTCAGCTGGCCGTAGAAGATGACCTCGGCGCGCGGGTTTACCTTGAGCACCGACACCGTCACGTCCACCGCCTTGCTGTCCTGGCTGTCGAAGTAGTGCGCGTTGACGGTGTACTCGCCCGCGGCAATGCCGCGCAGCGTGACCACCTCCTGGTTGAGCGGGTTCACCACCTCGCGCCCGTTGATGACGATCACGTCCTGCTTCAGGCCGCGGTCGTCGCGGTCGAGGTGCATCAGGCCGGCCTCGCGGGCGCGGTACCAGACCAGGTTGCCGGCCGGGTCCTGCACCCAGGTGTCGACGTCGTTGGGGTTCAGGTCGGGCCAGGACAGGTTGATGATGAACTCGGCCTTGGACGGGATGTCGCCCGCCTTCAGCGCCTTGGGGTTCATGGCCAGCAGCGCGATGATGAAGCAGAAGACGAAGGCGATGAGCATGTTGAACAACATGTCGTAGAAGGGGTCGACCTCCTGCTCGCGCACGTGGCGGTTGCGGCGCATGGTCAGGCCCGCTCGCTCATGCCCACGCCCAGGCTCAAGCCGTGCTGCTGCGCCGCGGCCACCAGCGCGTCGGCGTAGCGGTCCAGGCGCGTGAGCTGCAGGCCCAGCAGGATGTTGGCCACCAGCCCCACCATGGTGGTGAGCAGGGCCACGCCCAGGCCGGCGGTCAGGTTCTTCAGCAGGTCTTGTGACTGCGCCGGGTCGAAGTTGTCCATCTGCCCGATCTGTATGGCCAGCATCGAGAAGCCGATGACCTTGCCCAGCAGCCCCAGCTTGAGCTGGATGCCGTTGACCCACCAGGCCGTGTGGTGCGAGCCGTGGGTGCGCTCGAGCAGCAGGTCCAGCGGCGCGCCGCTGTCGCGTGGCGCGGCGCGCAGTGCCTGCCAGTAGGCACCGGCCCAGGATTCGTCTGGCGCCTGCAGCCGGGCGCGGTCGCGTTCCAGCGCCTGGCGTTCACGCTGCAGCTCGCGCGCCCTTGCGCCGCACCACAGCGTGGCGCCTACGAAGACGACGATGATCACCAAGGTGATGCCGGTGGGGTCGGACTGCAGCAGCAAGTGCCACACGCCGCGGCCGCCCAGCAGCCAGCTGGCAAAGGCCAGCATGCCGGCCAGCGCCGCCCACTCGAACCACAGCGGCTCGACCGGCGGCAGGCCGCGGTAGGGCAGGGCGGCGCCGCGCATCATGCGGGCCCGCCCGCGCGCCGCGTGAGCTGGCCGAAGCCGCGCTGCGGGTCGTAGCCCCAGGCCGCCAGCGCGAAGCAGAACGCCAGCGTGCCCAGCACGATCCAGGGCGACAGGCCGGCGTCCTTGCCCATCAGCGCAAAGCGCATCCATTCCACCGCATGCGTGAACGGGTTCCACTGCGCCAGGCGCCAGACCCAGGTGGCGCCCGATTCCTCGAGCTTCCACAGCGGGTACAGCGCGGTGGAGATGAAGTACATGGGGAAGATGACGAAGTTCATGGTGCCGGCAAAGTTCTCGAGCTGGCGGATGTGCACCGACAGCAGCAGGCCCAGGGCGCCCAGCATCAGCGCCGCGGCGCAGGTGGCCAGCAGCAGCTGCGGCGTGTGCGGGCCCCACAGCGGCAGGCTGGTGCCCAGCAGCGCGGCCACGGCCACGAAGGCCACGGCCTGCACCAGCGACAGCACGGCCGTGGCGCAGAGCTTGGCAAACAGCACCCAGGCGCGCGGCAGCGGCGCGGTCAGCAGCAGGCGCATCACGCCCATCTCGCGGTCGTAGACCATGGCCAGGCTGCTTTGCATGCCGTTGAACAGCAGCACCATGCCCACCAGGCCGGGGGCGATGTACTGGTCGTAGGTGACGTAGGTGTCGTAGGGCTCGGTGATGGCCACGCCGAAGACGTTGCGAAAGCCCGCGGCAAACACCGCCAGCCACAGCAGCGGCCGCACCAGGGCCGAGGCCAGTCGGCCGTACTGGCGCGAGAACTTGAACAGCTCGCGCGCGACGATGGCGCCCAGCGCCTGCAGCGCGTGCGGGATGCCCCGGCGGCGTCCGTCGGTCATGGGTGCTCCCTTGCGCTGCGCGCTGTCCCGCCGAGCGGGAGCGAGCACTCCTTCGGGCGGCCGTGCGGAGTGCTCATCAGCTGCGCGCCTTGCACAGGCGCTCGGGCGCGTCGGCGCCCAGCGTGTCGAGGTTGTTCCTGGGGTGCAGCATGCCGTCCAGCGGCGCCATCGCGGCCACGCCGAAGCCGTCGCTCAGCAGCAGGGGCTGGCGCAACTGGCCGTCCCAGGGGCGCAGGCTCATCAGCACGCCCTTGCTGCCATCGAGTTCGCCTTCGGCCAGGGCCTTGGCAAAGGCCGCCTGCGGGCCCTTGGGTGCGGCCACGGCCGCGGCCACCAGGGCTTTCCCGGCCAGCCAGGCGGGCCAGTCGTGCGCGCCCATGGGGCGGCCCACGGCCTTGGTCAGGCGGCGTGATACCTGCGGCGCGCCGTAGCGCTCGAAGCGCGGGCTCCAGGCCATGGCCACCAGGCCGGCGTCGCCCACCACCGGGCGCGGCAGCGCGGTGCGGTAGGGCAGGGCGGCGGCGAATTCGCCGTCGCTGTCGATCACCCACACCACGTCGTACGCGCCCACCGAAGGGCCGGTCAGCAGCAGCGGGTTGGCCAGGTCGCGCTCGCGCGGGTCGGCCGACAGCTTGAAGGGCTTGCTGGCCACCAGCTTCAGGCCCAAGCGCTTGATCGAGGCCTGCGCTGCGGCGCTGCGGCCGCGGTCTTCGTCGGCCGGGCCGGTGAGCAGCAGCACCTGCTGCCAGCGCCGCGCCACCAGGTACTGCGCCAGCGCGTCGGCGCGCATGCGTTCGCTGGGCGCCATGTGCCACAGGTGGCGGCGGCAATCGGCCTGGCGCAGCGCGTCCTCAGAAGCGCCCACGTTGAGCACCGGCACCGGCGTGGCATCGGCCACGGCCAGCAGCCAGGCGGCGGGCAGGTCGGCCACGACCGCTGCTTCTGACTTGGCCACGGCGGCGCGCGCCGCGGCGGCATCGGCCACCGTCACCACGTTCAGGTCGATGCGCGCGCCGGCGGCCTCGAGCTCGGGCCGGCCTTCGGCCAGCGAAAGCTTCAGCGCGTCGACCACCGGGCCGGCCGGGTGGCCCAGGTAGGCGCGCTCCAGCCGCGTGCGCTCGAGCCGCGGGTCGTCGTCGCGCAGCAGCAGCGTCACCTTGAAGTTGGCGGCGAAGACGCCGCCGGCCAGCACCAAGGCCAGCGCAGCGGCAGCGGCCTGCAGCAGGCGCTGCTTCATTCGACCAGCACCACGGTGTGCGGCACGCGGCCCACCTTGACCGTGCGCACGGGCTTGGCGCTGGCGGTGTCGACCACGGTGAGGTCGTCGGACAGGCCATTCACCACGAACAGCTGCTGCTCGGACTTGTCCAGCGCCAGGCCCCAGGCGCGCTTGCCCACCAGCACCAGGTTTGTGACCTTGCGCGTGGCCACGTCGACGAAGGCCACGTGGTTGGCGCGGCCCAGCGAGACATAGGCGCGCTTGCCGTCGCGGGTCATGGCCAGGCCCACCGGCGTGATGTCGGCCTTGCGAACGCCCGGTACTTCAAAAGCCAGCGTGGCCGCGACCTTGTGGGTGGCGGTGTCGATGATGGTGACGCTGGCGTCGAGTTCGTTGCTCACCCACAGCTGGCTGCCGTCGGGCGTGAGTGCAAAGCGCCGCGGCCGCTTGCCGGCCTTGATGTTGTGCGCCACCTTGCCCGTGGCCACGTCGACCACGTGCACGGTGTTGGTCACCTCCGACGTCACCCAGATCGACTTGCCGTCGGGCGCGACCTTCACGCCCTCGGGTTCGCCGCCGACCTTGATGCTGCCGGTGCGCTTGGCCGTGGCCAGGTCGAACAGGCCCAGCTCGGCGTCTTCTTCGTCGGACACGTACAGCGTCTTGCCGTCGGGCGAGACGTCGGCGATCTCGGGGCCGTCGCCCAGGGCGATGTGGCGCAGCGGCTTGCGCGTGGCCAGGTCGATGATCTGCGCCTGGCGCGAGTCGCCGCAGATCACCACCAGCTCTTTTCCGCCCGCCAGCAGCTGCATGTGGCGCGGGCGCTTGCAGGTGGCGATGGTGCCGGTGACGGCATGCGTGCGCGCGTCCAGCACGGTGATGGCGCTGTCCTTTTCGCTGGACACCAGGGCCAGGCCCTGGGCCGTGGCCGTGGCGCCGGCCAGTGCCAGCAGGCTGGCCAGCAGCGCACGGCGGTAGGGCGTCGAGAAGTTGCGAAGCATGCTCACTCCTGTGTCTCGGATTGGGGCGTTGCGGGGGAAGCCGCGGGCCGGCCCGCGGCCGCGGTGGCCCGCAGAAAGGCCTGTTCCAGCGTGCCGCCGCCCAGGGCGGCGGCCACGTCGGCCGGCGTGCCGTCGGCCAGCAGGCGGCCGCGGTGCAGCACCAGCACGCGGTGGGCGCGTTCGGCTTCTTCCACCAGGTGCGTGGCCCACAGCACGGCGGTCTGCTGCTGCTGCACGCGCTCGGCGGTGGCGTCCAGCAGGTCGTGGCGCGAGCGCGGGTCCAGGCCCACGGTGGGCTCGTCCATCAGCAGCACGGCCGGGTCGTGCAGCAGCGCGCGCGCCAGCTCCACTTTGCGCCGGTTGCCGCCCGACAGTTCACGAACCGCGCGCCCGCGGTCGCCGGTCAGGCCGTGGCGTTGCAGCGCTGCGGCGATGCGCTCGGCCGTCATGGCCCGCGGCATGCCGTGCAGCGCGGCGTGGAAGCGCAGGTTGCGCTCGACCGACAGGTCCAGGTCCAGCGCGCTCTGCTGGTAGACCACGCCCAGCTCGCGCAGTGCCAGCGCGGGCTGGCGGCGCATGTCGTGGCCGGCGATGTGCACGCTGCCGGCGTCGGCCGCAAACAGGCCGGTGAGCAGCGCAAACAAGGTGCTCTTGCCGGCGCCGTTGGGCCCGAGCAGGGCGACCCACTGGCCGGGCGGCAGCGTCAGCGACACGCCGTCGAGCGCGGCGCGTTCGCCGTAGCGCTTGACGATGCCCTCGGCCGCCAGTGCGGCCACGCTCACAGGTCGATCTCCATGCCGTCGCTGGCGAAGGCGATGCCGCGCCGGGCCAGCCAGTGGGGCTCGGGCAGGGTGGCGCGCGCCAGCACCACCTTGTGGCGCGCGGGCAGGCCGTCCAGCCACTCGATCCAGCCCTGGCGTGCGGCCGGCGCCGCGTCGGGCTCGTCCAGCAGCACGCAGTCGCTGTTGCGCAGCCAGGCCTGCTCTTCCGGCCCGGGCATGGCCATGCCGGTGGCGCAGAACACGCTGCGGCCGGTGGCATGGTCGTGCACGGCGAGCGCGATGCTTTCGCCGACCACCGGCGCGCGCTGTTCCAGCGCATGCGGCCAGGGCGCGGTGCGGGTGGCGATGGCGGTGAACTCCAGCGTCGGCAGGCCTTCGACCTGGAAGCTGCCCACGCGCTGGTCGCCCGACACCGGGATCACGCGCCAGTGCACGCCACAGTAGTGCTGCAGCGCCGGCAGCACCGGCAGGTGCGTGCTCAGGTCTTCGAACACCGCGGGCGTGGCGTACAGGTCGATGGGCGCGCCGCGGCGCAGGCCCAGCAGACCTCCGGCGTGCTCGAGCTGCGCGTCGGTGAGCACGATGGCGCGCACCTTGGCGTCGTTCAGGCCGGGCCAGCCGTGGGTGGGGTCGGCGCAGTCCAGGCTGTGGGCCACGGCCGCGGACACGTTGACCAGCGCCCACTGGTCGCCGCAGCCCACGGCGCAAACGCCGCTGTCGGCAGTGTCGCTGCGCGAGCGGTCGGTGCTGCGGCGCTTGCCCGCACCCCCGCGGAGGATGACGACCTTCATGCGGCGGGCCCTTGGCGCGTGGCGGGCACGCAAACTGCAACGATTGAGCGGTGTGGCTTCATCGAACCCTGGATCCGACCGTCGCCCGCTGCCAGGGTCTGGCAGCGGGGTACGAGCCCCTTTCTCGCAAGTCGTGTGCCGCTGGCGCGCCGCCGCAGCGGGTGGCTGCGGCCGCGGGTGCTCCCGCATGCCCGGGCCGGGGCGGGCCGTGCCGGCGTGCCATCGGGGAACCTGTGCGTCACAGGATGGAGCAGTGGCTGCTGCGCGGGCTGTTGTGGTTGTGCTGCACGCTGGGCTGTGCGCCGCTGATGGCACAGACTGTTGCGGCAGCTCCCGCCTGCCCCGGGCCGACCCTGGCGTTCCAGCCCCTGGCCGATGGCTTGTGGCTGCTGCCGGCGGCGGGTGAGCAGGCCGACGCCGGCAACCGCGGCCAGGTGACCAACCTGCTGCTGGCGCGCCACCAGGGGCGGCTGTGGCTGCTGGGCAGCGGCCCCAGCCCGGCCTTTGGCCGTGCGCTGGCCTGCCAGGCGCGCCAGCAACTGGGCCTGGCCGTGGCCGAGGTGGCCATTCCGCGCGCCCGTGCCGAACTGGCACTGGGCGCGGCCGGGCTGCCTGGCGCTCGGCTGTGGGCCACGCCCGCGGTGCGCGCCGCGATGCAGCGCCAGTGCCCGGTGTGCGTCGAGCGCCTGCGCCAGCAACTGGGCACGGCCGCGGCCGACCTGGGCGCTGCGCCGGTGCGCATGCCGCGCCAGATGCTGCGCGGATCGCAGGGCCGCTGGGGGCCGTTCGAGTGGCGCCAGATCAGCGTGGCCCCGGGCCAGGTCAGCACGCTGTGGCGCCACCGCGGCGCCGACGTCCAACTGGGCCACGGCCTGCTGTGGTTCGGCGCGCCGCCCGAAGCGCGCGATGCCGAGATCGCGCGCCTGGAGCAGGCCACCGCCGCGCTGCTGGCGGCCGGCGGCGAAGGCACGCGCTATGTCGGCGAACAAGGGCCGGTGGCCGGGCGCGCTGAACTGCTCCAGCTGCTGGACTACTGGCAATGGCTGCAGCACGCTGCCGCCGACGGCGTGGCGCGCGGTGACGTGCAGGCCGCAGCGCCCCTGCCGGCCATCGCCGGCTGGGCGGCGCACCCGCGCCACGGCCTGAACTGGCAGCGCGCCTTGCGCCAGGCCGAGGACGCCTTCCTCGGGGCCGCGCCGCCGCGTTGAGCGCTTGCTCAAGCGCCCTGGTTCCAGCGCAGCTTGCGGTAGATGGTGTTGCGGCTGATACCCAGGCGCTTGGACGCCTCTGAGATGTTGCCGCCCACCGCGTCCAGCGTGCGGCGTATGGCCTGCAGTTCCATGTCGTCCAGGGTGCCGCCCTGTTCGGGTGCTGCTGCTGCGGCTGCGCTCTCGGCCGACGGCGGCGGGCTGGCGCGCGCCGTGGTGGCAGCGGCGGCGGGCTCGCGCGGGGCAGCGCTGGCGGCAGCCTGCTGGCGCGCCGCTTCGGCTTCCTCGAGAAAGTCGTCGGGCAGGTGCAGCCGGGTGATGGCGGCCTCTGCCCCGGCCATCACGCAGGCGGTGCGCAGCACGTGGAAGAGCTGGCGCACGTTGCCGGGCCAGGCGTAGCTCTCGAACAGCGCGGCCACGTCGGCGGCCAGGTGGTGCTGGCGGCCGCCGCTTTCGCGGTCGAGGATGCGCCGCACCAGCGGCATCAGGTCGCTGCGGTCGCGCAGCGGCGGCAGGCGCACGGCCAGTCCGTTGAGCCGGTAGTACAGGTCTTCGCGGAAGACCTGACGCTCGATCATCTCGCGCAGGTTGCGGTGGGTGGCGCAGATCACCGCCACGTCGACCTCGACCGAGCGCGCGCTGCCCAGCGGCGTGACCTGGCGTTCCTGCAGCATGCGCAGCAGGTGCGCCTGCAGCGGCAGCGGCATGTCGCCGATCTCGTCCAGGAACAGCGTGCCGCCGTTGGCCTGCACGATCTTGCCCGGCGCGCCCTTGCGCCGCGCGCCGGTGAAGGCACCTTCGTCGTAGCCGAAGAGCTCGGCCTCGATCAGGGTGTCGGGGATGGAGGCGCAGTTGACGGCGATGAAGGGCTGCTTGCCGCGCGCCGAATCGGCGTGGATGGCGCGCGCCAGCAGTTCCTTGCCGGTGCCGGTCTCGCCCAGGATCAGGATGGGGATGTCGCGGTCGAGCACGCGCCTGACCTTCTCGATCACCGTGTCGACCTGCGCGTCGCCCGTGCGCAGCCGCGCCAGCGCGGCGCCGGCGGGTGCCGCAGCGGCAGCGTTGGCCGCGGCGCGCTCGGCGGC
>JALHPY010000029.1 GCA_022842305.1 Rubrivivax sp.
GTGCCGTCGAGCTTGGTCACGATCAGCCCGGTCAGCCCCAGCGCGGCGTCAAAAGACTTCACTTGTGCCAGGGCGTTCTGGCCCGTATTGCCGTCCACCACCAGCAGCACCTCGTGCGGCGCGCCCTCCTGGGCCTTGGCGATGACGCGCCGGATCTTCTTCAGCTCTTCCATCAGGTGCACCTGCGTCGGCAGGCGGCCGGCGGTGTCGGCGATGACCACGTCGCAGCCGCGCGCGCGGCCGGCGGCCACGGCGTCGAAAGTCACGGCCGCCGGATCGCCGCCTTCCTGGCTGACGATCTCGACGCGGTTGCGGTCAGCCCATACCGCCAGTTGCTCGCGCGCCGCAGCGCGAAAGGTGTCGGCCGCGGCCAGCAGCACCTTGCAGTCGGCTTCGGCCAGGTGGGCCGTGAGCTTGCCGATGCTGGTGGTCTTGCCGGCGCCGTTGACGCCGGTAACCATGATCACCGTCGGACCCGGCGGGTCGGTGGCGCCGATCTTCAACGGCTGCTGCAGCGGCAGCAGCAGCGCCGTGATGGCCTCGGCCAGCAGACCCTTAACGGCCGCCGGCTCGGTGGCCTTGGCCTCCTTCACGCGGCGCTTCAGGTCGTCCAGCAGGAACTGCGTGGCCGAGACACCGGTGTCGGCCAGCAACAGGGCCGATTCCAGCTCCTCGTACAGCGCGTCGTCGATGCGCGTGCCGGTGAAGACCTGGGCGATGCCGGCCCCGGTCTTGCGCAGACCCTGCGCCAGGCGATTGAGCCAGCCACCGCGGCCGGCGGAAGGCGCGGCGGGCGGCGGACTGGCCGATGCCACGGGTGGGAGCGCCGACACGGCGGCCGGCAAGGGCGCGGCGGCAGGAACAGCCGCGGCGGGTGGCGCCGCAACGGGCGCGGGCACTTTCTTCTTGAAGAAGCTGAACATGGATGGAGCCGGCCGGCCGGGCCCTCGCGCGCGCTTTCGGGCTCGCTATAATGCCCGGCTGAGGCGCTTTAGCTCAGTTGGTTAGAGCGACGGAATCATAATCCGCAGGTCCGGGGTTCAAATCCCTGAAGCGCCACCAGTCTCCCCGGCCCGAGGTCCTGCGCCTCGGGCCGTTTTTGTTGGCACTGTCCACAGCCCCTGGATGTAAACCATGAATCGCTGTGTCCCCCTGGCCTTGGCCGCGCTCGTCGTCTGGTCGGCCCCTGCCGCGGCCCAGCCGTCGCGCAACTTCCCCGCCGACGCGCTGCGCGGTGAGTTCGTCATCACCGCGCCGCCCGAGATCCTGCTCAACAAGCAGCTGGCGCGCCTGGCGCCGGGCGCGCGCATCCGCGGCGCCGACAACCTGCTACAGCTGTCGGGCACGCTGATCAATCAACGCCTGCTGGTGCACTACACCTTCGACACGCTGGGCCTGGTGCGCGACGTCTGGATCCTCACACCCGCCGAGGCCGCCCGCACGCCCTGGCCGGTGACACCTGAGCAGGCCCGCAGCTGGCAGTTCAACCCCGACGCGCAGCTCTGGAGACAGCCATGAGCGGCGCCAAGAAGGTCTTCATCCGCACCTTTGGCTGCCAGATGAACGACTACGACTCCGACAAGATGGCCGACGTGCTGCACGCCGCCGACGGCTGGGAGCCCACCGACGACGTCGAGCAGGCCGACCTGATCCTCTTCAACACCTGCTCGGTGCGCGAGAAGGCGCAGGAGAAAGTGTTCTCCGACCTGGGCCGCGTCAAGCACCTCAAGAAGAAAGGCGTGCTCATCGGCGTGGGCGGCTGCGTCGCCAGCCAGGAGGGCGCAGCCATCATCGAGCGCGCGCCCTATGTCGACATCGTGTTCGGCCCGCAGACGCTGCACCGCCTGCCGCAGATGATCGCTGCGCGCACGGCGCAGCGCCGGCCGCAGGTGGACATCAGCTTCCCCGAGATCGAAAAGTTCGACCACCTGCCGCCGGCGCGCGTGGACGGCGCCTCGGCCTTCGTGTCCATCATGGAAGGTTGCTCCAAGTACTGCAGCTACTGCGTCGTGCCCTACACGCGCGGCGAGGAAGTCAGCCGCCCCTTCGACGACGTGCTGACCGAGGTCGCCGGCCTGGCCGACCAGGGCGTGAAAGAGGTGACGCTGCTGGGCCAGAACGTCAACGCCTACCGCGGCGCCATGGGCGATACGGCCGAGATCGCCGACTTCGCCCTGCTCATCGAGTACGTGGCCGAGATCCCCGGCATCCAGCGCATCCGCTACACCACCAGCCACCCGAACGAGTTCACGCAGCGCCTGATCGAGGTCTACGGCCGCGTAGCCAAGCTGGTGGACCACCTGCACCTGCCGGTGCAGCACGGCAGCGACCGCATCCTGGCGGCCATGAAGCGCGGCTACACCGCGATGGAATACAAGAGCACGATCCGCAAGCTGCGCGCCGTGCGGCCGGGCATCAGCCTGTCCAGCGACTTCATCGTCGGCTTTCCCGGCGAGACCGAAGAAGACTTCGGCAAGACGATGAAGCTGATAGAGGACGTGGGCTACGACAGCAGCTTCAGCTTCGTCTTCAGCGCACGCCCGGGCACGCCGGCAGCGACGCTGGCCGACGACACGCCGGCCACGCTCAAGCTGCAGCGGCTGCAGCACCTGCAGGCCACGATTGAGAACAACGTGCGCCGCATCAGCGCATCGCGCGTGGGCACGGTGCAGCGCATCCTGGTCGAGGGCCCGTCGCGTCGTCCGGGCAAGGACGGCGCGGCCGAGCTGATGGGCCGCACCGAATGCAACCGCATCGTCAACTTCGACGGCGGGCCAAACGCGGCGCGCCTGGTGGGGCAGATGCTGGACGCGCGCATCACCTCGGCGCTGCCGCATTCGCTGCGCGCCACCCCGCTGCTGGACGAAGCGCCTAGCCCCGCCCCGGACCGAAGCCCCGCCACCACAGTGTGAGCGCGCAGCCCACCACCATGGCGGCATAGGTGGCCATCTTGCCGTCACGCCCGAACAGCAGCAGCCCGCCCAGGGTGATGGCCGCGCACACCAGGCTGGCAGGCAGTGCCAGGCGTTTCCAGGCCACCGCCGCCAGCTCGCGCCGCCAGGCCAGCTTGGCCAGCGCCGCGGCCAGTGCGCCCAGGGCGACAGCGGGCAAGAACAGGTTGGCTAGATGCCAGAAGGCGTCGATAGGGCCCATCGTCTGTGTCGTCTCCGGTGGCTGTGGGGCCGTGCGCGCGGCCGGGCTTGATGCTGAACAAGCGGCCTGCGATCATCGCGCAGGCTTCAAACCTACAATTCTCGCGTGAGCGTCTTCGCCCTCGGGCTCAACCACACCACCGCGCCGGTAGACCTGCGCGGCCGCCTGGCGTTTGCGCCCGAGCAGATGGGCCCGGCACTGCAGGCCCTGCGCGACCGCCTGCAACGCAGCCTGCCAGAGGCCGCGCTGGTTTCCACCTGCAACCGTACCGAGATCTACGTGGCCTCGGCCCCGGCGCATGCCCAGGCGCTGGTGCGGCCGGTGGTCGACTGGCTGGCCGAGCAAGGCGGCATCAGCGGCGGCCAGCTGCTCGACCACAGCTACGTGATGGAAGACCGCGCCGCGGCACGCCATGCCTTCCGCGTGGCCGCGGGGCTTGATTCGATGGTGCTGGGCGAGCCGCAGATCCTGGGCCAGATGAAGCAGGCGGTGCGCATGGCCGACGAGGCCGGCACCCTGGGCACCACGCTGCACCAGTTGTTCCAGCGCTCGTTTGCCGTGGCCAAGGAGGTGCGCACCTCCACCGAGATCGGCTCGCACTCCATCAGCATGGCCGCGGCCGCGGTGCGCCTGGCCGCGCAGCTGTTCGAAGACCTTTCGCAGATCAAGATCCTGTTCGTCGGCGCCGGCGAGATGATCGAGCTGGCGGCCACGCACTTCGCGGCGCGCTCGCCCAAGTCCATCGCCCTGGCCAACCGCACGCTCGAGCGCGGCGAGCGCCTGGCCACACGCTTCGGTGGCGAGGCCATGCGCCTGTCGGACATGCCCAACCGCCTGCACGAGTTCGACGCCGTCGTCTCCTGCACCGCCAGCAGCCTGCCCATCATCGGCCTGGGCGCGGTCGAACGCGCGCTCAAGGCGCGGCGCCGCCGGCCCATGTTCATGGTCGACCTGGCCGTGCCACGCGACATCGAACCCGAGGTCGCCGGCCTGTCCGACATCTACCTGTACACCGTGGACGACCTCTCGACCCTGGTGCAGACCGCCAGCGAGAAGCGCCAGGCCGCGGTCGCCCAGGCCGAGGCCATCATCGACGCCGGCGTGCAAAGCTTCGCCCACTGGCTGGACCAGCGCAGCGCGGTGCCGTTGATCCAGGCGCTGCGCAGCCAGGCTGACGACTGGGGCACGGCCGAGCTGGGCCGCGCACGCAAGCTGCTGGCACGCGGCGAGCCGGTCGAGCAGGTGCTCGAGGCCCTGGCCCGCGGCCTGACGCAGAAGATGCTGCACGGCACGCTGGCCGAGCTCAACGCGGCCGAGGGCGACGAACGCGCCCGCCTGGCCGACACCGTGTCGCGCCTGTTCCTGCGCCAGGGTCCGCGCGACGCGGCCGAGCCCGGCGCACCGCGTCGGCGGCCCTAGCGCCCCCA
This sequence comes from Rubrivivax sp., assembly GCA_022842305.1. Classification (GTDB taxonomy): domain Bacteria; phylum Pseudomonadota; class Gammaproteobacteria; order Burkholderiales; family Burkholderiaceae_C; genus Rubrivivax. The sequence goes on from JALHPY010000029.1 coordinate 4,581, forward strand.
TCCACCCCCGGCCGCGGCGGCGTCGCGGCCGCGCCGTGCTGCTGCCCCCATGACCCCCTTGTTGCGTGATCAGTTCGAACGCCTGGCCCTGCGTCTGGCGGAGCTGGACGCCATCCTGGCCGACCCGGCCGTGGCCGCCGACCCGCAGCGCTGGCGCACGCTGTCGCGCGAGCAGTCCGAAGTGCGCGGCGTGGTCGAGCGCTACCGCCGCTACCAGCAGCGCGAGGCCGACCTGGCCGCGGCGCAGGAGATGCAGGCCCATGAAGAAGATCGCGAGATGGCCGAGATGGCGCGTGAGGAGATCGCCGCCGCCGGCGCCGACCTCGAACGCCTGCAGTTCGAGCTGCAGACGGCGCTGATCCCGCGCGACCCCGACGACGAGCGCAACGCCTTTCTCGAGATCCGCGCCGGCACCGGCGGCGACGAGTCGGCGCTGTTCGCGGGTGACCTGGCGCGCATGTACCTGCGCTTCTGCGAACGCCAGGGCTGGCGCACCGAAGTGCTGAGCCAGAGCGATGCCGAGATCGGCGGCTACAAGGAACTGGTGTTGCGCATCGCCGGCGAGCGCGTCTACGAACAACTGCGCTTCGAAAGCGGCGGCCACCGCGTGCAGCGCGTGCCCGCCACCGAAAGCCAGGGCCGCATCCACACCAGCGCCTGCACGGTGGCGGTGATGCCCGAGCCGGACGAGGCCGAAGAAGTGCAGCTCAACCCGGCCGAGCTGCGCATCGACACCTTCCGCGCCAGCGGCGCCGGCGGCCAGCACGTCAACAAGACCGACAGCGCCATCCGCATCACCCACCTGCCCACCGGCCTGGTGGCCGAATGCCAGGACGACCGCAGCCAGCACCGCAACAAGGCCAAGGCCATGGCGGTGCTGGCCGCACGCCTGCGCGAGAAGGACCGCAGCGAACGCGCCGCCAAGGAAGCCGCCACGCGCAAGAGCCTGATCGGCAGTGGCGACCGCAGCGACCGCATCCGCACGTACAACTTCCCGCAGGGCCGGCTCACCGACCACCGCATCAACCTCACGCTGTACAAGCTCGGCACCATCATGGACGGCGATCTGTCCGACGTGGTGACCGCCCTGCACGCGGCGCGCGGCGCCGAGCAGTTGGCGCAGCTCGAGTCCGGCGGCCGCTAAGGGCATGCGCATCAGCCACGCCCTGCAGCAGGCGCGGGCGCAGGGCGTGGCGCGGCTGGACGCGCAGCTGCTGCTGGCGCACCTGCTGCAGCGCGACCGCAGCTGGCTGCTGGCCCACGACGACGCCGTTCTGGCCGAGGATCAGGCCAATGCCTGGCAGACGCTGCTGGCACGGCGCGCCGCCGGCGAGCCGCTGGCTTACCTGGTGGGCCAGCGCGAGTTCCGCGGCCTGATGTTGCAGGTGTCAGCGGCCGTACTGGTGCCGCGGCCCGAGACCGAATTGCTGGTGGACTGGGCGCTGGAGTTGCTGCCGCAGGCGCCGCTGCCGCAGGCGATCGACCTGGGCACCGGCAGCGGCGCCGTGGCGCTGGCGCTGAAGGCGGCTGCACCGCAGCTTGCCGTCACCGCCACCGATCTGAGCGCAGCGGCCCTGGCCGTGGCCCGCGCCAACGCCGCGCGCCACGGCCTGGACATCACCTGGCTGGAGGGCGATTGGTGGGCAGCCGCAATCGGCCGGCGCTTCGGCCTGGCCCTGTCCAACCCGCCCTACATCGCCGCGGGCGACCCGCACCTGGCCGCCCTGCGGCACGAGCCCCAGGCTGCGCTCACGCCCGGCGGCGACGGCCTGGACGCGCTGCGCGCGCTGGTGGAGGGCGCACCCGGGCATCTGCTGCCCGGCGCCTGGCTGCTGCTGGAACACGGCCACGATCAGCAGGCCGCCGTGCAAGCTCTGCTGCGCGCCGCTGGCTTCGGCCCGCCCGAGACGCGCACCGACCTGGCAGGCCTGCCGCGCTGCACCGGCGCGCCCTGGCCGGGCGGATGAGCCGCGCGCCAGCGTGGCGCGATTGCCGAAAAGAAAACACTGTTACCCGGGCTGCCGGCAGACGGCCGCACACGGCTGGCGCTTCCGGCGCATCATGTTGCCGTAGCTTCAGGAGGCCGAGATGATGAGCACGCAACGCGCGATCCTCACGCTGGCATTCGCTGCGGCCCCGCTGGCGGCAGCGGCCGGCGCGGGCCTGGTGCCACCCACCCCCGAGACGCTGTGGCCACAGTGGCAGGCGCGCATCTCGATGCAGACGGCAGCCCTGTCGCCGCTGTCGCTGCTGTCTGCACCGCAACGGCTCGACGGCGCGGCACCGCGCGTCTGGCAAGGGGCCGCGGTGCTGGGCGACTACTACTTTGCCACGCCCTGGTTCGCCGGCCTGCGCGCCAGCGGCGGGCTGATGACCGGCCTGCAAGGCGGCACGCCCTCGCTCACGGCCAACGCCGGGCCGCGCCTGGGCTTGTCGGTGCAAGCTGGCGGCAACGCCGGCCTGATCGCGACCGAGGCGCCCGGCACCGTGCCCTACCTGGGCTTCGGCTTCAGCGGCGCCGCCTGGCGCAACACGCTGTCGGTGACCGCCGATGTCGGCCTGGTGGCCGAGCGCCCCAGTGCCGCCTCGGGCCTGGGGCGCGCCCTCTTCGGCAACCAGGCCTTCGACAGCGCTTTGCGCGAGCTGCACCTGGCGCCAGTGCTGCAACTGGGCGTGCGCTACAGCTTCTAGCCGCAGCGCGCCTACGACCCCCGCGCAGCATGGCGCCGGGGCTTGACGCATACTGGCGGCCTTTCCGATTTCCAATGGGCCAGCAGATCATGAGCGACGTGCAACAGCGCATCGACCAACTCGTCAAGGGCAACCGCGTCGTGCTCTTCATGAAGGGCAGCGCGCAGTTCCCGCAGTGCGGCTTCTCGGGCCGCGCGGTGCAGGTGCTCAAGGCCTGCGGCGTGACCGAGATCAAGACCTTCAACGTGCTCGAAGACGAGGGCGTGCGCCAGGGCATCAAGGATTACGCCCAGTGGCCCACCATCCCGCAGCTCTACGTCAACGGCGAGTTCGTCGGCGGCTCGGACATCATGATGGAGATGTACCAGAGCGGCGAGCTGCAGCAACTGCTGGACAAGGGCTGAGCCCTTGCAGCCGCCCCGTCTGGTAGTCGGCATCACCGGCGCCACGGGCGCGGTCTACGGGGTGAAGCTGCTCGAGCGCGCCCGCGCTTTGGGCGTGCAGACGCACCTGGTGGTCACCCCCGCGGGCGTGCTCAACGCCCACCACGAACTGGGCCTGGACCGCAGCGCGCTCGAGGCGCTGGCCGACCACGCCTACTCACCGGGCGACGTGGGCGCCTGCCTGGCCAGCGGGAGCTGGGGCAGCGCCGCCGGCACGGCCATGGTGGTGGCGCCCTGCTCGATGAAGACGCTGGCGGCCATCGCCCTGGGCCTGTCGGACAACCTGCTCACACGCGCCGCCGACGTCACGCTCAAGGAACGCCGCCGCCTGTTGCTGATGGTGCGCGAGACGCCCTTCAACCTGGCCCACCTGCGCAACATGACCGCGGTGACCGAGATGGGCGGCATCATCTGCCCGCCCCTGCCGGCCTTCTACCACCGGCCGGCCAGCATCGCCGAGATGGTGGCCGACGGTGTGGAACGCGTGCTGGCCCTGCTGGGCTACGCCGGCGCCGCGCCACAGCAGTGGCAAGGGCTTTGAGGCCCTCGCTCAGGCCTTGATGTCCCAGGCGCGCCGCGCCGCAAACACCATGTTGGGATATTCGGCACGGCCGCGGCTGCCGTTGTAGCGGCCCAGCGCCATGAACAGGTCGCCGCGCTCGCGCTCGAGGTAGTGGCGCAGGATGACGCAGCCGAAGCGCAGGTTCGTCTGCATGTGGAAGAGGCGGTGCGGGTCGCCGTCGCCGATCAGGCGCGCCCAGAAGGGCATCACCTGCATGTAGCCGCGCGCCCCGGCGCTGCTGATGGCGTACTTGCGAAAGCCGCTCTCCACCTGCACCAGGCCCAGCACCAGCGCGGTCTCGAGCCCGGCGCGCCGGCTTTCGTACGAAAGGGTCTCGAGGAACTCGATGCGCACATGGTGCTCGGCCTTGCGGCGCTTGAGCTTCTCGCTGGCCGCGCCCAGCCAGCGCAGGTAGGCCAGGCGGTCCTCTACCGCCTCGAAGCGCGGCCGCGGCGGCGCGGCGTCACCCACGGCCGCGGCCAGCGCGGTGCGCACGGCGTCGGCCAGCGGCTCTTCCAGCTGGGCCCCGGCCCGCGCCTCGGGCAACAGCAGCGCAAGCGGGCCGGCCAGCAGCGCGCGTCGCGCCGGGTTCATGCGGCCAGACGTGCCTTCACGGTGGCCAGCAGATCGGGCAGTGCCACCGCGGTGGCGGCAGCTTCGCGCCGGCCCTGCACCTCGGCCGTGCCCGCCTTCAGGCCGCGGTCTGACAGCACCACGCGCAGCGGCACGCCTATCAGCTCCCAGTCGGCGAACATCGCGCCGGGGCGCTCGCCGCGGTCGTCCAGCACCACGTCGATGCCCAGTGCCGCCAGCTCATCGTGCAGCCGGTCGGCCGCAGCCTGCACCTCCGCACTGCGCTCGTAGCCTATGGGGCAGATGACCACGGTGAACGGCGCCATCGATGCCGGCCAGACGATGCCGCGCTCATCGTGGTTCTGCTCGATGGCCGCGCCCAGCAGCCGCGTGACGCCGATGCCGTAGCAGCCCATCTCCATCAGCTGTGGCTTGCCGGTCTCGTCCAGGAAGGTGGCGTTCATCGCCTTGCTGTACTTGGTGCCCAGGTAGAACACGTGGCCCACTTCGATGCCGCGCTGGATGGCGAGCACGCCCTTGCCGTCGGGCGAGGGGTCACCGACGACGACGTTGCGGATGTCGGCCACCAGATCGGGCTCCGGCAGGTCGCGGCCCCAGTTGACGCCGGTGAGGTGGAAATCAGCCGCGTTGGCGCCGCAAACGAAATCACTCATCGCCGCCACCAAGCGGTCAGCCACCACCTTGACCGGTTGCAGCGTGGCCACCGGGCCCAGGTAGCCGGGCTTGCAGCCGAAATGGGCCTCGATCTCGGCGCCGGTGGCGAAGCGGAAACCGCCCTTCAGGCCCGGCAGCTTGCCGGCCTTGATCTCGTTGAGGCTGTGGTCGCCGCGCACCAGCAGCAGCCATACCGTGCTGCGCAGCACGTCGCCGGCTTCGTTCTTCTCGTCGGTGGCCAGCACCAGCGATTTGACCGTCTGCGTCAGCGGCAGGCCCAGCAGCGCGGCCACGTCCTCGCAGGTGGCCTTGCCGGGCGTGGGCGTCTTCACCATGGGCTGCACAGGAGCGGCGCGCGCGGCGCTGGGGGCCATGCCTTCGGCCAGCTCGATGTTGGCGGCGTAGTCGCTGGCGGGGCAGTAGACGATGGCGTCCTCGCCGGTGTCGGCAATGACCTGGAACTCGTGCGAGGCGTCGCCACCGATGGCGCCGGTGTCGGCGGCCACGGCACGGTACTGCAGGCCGAAGCGATCGAAGATGCGCTTGTAGGCCGCGAACATGCTGTCGTAGCTCTTGAGAGCGGCCGCCTTGTCACGGTCGAAGGAATAGGCGTCCTTCATCGTGAACTCGCGCCCGCGCATCACGCCGAAGCGCGGCCGGCGCTCGTCGCGGAACTTGGTCTGGATGTGATAGAAATTGCGCGGCAGCTGCTTGTAGCTGCGCAGCTCCTGGCGCGCGATGTCGGTGATGACCTCTTCGCTGGTGGGCTGGATGACAAAGTCGCGCTCGTGCCGGTCCTTCACGCGCATCAGCTCGGGGCCGTAGGCCTGGAAGCGGCCGCTCTCCTGCCACAGCTCGGCCGGCTGCACCACGGGCATCAGCAGCTCGACGGCGCCGGCGCGGTTCATCTCCTCGCGGATGATGGCCTCGACCTTGCGGATCACGCGCAGGCCCAGCGGCATGTAGCTGTAGATGCCGGCGCTCAGGCGCTTGATGAAGCCGGCGCGCATCATCAGCCGGTGGCTGGCGACCTCGGCGTCGGCGGGGGCTTCCTTGAGGGTGGAGATGAAGGTGGCAGAGGCTTTCATGGGCTCGCTTGCGCACACGGCCGCTGGCCCCGCGGGAGCCTGGCGAGGCCCCGGTGACGCATGCGGGTTAGCGAGGGTTCACGCTCCGCACAGCGCCGGTGCAATAATGAAAACAGTCACAAAATTGGAATTTGATTATGCTCGACCGGGAAGGCTTCAGGCCCAACGTCGGCATCATCCTGCTGAACGCCCGCAATCAGGTTTTCTGGGGCAAGAGGCTGCGCACCCACTCATGGCAGTTTCCGCAGGGCGGCATCAAGCATGGTGAGTCGCCCGAGCAGGCGATGCTGCGCGAGCTGCATGAAGAAGTAGGGCTGTTGCCCGAGCACGTGCAGATCCTGGCGCGCACGCGCGACTGGCTGCGCTATGAGGTGCCCGAGCACTTCATCCGCAAGGATGCGCGTGGCCATTACCGTGGCCAGAAGCAGATCTGGTTCTTGTTGCGCCTGCTGGGCCGCGACACCGACATGAACCTGCGCGCCACCGACCACCCCGAGTTCGACGCCTGGCGCTGGAACGATTACTGGGTGCCGCTGGACGTGGTGATCGAGTTCAAACGAGGCGTCTACGAGATGGCGCTGACCGAGCTGGCGCGCTACCTGCCGCGCGTCAATCACCACAATCGCTACCTGCGCGCCGGCCTGCGTAGCCAACGGCACGACGGTGAGCACGGCGGCGAGCACCTTCCCGACACCACCCACGACGCGCTGCCCGATGTGAACTTCGCGCCGACCGCCGCGCCGCCGCCTTCGGAGCCCGAAACCGGCACCGGCACCGACGGCTGAAGCCGCCGCGCGCTACACCAAGACCAGGTTGTCGCGGTGGATCAGCTCTGATTCGTTGGCGTAGCCCAGCAGCTGCTCGATCTGCGCCGAGGGCTTGCGCGCGATCAGTCGTGCCTCGGCTGATGAATAGTTGGCCAGCCCTCGTGCCACCTCGACGCCGGCCATGGTGTGCACGGCGATCACGTCGCCGCGGGCAAAGTCGCCGTGGACTTCGTGCACGCCGATGGGCAGCAGGCTCTTGCCCTGGTCGCGCAGCTTGGCGACGGCACCGTCGTCCACGCGCACCGCGCCGCGCAGCTGCAGGTGGTCGACCATCCACTGCTTGCGCGCCGCGAGCTTGGCCGTGCCGGCGCGCAGCGCGGTGCCGATGCGTTCACCTGCGGCCAGGCGCAGCAGCACGTCGGGCTCGCGGCCCCAGGCGATGACGGTGCTGGTGCCGCTGCCAGCTGCGCGCCGTGCGGCCAGGATCTTGGTGAGCATGCCGCCGCGCCCTATGCCCGAGCCAGCGCCGCCGGCCATGGCCTCGAGCGCCGGGTCGCCTGCGGTGGCTTCGTCGATGAAGCGCGCCGCCGGATCCTTGCGCGGGTCGGCCGAGTACAGACCGCGCTGGTCGGTGAGGATGACGTAAGCGTCGGCGTCCACCAGGTTGGCCACCAGGGCGCCCAGGGTGTCGTTGTCGCCGAACTTGATCTCGTCGTTGACAACCGTGTCGTTCTCGTTGATGACCGGGATCACCTTCAACGCCAGCAGCGTCAGCAGCGTGGAGCGGGCGTTGAGGTAGCGCTCGCGGTCGGCCAGGTCGGCGTGTGTCAGCAGCACCTGCGCGCTGGCCATGCCGTGTTCGGACAGGCGCGATTCGTACATCTGCACCAGGCCCATCTGGCCCACGGCGGCAGCGGCTTGCAACTCGTGCAGCTCTTTGGGGCGCTGCGTCCAGCCCAGGCGCTTCATGCCCTCGGCGATGGCGCCGCTGGACACCATCACCAGTTCGCGCCCCGTTGCAGCAAGCGCCGCCAGCTGGCGCGACCAGTTGCCGATGGCCGCCGCGTCGACACCGCGACCTTCGTTGGTGACGAGGCTGGAGCCGACCTTGACGACGATGCGGCGCGCCCCTTCGAGCACGCCGCTAGTCATCGCCGGCGATGGGGGTGTCGAAGCGCAGGTCGGGCAGCGGCGCCACGCGCTGCTGCTCGGCCACGTGGTTGTGGATCTTCTCGATCAGCGGCTGCAGGCCTGCGCGCGTGAGCGCCGAGATCGAGAACACCGGCCCCTTCCAGCGCAGGCGGCGCACGTAGTCCTTGACGCGCGCCTCTCGCTCGGCTTCGGGCACCATGTCCAGCTTGTTGAACACGAGCCAGCGCGGCTTGGCATGCAGCTTGGGGTCGTACTTCTTCAGCTCGGCGACGATGGCGCGCGCCTGCACCACCGGGTCCACGCCCTCGTCGAAGGGCGCAGCGTCGACCATGTGCAGCAGCAGCCGCGTGCGCTGCAAGTGGCGCAGGAAGCGGTGGCCCAGGCCGGCGCCTTCGCTGGCGCCCTCGATCAGGCCAGGCACGTCGGCCACGACAAAGCTGCGCTCGGGGCCGACGCGCACCACGCCCAGGTTGGGGTGCAGCGTGGTGAAGGGATAGTCGGCGATCTTGGGCCGGGCGTTGGAGATGGCGGCGATCAACGTACTCTTGCCGGCGTTGGGCATGCCCAGCAGGCCGACGTCGGCCAGCACGCGCAGTTCGAGCTTGATCTTGAAGGCTTGGCCATCCCAGCCCGGCGTCTTCTGGCGCGGGCTGCGGTTGGTGCTGGTCTTGAAGTGCATGTTGCCGAAGCCGCCGTCACCGCCCTTGGCGATGAGCGCGCGCTGGCCATGCTCGAGCAGCTCGACCATCACCTCGCCCGTGTCGGCGTCGCTGATGATGGTGCCCACCGGCATGCGCAGCTCGATGTCTGGGCCGGCCGCGCCGAACTGGTCGGAGCCGCGGCCGGCCTCGCCGTTCTTGGCCTCGTGGCGGCGCGTGTAGCGGTAGTCGATGAGCGTGTTGATGTTCTGGTCGGCCAGCGCCCAGACGCTGCCGCCGCGCCCACCATCGCCGCCGTTGGGGCCGCCGAAGGGGATGAACTTCTCGCGCCGGAAGCTCACGCAACCAGCCCCGCCGTGTCCGGCGGACACGTCGATCAGGGCTTCGTCGACGAACTTCATGGGGCGCGGGCTCGGCTTAAGGCTGCAAGCGAAGAAGCCCCGGCAGGCCGGGGCTTCGCTGGGTGGTGCGAAGAGACGGTCAGACCGCCTTGACGAACACCGTCTGGCGGTTGAGAGCGCCCTTGATCTCGAACGAGATCGCGCCGTCGATCAGCGCGAACAACGTGTGGTCCTTGCCCATGCCGACACCGGTGCCGGCGTGGAACTTGGTGCCACGCTGACGCACGATGATCGAACCGGCCGAGACCTGCTGGCCGCCGTAGGCCTTGACGCCCAACATCTTGGGCTGCGAGTCGCGGCCATTGCGGGTGGAACCGCCGCCCTTTTTCTGTGCCATGGTTTACTCCTGGAGCCGCTCAGGCGACGTTGAGCGAGCCGATCAGCAGCTCGGTGTAGTTCTGGCGATGACCGCCGTGCTTCTGGTAATGCTTGCGGCGACGCATCTTGAAGATGCGCACCTTGTCGTGCCTGCCTTGTGCCACCACCGTGGCCTTGACCGTGGCACCCGCGACCCAGGGAGAACCGACTTGCAGATCCGCGCCGCTACCGACGGCGAGCACCTGCTCGATCACCACTTCCTGGCCCACGTCCGCAGCAATCTGTTCTACCTTGATCTTCTCGCCGGCAGCAACCTTGTATTGCTTGCCACCGGTTTTTATGACTGCGTACATGTGTGACCTTTCGAAGAATCCCGGCGCCCGTGCGGGCCATGCGTTGGGAGGGAGCGTTGCCGGCACAGCCCTGCGGCCAGCCTGACAGCGGCATGACCATGCGGTGCAGAGCCTTTGAGTATAGCATGACCGTTTGAGCGGCTGGTGCCTGCCCGGGCCGGGCGCCACCGCTTCCTATAATCGCCTTCCGCCTGAAACTGTGCCCGTGCTCGATACCTCCGCCCCGCCCTCCCCCGTCGTGGATCCCACCGACGCCGCCATGCGTCGCGTCGACGAAGTCATCCGCGCGCGCCTGGCTTCGCGCGTGGTGCTCATCGACCAGATCTCCAGCTACATCGTCAGTGCCGGTGGCAAGCGCATCCGGCCGCGCCTGGTGCTGCTGTTCGCCGAGGCGCTGGGCTTCGAGGGCCCCGAACGCTACGAACTGGCAGCCGCGGTCGAATTCATCCACACCGCCACGCTGCTGCACGACGACGTGGTCGACGAATCGGCCTTGCGGCGCGGCCGCGCCACGGCCAACGCCATGTTCGGCAACGCCGCCAGCGTGCTGGTGGGTGATTTCCTGTACTCGCGCGCCTTCCAGATGATGGTGTCGACCAATCGCATGCGCGTGCTCGACGTGCTGGCCGACGCCACCAACGTCATCGCCGAGGGCGAGGTCCTGCAACTGATGAACATGCACGACCCCGACCTGGCGGTGGCCGACTACCTGCAGGTCATCCGCTACAAGACGGCCAAGCTGTTCGAGGCCAGCGCGCGCCTGGGCGCCGTGCTGGCCGGCGCCGACGCCGCGCTCGAGGAAGCCTGCGCCGCCTTCGGGCGCGCCCTGGGCACGGCCTTCCAGCTGGTGGACGACCTGCTCGATTACGAAGGCAACAGCAGCGAGCTGGGCAAGAACGTCGGCGACGACCTGCGCGAAGGCAAGCCCACGCTGCCGCTGCTGGTGGCCATGGAGCGCGCCACCGACGACGAGCGCCTGCTCATCCGCCACGCCATCGAAGAAGGCGAACTGCACCGCCTGGCCGAGATCCTGGCCATCGTGCGGCGCACTGGCGCGTTGGATGCCACGCGCGCCGCAGCCGAGGCAGAAGCCGCCAAGGCGCGCGAGGCGCTGGCGGCGGTTCCGCCGTCGCGGGCCCGCGACGCTCTGCTAGAATTGTGTTCTCGCTCGATCCATCGCTCTTCGTAGCAGTGGTCGTCAAGCGAGGCAATGCACGGCTCTTCAGGCCGTGCATCGCCATCCAGATCGGGGTGTAGCTTAGCCTGGTAGAGCGCTACGTTCGGGACGTAGAGGCCGGAGGTTCGAATCCTCTCACCCCGACCAGGCCCCCGCGCGGAAACCCAGGCACCTCCGGCCCGTGCCCCTGCGTTTCCCGCGTTTACACGCCTGGGAGGATCGGCGATGATCCTTCGGTTAAGCAGTCGATAACCTGAACCCGATGGCCGCTGAATCGCTCGTCGAACCGCCGCAATCCTCTCTGACCGGCGTCGCCCGGGTGCTGGTCAATGCCGGCAAGCTGAGCGCCAAGTCCGCAGAAGAGCTCACCAAGTCGGCGCGCGAGCGCAAGATCAGCTTCGTCACGGCGCTGATGAGTGCCAACAGCGTCAAGGCCGATGACCTGGCGCACACGCTGGCGGGCGCACTGGCGCTGCCGCTGCTCGACCTGAGCGCGGTCGACCTGCAGAAGCTGCCGCGCAACATCGTCGACAACAAGATCGCCAACCAGTACCAGCTGATCGTGCTGGGCAAGCGTGGCAACCGGCTGTTCATCGGCGCCGCCGACCCCACCGACCAGGAAGCGGTCGAACGCATCAAGTTCGCCACGCAGCTCACGCCCGAGTGGGTGATCGTCGAGTACGACAAGCTCGCGCGCCAGCTCGAAAGCCAGTCGACCACCGCCACCGAAACGCTCGAGTCCCTGACCAGCGCCGACTTCGAATTCGACGTCACCGAAGAAGACCCTTCGGCCCAGGAAGCCGACGCCGCCGCCAGCGACGTCGAAGACGCGCCGGTGGTGCGTTTCCTGCAGAAGATGCTGATCGACGCGATCAACCTGCGCGCCTCCGACCTGCACTTCGAGCCCTACGAGTACCACTACCGCGTGCGCTTCCGCGTCGACGGCGAACTGCGCGAGATCACGCAGCCGCCGGTGGCCATCAAGGACAAGCTGGCCTCGCGCATCAAGGTCATCTCGCGCATGGACATCGCCGAGAAGCGGGTGCCGCAAGACGGGCGCATGAAGCTCAAGTTCGGCAGCAAGGCGATCGACTTCCGCGTCAGCACCCTGCCCACGCTGTTCGGCGAAAAGGTGGTGATCCGTATCCTCGACTCCAGCAGCGCCAAGCTGGGCATCGAAGCCCTGGGCTACGAGAAGATCGAGCGCGACCGGCTGATGATCGCCATTCAGCGCCCCTACGGCATGGTGCTGGTCACCGGGCCCACCGGCAGCGGCAAGACGGTGTCGCTGTACACCTGCCTGAACATCCTCAACCAGCCGGGCGTCAACATCGCCACCGTGGAAGACCCGGCCGAAATCAACCTGCCGGGCATCAACCAGGTCAACGTCAACGACAGGGCGGGGCTTACCTTCGCGGCCGCGCTCAAGTCCTTCCTGCGCCAGGATCCGGACATCATCATGGTCGGCGAAATCCGCGACCTCGAAACCGCCGACATCGCCATCAAGGCGGCGCAGACCGGCCACATGGTGATGAGCACGCTGCACACCAACGACGCCCCCACCACGCTGACACGGCTGCTCAACATGGGCGTGGCGCCGTTCAACATCGCTTCCAGCGTGCTGCTCATCACCGCGCAGCGGCTGGCGCGCAAGCTGTGCGAGAACTGCAAGAAGCCGGCCGAGTACCCGCGCGAATCCATGCTCAAGGCCGGCTTCAAGCCCGAAGACCTGGACGGAAACTGGAAGCCCTTTCGCGCCGTGGGCTGCTCGGCCTGCACAAACGGATACAAGGGCCGTGTCGGCATTTACCAGGTGATGCCCATCACCGAGGCCATACAGCGCATCATCCTCACCGAGGGCACGGCGATGGACATCAGCAAGCAGGCCGAGGTCGAAGGCGTGCGCGATCTGCGCCAGTCCGGTCTCATCAAGGTCCGCCTCGGCGTGACCACGCTCGAAGAAGTGATCAACGTCACCAACGAGTAAGGGCCGTCGCGCCCAGCCCCTTTCGGCCCCGCAACCTACCCCCGCACGACACCACATCCATGGCCACAGCAGCGCTCGCCAAAGGCACCAAGGAAGTCATCTTCGAGTGGGAAGGCAAGGACAAGAACGGCAAGGTGGTGCGGGGCGAGATGCGCGCCGGCGGCGAGGCCGTCGTCAACGCCAGCCTGCGCCGCCAGGGCATCCTGATCACGCGCGTGAAGAAGCGCCGCAGCAGCGGCGGCCGGTCCATCAAGCAGAAGGACATCGCCATCTTCACGCGCCAGCTGTCCACCATGATGAAGGCCGGCGTGCCGCTGCTGCAGGCCTTCGACATCGTCGGCCGCGGCAGCACCAATCCGCGCATGACCAAGCTGCTCAACGACATCCGCACCGATGTCGAGACCGGCACCAGCCTGTCGGCGTCGTTCCGCAAGCACCCGATGTACTTCGACGCGCTGTACTGCAACCTGGTCGAAGCGGGTGAGGCCGGCGGTATCCTGGAAGCGCTGCTCGACCGCCTGGCCATCTACCAAGAGAAAACGCTGGCCATCAAGAGCAAGATCAAGTCGGCGCTGATGTACCCGATCGCGGTGGTGGTGGTCGCCATGGTCGTGCTGACGGTGATCATGATCTTCGTGATCCCGTCGTTCGAGGAGGTCTTCAAGTCCTTCGGCGGCGAACTGCCCGCGCCCACGCTGTTCGTGATCTTCCTGTCCAAGTTCTTCGTGCAGTGGTGGTGGCTGATCTTCGGCACCCTCGGCGGCGGGCTGTACTTCTTCTTCGAGAGCTGGAAACGCTCCGAGAAGATGCAGATGTTCATGGACCGCCTGCTGCTGCGCATACCGGTGTTCGGCGACCTGATCAACAAATCGGTCATCGCGCGCTGGACGCGCACGCTGTCCACCATGTTCGCCGCCGGGGTGCCGCTGGTCGAGGCGCTCGACTCGGTCGGCGGCGCCTCGGGCAACATGGTCTACCAGCTGGCCACCGAGCAGATCCAGCGCGAGGTCTCCACCGGCTCGGCGCTCACCACCTCGATGACGGCCACGGGTGTGTTCCCCACCATGGTGCTGCAAATGGCGGCCATCGGCGAGGAATCCGGCTCGCTGGACCACATGCTGGCCAAGTGCGCCGAGTTCTATGAAGAAGAAGTCGACGAGATGGTCAAGGGCCTGTCCAGCCTGATGGAGCCCTTCATCATCGTCATCCTGGGCACGCTGATCGGCGGCATCGTGGTGTCGATGTACTTGCCGATCTTCAAGCTGGGCGCGGTGGTCTGAGCGTGGCGGATGCGCTGGCCGGCTTGCCGCTGGCGCTGCTGCTGTCGCCCGCCGTGATGGCCTTGCTGGGCCTGATGGTGGGCAGCTTCCTCAACGTGGTGGTGCACCGCCTGCCGCTGATGCTCGAACGCCAGTGGTGGCGCGACGTGGCGGCGCAGGCCGCCGACGCCGAATCGCACCGCCGCGTCTTCGGCCGCGAATCCGGCGCCCCGCTGCAGCAGGCGGCGCGCGAGCTGGATGCGTCGATCACGGCGCTTCAGCCGCTGTCGTTGGCGCGCCCGGCCTCGCGCTGCCCGGCCTGCGGCCACCAGATCCGCTGGTACGAGAACATCCCGGTCGTCAGCTGGCTGGTGTTGCGCGCGCGCTGCTCGGCCTGCGGCGTGCGCATCCCGGCGCGCTATCCGCTGGTCGAACTGGGCACGGCCGCGCTCTTCGGCGCCGTGGCCTGGCGCATCGGCGCGCAGCCCAGCGTGCTGCTATGGTGCGCCGCCGCCGCGGCACTGCTGGCGCTGGCGCTGATCGACTGGGACACCACGCTGCTGCCCGACGTGCTGACCCTGCCGCTGCTGTGGGCCGGCCTGGCCGCCGCCGCTTTGGGCTGGCTGGGCAGCCTGACGCTGACGCAGTCGCTGGCCGGGGCCGCCGTGGGCTACCTGTCGCTGTGGAGCGTGTACTGGTTCTTCAAGCTCGCCACCGGCAAGGAAGGCATGGGCTTCGGCGACTTCAAGCTGCTGGCCGCCCTGGGCGCCTGGCTGGGCTGGCAGGCCATCCTGCCGGTGGTGCTGATGGCCTCGATCATCGGCGCCGCGGTCGGCCTGGTGATGAAGGCCAGCGGCTCGCTGCGCGAAGGCCGCTACGTGCCCTTCGGCCCTTTCCTGGCCGGCGGGGGCCTGGCCACGCTGCTGCTGGGCGTGCCGCAGGTGCTGGAGTGGATGGGCTGGTGATCCGCGCCATCGGCCTGACCGGTGGCATCGGCAGCGGCAAGAGCACCGTGGCCCGGCTGCTGGTGGACTGCGGCGCCCACCTGGTCGACACCGACGTCATCGCGCGCGGCCTCACCGCGCCGGGCGGCGCGGCCATGCCGGCGCTGGCCGCGGCCTTCGGCCCGGCGGCGGTGGCCGCCGACGGTGCACTCGATCGCGAACACATGCGCCGCCTGGTCTTTGCCGATGCCGGCGCCAAGGCGCGGCTCGAGGCCATCCTGCACCCGCTCATCGGCCAGCAGGCGCGCGCCCAGGCCGAGACCGCCCAGGGACGGACGGTGGTCTTCGACGTGCCGCTGCTCACCGAATCCAGCCACTGGCGCGCACGCGTGCAGCGCGTGCTGGTGATCGACTGCAGCGAGGCCACCCAGATCGAGCGCGTGGCACAACGCCCGGGCTGGACCGAGCAGGCGGCGCGCGCCGTCATCGCCCAGCAGGCGCCGCGCGCCGCGCGCCGGGCCATCGCCGACGCGGTGATCCACAACGAAGGGCTGCAGATGCCGCAGCTGGCCGACGCGGTGCGAACGCTCTGGTCCTGGTGGTGCGCACGCGGGTAAGCCCCAGGCCACCGCAGGCGCTGTGGAACAATCGGATACGGCATCGACTTCGCCGCCCCGCCACTTGCCTGCTTCCACCCCCCTGGTCCTGTACGAATACCCTTTCAACGAGGGCATACGCACCATGCTGCGGCTCGAACACCTGTTCGACCGCCTGGGCCAGCTGGTGGCGCGCGACGCCGCGGTGGACCACCACTTCGCGCTGGCCACCATCTTCGAAGTGATGGACGTGGCCTCGCGCGCCGACCTCAAGAGCGACCTGCTCAAGGAACTGGAACGCCACCGCGGCCTGCTGCAGACCTACCGCGGTCACCCGGGCATCAGCGAAGCCGCGCTCGACGCCTTCACCGCCCGCGTCGACCACGCCTTCAACGGGCTGAACCAGTTGCAGGGCAAGGCCGGCCAGGTGCTGGCGGGCAACGACTGGCTGATGAGCATCCGCAGCCGCATCAACATCCCCGGCGGCACCTGCGAGTTCGACCTGCCGGCCTACTACGCCTGGCAGCAGCACGAGCCGCGGCGTCGGCGTGAAGACCTGCTGGGCTGGATGGCTTCGCTCACGCCGCTGGCCGAAGCGCTGCAGGTGCTGCTGGGCCTGCTGCGCGACAGCGGCACGCCGCAGCGCATGGTGGCCACGGCCGGCCAGTACCAGCAAAGCCTGGCGCCGGGCAAGACCTACCAGTTGCTGCGCGTGCGCATCGCACCCGACCCCGGCCTGGTGCCCGAGATCAGCGGCCACCGGCTGATGGTCTCGATCCGCTTCATGCGCCCCGACGCCGAAGGCCGGCTGCGCCCGGCCGCGGCAGACACGCCCTTCGAGCTGGCGCTGTGCGCCTGAACATGGCCGCCCGCGACGCCCCGCGCCTGGTGCCCTGCCCCACCTGCGGCAAGCCGGCGCCCTTTGCGCCCGCCAACGCCTGGCGCCCCTTCTGCAGCGAGCGCTGCCGCAGCGCCGACCTGGGCGCCTGGGCCAGCGAGCGCTTCCGCGTGCCGGCCGCCGCGCCCACCGACAACGACAGCAGCGTGCCCGACGCCTGACCCGGCTCAGCGGCCGAGGCTGCGCAGAAATGCCGCCAGGTCGGCCGCCTGCTGCGGCTGCAGGTCCAGCCGGCGCAGGATGCGTTCACCGTCGGTGTGCAGGCGCTCCTCGTTCAGCGCCGAGTAGTGCTGCACCACGTCTTCGATGGTCGCCAGGCTGCCGTCGTGCATGTAGGGCGCGGTATAGGCCAGCTGGCGCAGCCCGGGCACGCGAAACTCACCGAAGTGGCGATGCAGTTGCTCCACCTGGCGCGTGAGCAGCGCGCGCGGGTCGTCCGCACCGCTGCCGTGGCGGCCCAGGCGGTTGTAGGGGTCGGCCCGCAGCTTTTGCACGCCGCCGTGGCGGCCGGGGTCGACGCCGCCGCCGGGCAGGAAGAAGGGACGGCCGATGTCGGCAAACTCGCCGTGGCTGAACAGCGGCCCGGCGTGGCACAGGTGGCAGTTGGCCGCGCCGATGAACAGGCGCAGCCCGCGCTGCGCGTCCAGCGGATAGCGCGCCGCGGCCTGGTGATCGCCGCGCAGCAACGCGTCGCGGAACTCGTCGAACGGCGTTCGCGGCGACACCAGGGTGGCCTGGAAGGCGGCCAGGGCCCGGGCGATGCCCACGACCACGGCCTCGTCGTCACCGCCCGGCGGCGTGCCGAAGGCATTGCGCCAGGCGCGGCGCAGGCGCGCGTCGCCGCGCACATGGCCGGCCAGTTGCTGCAGCGCGGCGCCCATCTCGGTGCGGTCCAGCAACGGCGCCAGGCTGGCCGACCACAGCGAATCGTGCGCGCCGTCCCAGCCGAACCAGCGCCATTGCGCCACGTCCTGCAGGCCCGGCGTGTTGCGACGGCCGGCGGCCAGGCCCTGGGCCACGGCGCGGCCGTCCTGAAAGGCCAGCGCCGGCCGATGGCAGCTGGCGCAGGACAGCGTGCCGTCGCGCGACAGGCCGGCGTCGGCAAACAGCATCCGGCCCAAGGCGACCGCCGCGGGCAGGTCTTGCCAGGGGTTGGAGTGGTCGGGCTCGCGCGCCGGCGGCCAGGGGCCGTGGGCGGCGATGCGTGCGCGTTCTTCGGCGCTGAAGTCCAGCAGCGTCTGCGCCGCAGCGGCGCCTGCCAGCGCGCAGCCGGCCAGCAGCCAGGCGAGGAGCCGGATCATGGCAGCAGCACCTCCTGGCGCAGCTCGCGCGGGCGGCCGTCGAGTTCGATCTCGAAGCGCAGCTCCCAGCGCCCGCTCATGTGCCACAGCAGGCCTTCGGCCAGCCAGTCGCCGCCGCCCTGCGGCAGCAGCGCCACACGGTAGTTCATGCCGTGGCCATGCGCCGGCATGGTGGCGTCCACGCGCAGCAGCCGCGCGTGCGCCGGGCACAGGCGCAGGCGCAGGGCAAAGGGGCGCTGCGCGACGATGGGCGACGGCTGCGCGCGCCAGGCCAGTTGGAGCTCGGCGTCGCCCAGCCGCGCGCCGGCTTGTGGCGGCAGCGCGCAGGCGGCCAGCACTGACGCGGGCGCCAGCGCCAGCGACGCCACGCCCGCGCGCCAGCGCGCCGCCGACGTCACGGCTTGAGCAGGCTGCCGAACAGCGCTTGGCCGTTCTTCCAGGCGATGCGCTCGGCCACGTCGCGCGGCAGGTCGGCCAGCCACTGGCGCGACCAGTTGGCGTGTTCCACCACGTAATGCCAGCGCTCGGGCGTGAAGGTGTCGGTGCCGACCATGAAACGGTCGGGGAACTCCAGGAAGGCGGCGCGCCAGGCTTCGTCCACCTTGCCCATGCTGGCGTGTTCGCTGCGGAAGGCCAGGTCGCACCACAGGCGCGGGTAGCGGCGCAGCATCTCGCGCACCTTCTCGGGCCGCTCGAAGCCGGCGTGCGCCCACAGGATGCGCGCCTGCGGGTCCTGGCGGAACTGGCGCTCGATGGCATCGGCGTCTGAATGCGAATGCAGGAAGAGCTTGTGCTGGCGCGCCAGCTCGACCACGCGACGCACCACCGGCAGGTCGGCATCGGCGCCGAAGACGTGGTACTCGCCCAGCGCCACGTAGCGGTAACGCGCCAGGCGCTGCTCGAGGTGCGTGATCACCGTCGGGTCGTGCATCCAGGTGCCGGTCTCGCCGCGGCTGCGGTAGGGGCGCAGCACCGGCAGCACCAGGTCGGGCGCCTCGGCCTGCAGCATCTGCGTGCCTTCGTCGCTGCTGCTGGAAACCATCGCGTGCTTGAGCCCGGCCTGGCGCAGCAGCGCCACCGCCTCCTTGGGCGGCAGCCGCTCCCAGGCGTCATGGCTGTAGTGCAGATGGGCGTCGAAGATGGGCAGAGGCTGAGCCACCGCCGCCAGCGGGGCGCCGGCCAGGGCGGCCAGCAGCAAGGCGGCCAGCGCGCACCGACGGGACTGGAGTTGGAGCATGGCGGGCCCTCCTTGATCAGCGCCGCATCGTAGCGAAGCGCCGGCCGCCCTGCCGCTGTGGCAGTCTTGGGCCTGCCGCACAGGAGGCCGCATGCTGATCTTCCGCCAGCTCTTCGACCCCAGCTCGTCCACCTACACCTACCTGCTGGGCAGCGCGGGCGAGGCGCTGCTGATCGATCCGGTGTGGGAGCAGGTGCGACGCGACCAGGCGCTGCTGCGCGAGCTGGGCCTGCGCCTGCTGGCCACGCTGGAGACGCACGTGCACGCCGACCACATCAGCGGTGGCTGGCTGCACCGGCAGCGCTGCGGCAGCCAGATCCTGCTGTCGGCAGCCTCGGGCGCGCAAGGGGCCGACCGCCTGCTGCAGGCCGGCGAGCGCATCGTCTTCGGCCGCCACTACCTGTGGGCGCGCGCCACGCCCGGCCATACCGACGGCTGCATGAGCTACGTCCTCGACGACGCCAGCCGCGTGTTCAGCGGCGACGCGCTGCTCATCCGCGGCTGCGGCCGCACCGACTTCCAGCAGGGCAGCCCGGCCATGCTGTTCGCATCGGTGCACGAGCAGCTGTTCACCCTGCCCGACGATTGCCTGGTCTACCCCGGCCACGACTACCGCGGCCTCACCGTCACCAGCGTGGCCGAAGAGCGGCGCTACAACCCGCGCCTGGGCGGCGATGCCAACCCCGCCGACTTTGCCGGCTACATGAGCCACCTGGGCCTGCCGCACCCGCGCCTGATCGACGAGGCCGTGCCCGCCAACCTGCGCTGCGGCCAGCCCGCCGGCGCTCGCGAGCCGCCGCCCGAGCCCGGCTGGGCGCCGCTGTCGCTGACCTTCGGCGGCGTGTGGGAAATCGAACCGGCGGCGCTGGAAGAGCGCCTGGCGACGCTGCAGGTGGTGGACGTGCGCGAGCCGGGCGAATTCGATGGCGTGCTGGGCCATATCCACGGCGCCCGCCTGATGCCGATGGACGAACTGAGCCAGCGCCAGGGCGAGCTCGACCGCGCGCGCCCGGTGGTCACCGTGTGCCGCTCGGGCACGCGTTCGGCCCAGGCCTGCCTGCTGCTGGGGCGCGCCGGCTTCACCGAGGTGGCAAACCTGGCCGGCGGCATGCTGCGCTGGTGCGCCCAGGGCCACGGGCTCGAAGGCATGGCCGACTGAACGGGGCCTGCGGCGGCGGCACGCCCGCTTCAGCTTGCAGACGGCCCCTCTTGAAACGTCACAGGCCGACCCTATAATGAGTTGCTAGCACTCATCATCAGCGAGTGCTAACGATCTGGAAAACGGGTCGATAGCCGGCTTTCGGGCCGCCGACCCACCATGTCAGCGGGGACTAACTTCGTTGGCCCCCATGCCCCATCAGACTCCCAAGGAGATGTTATGAAACTACGTCCGTTGCACGATCGCGTGATCGTCAAGCGCCTGGAACAAGAGACCAAGACCGCCTCCGGCATCGTCATCCCCGACAACGCCGCCGAGAAGCCCGACCAGGGCGAAGTCCTGGCCGTCGGCCCGGGCAAGCGCAACGAGAAGGGCGACTTCGTGGTGCTGAACATCAAGGTGGGCGACCGCGTGCTGTTCGGCAAGTACAGCGGCCAGACCGTCAAGGTCGACGGCGACGAACTGCTCGTCATGCGCGAAGAAGACCTCTTCGCCGTGGTCGAGAAGTAAGCCCCTCACACAACTCGAAATTTCGGAGAACCACACATGGCAGCTAAAGAAGTCATCTTCGGGTCTGACGCCCGTCATCGCATGGTCGAGGGCGTGAACATCCTGGCCAACGCGGTCAAGGTCACGCTGGGCCCCAAGGGCCGCAACGTCGTGCTCGAGCGCAGCTTCGGCGCCCCCACCGTCACCAAGGACGGTGTCTCGGTGGCCAAGGAAATCGAGCTCAAGGACAAGCTCCAGAACATGGGCGCGCAGATGGTCAAGGAAGTCGCTTCCAAGACCAGCGACGCCGCCGGTGACGGCACCACCACCGCCACCGTGCTGGCGCAGTCCATCATCCGCGAAGGCATGAAGTTCGTCGCCGCCGGCATGAACCCCATGGACCTGAAGCGCGGCATCGACAAGGCCGTGCTGGCCCTGGTCGAAGAGCTCAAGAAGCAGTCCAAGGCCACGACCACGAGCAAGGAAATCAGCCAGGTCGGCTCGATCTCCGCCAACTCGGACGAGTCCATCGGCCAGATCATCGCCAAGGCGATGGACAAGGTCGGCAAGGAAGGCGTCATCACCGTCGAAGACGGCAAGAGCCTGGACAACGAGTTGGACATCGTCGAAGGCATGCAGTTCGACCGCGGCTACCTGTCGCCCTACTTCATCAACAACCCGGAAAAGCAGAGCGCGATCCTCGAGAACGCGTTCGTGCTGCTGTACGACAAGAAGATCAGCAACATCCGCGACCTGCTGCCCACGCTGGAGCAGGTGGCCAAGAGCGGCCGTCCGCTGCTGATCATCGCCGAGGAAGTGGAAGGCGAGGCGCTGGCCACCCTGGTGGTCAACACCATCCGCGGCATCCTGAAGGTCGTGGCCGTCAAGGCGCCGGGCTTCGGTGACCGCCGCAAGGCCATGCTCGAAGACATCGCCATCCTCACCGGCGGCAAGGTCATCGCCGAAGAAGTGGGCCTGACGCTCGAGAAGGTGCAGCTCACCGACCTGGGCCAGGCCAAGCGCATCGAGGTGGGCAAGGAGAACACCACCCTGATCGACGGCCACGGCGCCGGCGCCGACATCGAAGCGCGCGTCAAGCAGATCCGCGTGCAGATCGAGGAAGCCACCAGCGATTACGACCGCGAGAAGCTGCAAGAGCGCGTGGCCAAGCTGGCCGGCGGCGTTGCCGTCATCAAGGTCGGCGCCGCCACCGAAGTGGAAATGAAGGAAAAGAAGGCGCGTGTCGAAGACGCCCTGCACGCCACGCGTGCCGCGGTGGAAGAGGGCATCGTCGCCGGTGGCGGCGTGGCCCTGCTGCGTGCGCGCCAGGCCGCTGGCGCCATCAAGGGTGACAACCACGACCAGGAAGCGGGCATCAAGATCGTGCTGCGCGCGGTCGAGCAGCCGCTGCGCGAGATCGTCGCCAACTCGGGCGACGAGCCCAGCGTGGTGATCAACGCCGTGCTGGCCGGCAAGGGCAACTACGGCTACAACGCCGCCAACAGCACCTACGGCGACATGATCGAGATGGGCATCCTGGATCCCACCAAGGTCACGCGCACCGCGCTGCAGAACGCCGCCTCGGTGGCCGGCCTGATGCTCACGACCGAGTGCATGGTCGCCGAAGCGCCGAAGGAAGAGTCGGCCGGCGGCGGCATGCCGGGTGGCATGGGCGGCATGGGCGGCATGGGCGGCATGGACATGTGATGCCGCGGGCGGCAGCCCCGCTGCCGCTCCGGGCACCAGCCCCACAGGCCCGCGCACCGCAAGGTGTGCGGGCCTTTTTTTGCGGCTGCCGGGCAGAGCACGCCCGCCACCACCGCCCATATCCGTGGACCGCGCGGCCACGGCCGCTGGATAATGACAAGCGAATGACCACGCCTCAATCGTCCCGGGCACTGCTGCGCTTCGTCGAAGACGAGATGCTGAGGGCCCCCTTGCTCTTCGATCAGCTGATCGAAGGCACGGTCGACCATGCGCGCCAGTTGCTGCCGACGCTGGCGCCGTTCCAGCGCCAGGCCACGGTCGACCTGATGCAGGCCCTGCAATCGCTGCGCCAGCGCATGGCCGAGTACTTCCTGCACTCGCTGCGCGAGCAGACCAGCGCCGAGGTCGCGCGCCAGGCGGCGCCACGCAGCCTGCCCGTCAGTCCGACCAAGCCGCAGTTGCTGGCGCTGGTGGAAGAACAGGAAGTGGCGCTGGACGTACAGCTGTCGCACACCATC
This sequence comes from Rubrivivax sp., assembly GCA_022842305.1. Lineage (GTDB taxonomy): Bacteria > Pseudomonadota > Gammaproteobacteria > Burkholderiales > Burkholderiaceae_C > Rubrivivax. The sequence continues at coordinate 27,535 of JALHPY010000029.1, forward strand.
GAGGCCATCAAGAACGTGGCCGAGTACGAACTGCGCGAGCTGCGTACCTTCGTCTCTGCCCTGGTGGGCGACCTGGAGATGACGCGCGACCACAACCCCTTCCGCGCCGAGACCTACGCGCGCGCGCTGTGGGCCGCGTCGCAGGCGCTGCCCAATGCGCGCGGGCAGCAGGTCAACTTCATGCAGTACGCGTCCACGCCCATGGCGCAGCTGCTGCGCACGGCCTACGCGGCCTCGACCTCGCGCCTCGAATCCATGGGCCTGGAGCCCGCGGCCTACCGCACCCTGATACTGCCCACCGGCTCGCGCACGCGCCAGGGCCGCATGGGCGAGTCCTCGGTCTCGCCCGACATGCGCAGCATCCGCGACTCGATGCCGGCGGACATCAATGCCGAGCCGCGCGGCGGCCACCGCGTCTCGCGCCACTCGCCACTCGATTCGCCGCGGCCCGCGCAGCGCGCCGACCGCCAGGCCATCGAACTGGTGAGCCGGCTGTTCGGGGCCATGCTCGACGACACCCGGGTCAAGAACGACGTGGCCATGCTGATCTCGCGCCTGCAGGGCCCGGCCATGCGCCTGGCGCTGCGCGACGCCGGCCTGTTCGATCACGACCGTCACCCGCTGTGGCGTTTCATCAACCGCTTGGTCTACGCCTCGGAGATGACACCGGATTTCGGCGACCCCGAGCGCATGCAGCTGCTCAAGCTGGCCAAGGCCACGATAGACCAGCTGGCCAGCGAATCCGAGCAAAGCATCCGCCTGTACAGCTGGGCGCTTGACCGGTTCGAGGCCTATCTGCAAAAGCGGCTGACGCGCCGCCTGACCGGCGTGGCCAGCCAGCTGGGCGCGCTGCAGAAGCTCGAGGAAAAGATGATGTCCGGCCAGGCCGGGCCCAGCACGCTGCACGGCGCCATCGACATCCCGCAGCTCGACACCGTGCCCGCCGACCTGATGGACGACCATTCGCCCGCGCGCTCGGCGCTGACCGACGCCGAACGCTGGCTCGAGCAGCTGCAGGTGGGCGACTGGGTGCGCATGTTCCTGCAGGGCCGCTGGATCCACGCCCAGCTGCTGTGGGCCGGCGCGCGGCGCGAGATCCTGTTCTACGGTGACGGCGCCTCCGACGCCACCTGGGTGGTGCGGCGCAGCGCCCTGCTGATGATGCACAGCAACCGGCTGCTCAAGGACCTGAAGCAGCGCGCCATCGTCGCCAGCGCGGCCACCCGCGTGCAGGAACAGGTGCTGGCCGAAGCCGCATCCTGAGCCCGGCCGGCGGCGCCGGCTAGCCCAGCAAGGCCTCGATCTGCGCCGCCACCCGCCCGGGCTGCTCGTGCACGATCCAGTGCGAGGCCTCGGGCACGCGCACCACATTCAGCTGCGGCACCCAGCGCTCCAGGCCGTCCAGCAGCCCCGGCAGCAGCGCGTGGTCGCGCTCGCCCCACAGCACGGTGGTGGGTACGCGCACCGTCACCGCCGCATCGGGCAGCTCCAGCCGGTGCAGCGGGTCGTCGGCGCCCGCAGGCGGACGCAACGGCGACGCGCGGTAGTAGTTCAGCGGGCCGGCCAGCCCGCGCCCGCCGTTGGCCCAGGCGGCGCGGTACTGCGCGCGCAACGCCTCGGTGAGCCAGGGCGCGCTGCCGAAAAAGGGCCAGAGCCGGGCGTGGTCGTGCTCGGCCAGCAAGGCCCCGGCGTCGGGGCGGCACAGGAAGTTCATGTAGGCGCTGGCCGCCTGCTGCGCCGGGCTGTGGCGCAGCTCGCGCAGAAAGGCCGCCGGGTGCGGCGCGTTGACGATCAGCAGCCGGCGCACCAGCCCGGGGTGTTGCGCCGACAGGTTCCAGGCCAGCGCGCCGCCCCAGTCGTGCGCCACCAGCAGGTCCAGCGGTGCGCCCAGGGTCTGGATCAGCGCGGCCAGGTCGGCCACCAGCGGCCGCGCGCGGTAGGCCGCAAGCTCGGCCGGCGCGGTCGAGCCGACATAGCCGCGCAGGTTGGGCGCCACGGCGGCGGCGCGCGGCGCCAGTTGCTCCAGCACCTCGTCCCAGACGAAGGCGGCTTCGGGGAATCCGTGCAGCAGCAGCGCGCGCACGCGCCCGGTGCCGGCGCCGCGGCAGGCCAGCGTGATGCCCTCGGGCAGCGGCTGGTCGAAGCAGCGGATCAAGGCTTGCGCGTCCAGGCGTACAAGGTCTCGGCGACGTCTCCCACGCCCTCGCGCTTGAGCGCCGAGAACAGCGTCACGCCGATGTCGCTGCTCTCGCCGGCGATCGTGCCCAGCAGTTCCTGCGCCGCGGCCAGGGCGCGCTGGCCTTCGGCGCGGTTGAGCTTGTCGGACTTGGTCAGCACCGCCAGCAGGCGCACCTCGCCGCCGGCCAGGCGCGGCGCCATCAGCTCCAGCAGGCTGCGGTCCAGGTCGGTGAAGCCCAGGCGCGAATCCACCATCAGCACCACGCCGTGCAAGGGCCGGCGCAGCTGCAGGTAATCGGACATCACCGCCTGCCAGCGCAGCTTGGCGGCGCGCTCGACCGCGGCGTAGCCATAGCCGGGCAGGTCGGCCAGCAACGCGTCGGGCGCGTCCTTGGGGCCGATCTCGAACAGGTTGATGTGCTGCGTGCGCCCGGGCGTGCGCGAGGCAAAGGCCAGGCGCTTCTGCTGCGCCAGGGTGTTGATGGCGGTGGACTTGCCGGCGTTGCTGCGGCCGACGAAGGCGATCTCGGGCAACTCGCCGCCGGGCAGCTGGTCGAGCTGGCTGGCCGTGGTGAGAAAGCGCGCGCTGTGCGCCCAGGCCATGGCCACCGGGGCCTCATTTGCTGCCGGTTTGGCGGCCGCGGGCCGGGTTTGTAGGGGTGGCGTCATGGTGCATTGTAAAATTGATGGGTTTGTCACCCCACCAGCATCTTTCCGAAGGCCCCGCATGAAGCCGCCACAGTCCGTGATCTCGTCGCTCTTACTGGCCCTGGTGGCCCCATTCGCCATGGCTGCCGAGGCCCCTGCGGCCTTCAAGGCCGACCCGGCCAAGGGCCAGGCGCTGGCCGGTGCCTGTGGCGCCTGCCACCTGCAGGATGGCGGGCGCGGCGTGCCCGCCAACCCCATCATCGCCGGCCAGCACCCCGAGTACATCTTCAAGCAACTGACCGAGTTCAAGTCCGGCAAGCGCGCCAGCCCCGTGATGATGGGCATGGTGATGACGCTCGCCGGCGGCGAGGCCGACATGAAGCACCTCGCCGCCTTCTACGCCAGCAAGACACCGCAGCCGGGCGCATCGCAGAACAAGGAAACGCTGGCCCTGGGCGAGCAGATCTACCGCGGCGGCATCGTCAGCAAGCACGTGCCCGCCTGCTCGGGCTGCCACAGCCCCAACGGTGCCGGCATGCCCGCGCAGTACCCGCGCGTGGCCGGCCAGCACGCCGAATACGCCGAGGCCCAGCTGCTGGCCTTCCGCGCCGGCACCCGCGCCAACAGCGCGCAGATGACGGGCATCGCCGCGCGCATGAATGACCGCGAGATCAAGGCCGTGTCCGACTACATGGCCGGCCTGCGCTGAAGCCGTTGCCGGGGGACCATCCCCACGCACCCAGGCCGGTCTTGCACCGGCCTTTTTCATGCCCGCGGCACGGGTGGATGTAAGGTCGGCATTCGCTGTCCGACTGCTTTTCCTGTCAGCCCCGAGGCATCCATGCACTTTCTACAAGACCGCGGTTTCATCCACCCCGTGCCATCCGAGATCACGCCGCGCACCGCCTACCTGTCGCGGCGCCAGCTGATGCAGGCGGCACTGGCCGCCGCCGGCAGCGCGGCCCTGCCAGCCTGGGCCCAGCCGCAGGCGCTGGCCGCCCTGCCCGGCGCGCGCAGCAGCCTGGCGGGCGCGCTGACCATGGACAAGCTCACGCCGCTGGCCGACGCCACCAGCTACAACAACTTCTACGAGTTCGGCACCGACAAGGCCGACCCCGCTGCCAAGGCCCACACGCTCAAGACCCGGCCCTGGACGGTGCAGATCGAGGGCGAGGTCAGGAAGCCCGGCACCTGGGACATCGACGCCCTGCTCAAGCTGGCGCCGATGGAAGAGCGCGTCTACCGGCTGCGCTGCGTCGAAGGCTGGTCCATGGTCATCCCCTGGGTCGGCTATTCGCTGGCCGAGCTGATCAAGCGGGTGGAGCCCACCGGCAACGCCAAGTTCGTGCAATTCGTGACCCTGGCCGACCCCGCGCAGATGCCGGGGCTGCGCGGCGGGTCGTTGGAATGGCCTTATGTCGAGGGTCTGCGCATGGACGAGGCCCTGCACCCGCTCACGCTGCTGGCCTTCGGCATGTACGGCCAGGTGCTGCCCAACCAGAACGGCGCGCCCGTGCGGGCCGTCCTGCCCTGGAAGTACGGCTTCAAATCCGGCAAGTCCATCGTCAGGATCCGCTTCGTCGAGAAGCAACCCAAGACCAGCTGGGAAACAGCCATCGCCAGCGAGTACGGCTTCTATTCCAACGTCAACCCCAAGGTCGACCACCCGCGCTGGAGCCAGGCCACCGAGCGCCGCATCGGTGAGGACGGGCTGTTTGCGCGCAAGCGGCCGACGCTGATGTTCAACGGCTACGAGCCGCAGGTGGGGCAGCTGTATGCCGGCATGGACCTCAAGCGCTTCTATTGAGCGCGGCATGCCGCCGCCGCGCGCGCCCGGCGCCGTGAACCGCTGGCTGCTGCGGCGCCAGGCCAAGCCGCTGCTGTTTGCCGCCGCGCTGCTGCCGCTGGCCTGGCTGGTGTTCGGCGCCTTCGCCGACCGCCTGGGCGCCAACCCGGCCGAGACGCTGATCCGTTCGACCGGCGACTGGACGCTGCGCTTCCTGTGTCTGACGCTGGCCATCACGCCGCTGCGCCAGGCCACGGGCTGGCACGCACTGGCGCGGCTGCGGCGCATGGTCGGCCTGTTCACCTTCTTCTACGCGCTGCTGCACTTCCTGTGCTTTGCCTGGCTGGACATGGGCTTCGATGGGGCGGCGATCCTGGCCGACATCCCCAAGCGCCCCTTCATTCTGGTGGGCACGGCGGCGCTGCTGCTGCTGCTGGCGCTGGCCGCCACGTCCTTCAACCGCGCCATCAAGGCGCTGGGCGCGGCGCGTTGGCAGGCGCTGCACCGCAGCGTGTACGCGGTGGCGCTGCTGGCCATCCTGCACTTCTTCTGGATGCGCGCGGCCAAGCAGGACTTCGACGAGGTGGCGGTGTACGCCGCCATCGTGGCGGCACTGCTGGGCTGGCGGCTGTGGCGCCGGTTGCGCCCCGTGTTGCGGCGGGGCGCAGACGCTCAGGGCCGGTAAGGCACCCAGCTGCCCTGGGGCGTGCGCAGCCAGCTGTTGGCGCCCTGGCGCAACAGCACGGTGCCTTCGTTCTCGGACACCCAGTCGGTGCCCGGCAGTTCACGCACCAGCGCCTCGAGCTGCTCGCGCCCGCCCAGCGTGCGCCCGTGGGGCAGCAGCGCCGCGATCAACGCGGCCAGGGCGTGGTAGCTGCTGGGTCGATCGACGCTGATCGGCGCCATGCCCTGCGGCAGGCCGTCGAAGCCGATCAGCTTCACCAATGCCGGCACGGCGGTGATGGCCGGCGTGGGGAGCTCGCGCAGCCCCGGGATCTGCACCGCGTCGCCCCGCACCGCGCCGCCGTGCTCGGGCACCAGCAGCAGCAGCGTGGGGCGCTTGCTGTCCTCGACCAGCGCGATGAAGCGTTCGAGGTCGGCAAAGAACTTCAGCAGCCGCGGTTTGAAGGTCTCGCTGCTGCGCTGCGAGGCCAGCCCCGGGACGCGGTTGCCGTCGTGCAGGCTGATCGTGTTGTAGAGCAGCGCGCGCGGCGCGGGGTCGCTGGCGCCCGCACGCCACCAGCGCATCAACGTCTCGTCGTCGGCACGGATGGGCGTGCCGTCGAAGGAACGCATCGCCACGCGCGCCGCCGTGTCGACCAGTGGCGCGGCGCCGCTGCTCTGCAGCCCGCCCTGGTCACGCAGCTGCTGCGCGAAGCCGTCGAAGTGGCCGTCGTGGTTCATCAGCAGGGCCGGCTTGTAGCCCGCCCGCGCCAGGCCGTCGAAGAGGTAGCAGCCCGCCGGCGCTGCCTGGTACAGCGCAGCCTGCGGGGTCTGCCCGCAGTTGGCGCGCAGCAGGCGCAGCAGCGCCGGCCCGCTGTACGAGGCGGCGCTGTTGAACTGGCGAAAGACGATGTCGAAGCGCTGCATCAGCGGCGCGTCGCGCAGGCGCACTTCGTCCAGGTCGTCCCACGACAGCGAGCACACGCTCAGCACCACGATGTCGAAGGCCGGCGTGGCGCCGGTCGGCAGCGCCAGCTGCCTTTCGGCCTCGCGGGCATGGAAGGCGGCCAGGCGTTGTTCGAGCTGGCCCAGTGTCAGCGGCGCAGCGGCGTTGGCAGCGCCGCGGTCGTTGAGCGTCGCCCCGGCGCTGGCGTCGCGCGCCCAGAAGCCCGGTGCGGGCAGCAGCGGCACCGTCAGCAGGCCCAGCACAGCCAGCGTCGCGAAGCGCAGCCGGCGATGCAGCAGCAGGTAGGCCAGCGCAGCGCAGGCCAGGCCCACGAGCACCGGCACGGACACGAAGCGCGCGGCCAGTTCGAGCGCGTAGTCGGGGGTGAAGCTGGCCAGCACGCCGCGCTGGCTCCACAGGCGCGCCAGTGGCGGCAGGAAGCTGTCGTGGTAGAGCAGCGCCACGGCCACCGGCACGGCCAGCAGATGGCGCAGCAGCCGCCACCGGCGCTGCGGCAGCGGCCAGGCCAGCGCCACCGCAAACAGCAGGTTGTAGCCCCAGTTCAGGCCGCTGAACTGGCCCCAGTACAGGCCCAGCTTGGCCAGGAAGTAAAGGCTCCAGACGCCCATCGTGCTCAGCCCTTCGCGGCGGCCAGCGCCGTGCCGACGCGTGTGCGCCAGCGCGCCCAGCGCTGGCGCGCCGCCTGCAGGTAGGCACGGCCCAGGCTGCCGTAGCCGCGTCCGCCCAGCCGCACGATCTCGCCCAGGCCCTGCAGGGGATGGTCACTGCCGTAGGAGTCGTTCCAGCGTATCCAGGCGTCGGCGCGGCCGAAGGTGCACTGGATGAGCGCCTGCTGCTGCGCGTGGTCCAGCTCGCCGAAGCGCAGGCCGACGCGGTCGCCGCGGCGCGCGCTGACGCGGGCCGGGAACACGTGTTCCTGGCTGCCGGCGAACATCAGCACGTTCAGCGACGCGCCCACCGGCAGTTCCAGCGGGCCGGCCAGGCGCAGGCCCAGGCCGCCGAAGGAATAGTCTTCGGTCTCGCAGCGGTGCGTGTGGCCGCCGGGCAGCAGCAGGCACAGCGGCAGCTGCGACGGCACGCGGTGGGCCAGCCGCACCTGGCGGCGCTCGCGCGCCACGCCCAGCGCTGCACCCAGCACGAGCAGGTTGAACAGCGTCCAGGCCAGGTTCATCAGCACCGTGCCGGTCTCGAAGGTGTTCCACCAGAACAGGCGGCCGATGCCCACGCCCAGGCCCACCGCGTTCAGCGCCACCAGCCACAGGTAGGGGCGCGAGATGTCCCAGTCGAAATGCGAGTCTTGCACCAGGCCGCCCTTGGCCGTGACGTTGAACTTGCCGGCGCGCGGGTTGAAGAAGGCCACCGTCGTCGGCCGCAGGATGTACCAGGCCAGCACGGCCTCGTAGACCTCTGCCCAGAAGGTGTGGCGGTGCGGGCCCTGCACGTGGGCGTTGGCAATGTTGGGCAGCACCAGGTGCGGCAGCGCGTACAGCGCGATCATCGCCGCCGACGCGCGGATGACGTGCAGTTCGCCGAACAGGTAGGCCAGCGGCGCGGTCAGGAAGACCAGCCGCGGGATGCCGTAGAAGAAGTGCAGCATCGCATTGCTGTAGCAGATGCGCTGCATGAAGCTCAGGCCCTTGCCCAGCAGCGGGTTGTCCAGGCGGAAGATCTGCGCCATGCCGCGCGCCCAGCGAATGCGCTGGCCGACGTGGCTGGCCAGGCTCTCGGTGGCCAGCCCGGCGGCCTGCGTGATGTTCAGGTAGGCGGTGCGCCAGCCGCGGCGGTGCATCTTCAGCGCGGTGTGGGCGTCCTCGGTGACGGTCTCGACCGCGATGCCGCCGATCTCCATCAGCGCACTGCGGCGCAGCACGGCGCAGCTGCCGCAGAAGAAGGTGGCGTTCCACAGGTCGTTGCCGTCCTGGATCAGGCCGTAGAACAGCGCGCCCTCGTTGGGCACGCGGCCGAAGGTGTCGAGGTTGCGCTCGAACGGGTCGGGCGAGAAGAAGTGGTGCGGCGTCTGCACCATCGCGCATTTCGGGTCGCGCAGCAGCTCGCCCATGGTCAGCTGCAGGAAGCTGCGCGCGGGCAGGTGGTCGCAGTCGAAGATGGCGACGAACTCGCCGTCGCTGTGCGCCAGCGCATGGTTCAGGTTGCCAGCCTTCGCATGCTTGTTGTCGGGGCGCGTGCCGTAGCCGACGCCGACCTCGGCGGCGAAGTCGCGGATGGCGTCGCGGCGGCCGTCGTCGAGGATGGTGATGCGCAGCCGCTCGGCCGGCCAGTCCAGCCCCTTGGCCGCCAGCACCGTCGGCGTCAGCACCGACAGCGGTTCGTTGTAGGTGGGGATGAAGACGTCCACCGTGGGCCAGTGCTGCGGCGCCGCCGGCAGCGCCACCGGCCGGCGCTTCAGCGGCCAGGCGGTCTGCAGGAAGCCCAGCAGCATGATCAGCCAGGCGTAGGCCTCGGCGCCCAGCAGGCCCCAGCCGAGCAGCATCTCCCAGCCCGACTGCAGGTCCATCGACTGCGTGATGCGCCACCAGCCATAGCGGCAGGTGGCCAGCAGCGCCATCATCATCAGCACCAGCCCGGGGATGGCGCCGGGCAGCTTGCGCACCCACAGCGCCAGGCCCCACAGGCCCATTGCCAGGAACAGCTGGCCGCTCCAGGACAGCGGCGTCGTCGCCGCCAGCCAGAAGACAAAGGCGCTGGCCAGCCCCAGCGGCACCAGCACCAGCCGGTGCGTGAGCCAGGGCCATTCGGCCGCGGCCTGCAGGCGCGCACCCCAGTGCGCGTGGTCGACCCTGGGCAGCCGGGCCCGCAGCGCGGCGGTGGCGCGCTGCCAGCGCGCGACCCAGCGGCCCGC
>JALHPY010000030.1 GCA_022842305.1 Rubrivivax sp.
GCGCGGCGCGGCCTGGCGCCGCGCGCCGGTGTCGTGGAAGCGGGCGCGCCCGCGCGAGGCGCGCTCCAGCGCCAGCACCGCCACCACGAAACCCAGCAGTGCCAGCGCCAGTTGTGCCGCCGCGGCGCGGTCGCCCAGCGAGAACCAGGCGCGGTAGATGCCGGTGGTGAAGGTGGGCAGGGCAAAGTAGGCCACGGTGCCGAAGTCGGCCAGCGTCTCCATCAGCGCCAGCGCCACGCCACCGGCAATGGCCGGGCGCGCCAGCGGCAGGCTCAACTGCCAGAAGGCCGCGGCGGGCGACAGGCCCAGTGAGCGGCCCACTTCCACCATGCCGCCGGCGCGCTCAATGAACGCGGTGCGCGCCAGCATGTAGACGTAGGGGTACAGCGCCAGCGACAGCATGGCCACGGCGCCGCCCAGCGAGCGCACCTCCGGAAACCAGTAATCAGCGCGGCCCCAGCCAAAGGCCTCGCGCAGGGCCGTCTGCAGCGGGCCGGTGAACTGCAGCAGGTCGGTGTAGACGTAGGCCATCACGTAGGCCGGCATGGCCAGCGGCAGCACCAGCGCCCATTCGAAGACGCGGCGGCCGGTGAACTCATAGCGCGTCACCAGCCAGGCCGCGCCCACGCCCAGGCCGAACACCCCGCTGGCCACACCGGCGCACAGCAGCAGCGTGTTGAGCACGTACTCGGGCAGCACGGTGCTGGCCAGGTGGGCCCAGGTGTCGGTGCTGCCGGTGTCGAGCGCGGTGTAGACCACCGACAGCAGTGGTGCCGCCAGCAGCAGGGCCACCAGCACGGCCACGCCGGCCAGCCCCAGGCGCAGCGGCGCGCCGGTGGTGGGCGGCGCGATGGTGGTGACGGTGGCCGTGGTGGGCGAAAAAGTCATGGAATCTTGATCAGGGGCAAGTCTGGATGCGGATGAGAACGATTATCATCTCAACATGCTCAGCGCAGCCGCATCATCCGCGAATCCTGCACCCTGGCTCGCCATCGAGAGCCTGGACGCCGGTTACGGCCGCAAGGCCGTGGTGCAGCGCCTGTCGCTGACGCTGGCGCGCGGCAGCATCGGCTGCCTGCTGGGGCCTTCGGGCTGCGGCAAGACCACGGTGTTGCGCGCGGTGGCCGGCTTCGAACCGGTGCTGGCCGGCGAGATCCGCCTGGACGGCGAACGCGTCGCTCGCCCCGGCTTGCTGGTGGCGCCCGAGCACCGCCGCGTGGGCATGGTGTTTCAGGATCTGGCGCTGTTTCCGCACCTCACGGTGGCGCAGAACGTGGGTTTCGGGCTGCGCGGCCGGGCCGGCGCGGCCGAGCGCGTGGCGCAGATGCTCGACACCGTGGGCCTGGGCGCGATGGCGCAGCGGCATCCGCATGAACTCTCGGGCGGCCAGCAGCAGCGCGTGGCGCTGGCGCGCGCGTTGGCCCCGGCACCGCGCCTGCTGCTGCTGGACGAGCCCTTCTCCAGCCTGGACGCCGACCTGCGCGAGCGTCTGGGCACCGAACTGCGCGCGCTGCTCAAGGCCCAGGGCACGACCGCGCTGCTGGTCACGCACGACCAGCACGAGGCCTTTGCCATCGCCGACGAGATCGGCATCCTGCGCGCCGGCAAGCTGCAGCAATGGGGCACGGCGCTGCAGCTGTATCACCGGCCGGCCAACCGCTTCGTGGCCGGCTTCATCGGCGAAGGCGTGCTGCTGCCGGGCGAGCTGATCGACGGCCACGCGGCGCGGCTGGAACTGGGCCCGGTGCGCAGCGCCTGGCCGCTGCGCTGCGCCGACTGTGGCGACCCGCTGGGCAACAGCGGCGCGGTGGACCTGCTGGTGCGCCCGCAGGACGTGACGCTGGACGACGCCAGCCCGATACAGGCGCGGCTGCTGGCGCGCGCCTTCCGCGGCGCCGAAACCCTGTACACGCTGGCACTGGACAGCGGCGCCACGGTGCTGGCGCTGGCGCCGTCCGACCACGAATACGCCGTGGGCAGCCGCGTGGGCCTGCGATTGACATCGCACGACCTGGTGCTGTTCAGGCGCACCGACGCCACCGCAGAGGCGCCGGCACTCGTCTGCTGAACCGGCCGCTCTAGGCCGCGGCAGCCAGGCTCTTCTCGATGCGCGCGCGCGTGGCCGGCAGTTGCGCCGGCAGGTGGTATTCGAGCTGCTTGAACAGCTCGGCGTGCAGCACCAGCTCTTGCTGCCAGGCGGCGCGGTCGATGCCGATGACGCTGGCGTACTGCTCGCGCGTGAAGTTCAAACCGTCCCAGCGCAGGTCTTCGTAGCGCGGGCTGGTGCCGAACACGTTCTCGGAGCCGCCGGCCTGGCCTTCCAGCCGGCCCAGCATCCAGTCGAGCACGCGCATGTTCTCGCCGTAGCCGGGCCACACGAACTTGCCGTCGGCGCCCTTGCGGAACCAGTTGACGCAGTAGATGCGCGGCAGCTTGGCGCCGGCGGCGGACAGCCGCTCGCCCAGGTCCAGCCAGTGCTGGAAGTAATCGGCCATGTTGTAGCCCATGAAGGGCAGCATGGCGAAGGGGTCGCGGCGCACCACGCCCTGCTGACCGGCGGCGGCAGCGGTGGTCTCGCTGCCCATGGTGGCGGCCATGTACACGCCTTCGGCCCAGTTGCGCGCCTCGGTCACCAGCGGCACCGTGGTGCTGCGCCGGCCGCCGAAGATGAAGGCGTCGATGGCCACGCCGTTGGGGTCGTCCCACTGCGCGTCGAGCACCGGGTTGTTGGTGGCGGCCACGGTGAAGCGCGAATTGGGGTGCGCCGCCTTGGCGCCGGTTTCCTTGGCCATGGCCGGGGTCCAGTCGCGGCCCTGCCAGTCGATCAGGTGCGCCGGCGCGGTGTCGGTCATGCCTTCCCACCAGACGTCGCCATCGTCGGTGAGCGCGACGTTGGTGAAGATGGCGTCGTGCTTGACCGAATCCATGCAGTTCGGGTTGGTGTGGTAGTTGGTGCCCGGGGCCACGCCGAAGTAGCCGGCCTCGGGGTTGATGGCGTACAGGCGGCCGTCGTCGTGCGGCTTGATCCAGGCGATGTCGTCGCCGATGGTCGTGACCTTCCAGCCCTTGAAGCCCTCGGGCGGCACCAGCATGCTGAAGTTGGTCTTGCCGCAGGCGCTGGGGAAGGCCGCGGCCACATGGAACTTACGGCCCTGCGGGTTGGTGACGCCCAGGATCAGCATGTGCTCGGCCAGCCAGCCCTGGTCGCGGCCCATGGTGCTGGCGATGCGCAGCGCGAAGCACTTCTTGCCCAGCAGCGCGTTGCCGCCGTAGCCCGAGCCGTAGCTCCAGATCTCGCGCGATTCGGGGTAGTGGACGATGTACTTGGTGGGGTTGCAGGGCCAGGCCACGTCTTTCTGGCCGGGCTGCAGCGGTGCGCCCACGGTGTGCACGCAGGGCACGAAGTCGCCGTCGGCGCCCAGCACGTCGAGCGCGCCGCGGCCCATGCGCGTCATGGTGCGCATGCTGACCGCGACGTAGGGGCTGTCGGTGAGTTCGACGCCGATGTGGGCGATGTGGCTGCCCAGCGGGCCCATCGAGAAGGGCACGACATACAGCGTGCGGCCTTTCATGGCGCCCTTGAACAACGCGTTCTCGCCGCTCTGGAGCAGAGCGCGCATCTCGGCCGGGGCCATCCAGTTGTTGGTGGGGCCGGCGTCTTCTTTCTTGGCGCTGCAGATGTAGGTGCGGTCTTCGACACGCGCCACGTCACCGGCGTCGCTGCGCGCCAGGTAGCTGTTGGGGCGCAGCTCGGGGTTGAGCTTCATCATCGTGCCCGCGGCCACCAGCTGGTCGCACAGGCGCTTGTACTCCTCGTCGCTGCCGTCGCACCAGTAGACATCGGCGGCCTGCGTCAGCGCGGCGATCTGCGCCACCCAATCGACCAGGCGGGCATGTTTGACATGGGCGGGGACGTTCAGGCGCGCGCCGTCCGGCTGGGTGCGATTCATCGAGGGGCTCCGATCGTGACGAGGTGGATGACGGTATTGGGCAAGCGCCGACCGTCATGCCAGGCTTGATCGAAGCTCGCCAAATGCCGTCTGGCGACCGACTTGCGTCGCCGGGGGCCATCATTGTCGGCTCAATGTAATCACGCCGTAACTGCTCGCCCGGCCAGGGTCATGCAAATCCGGCATGACGTGATGCAGTGCACTCAATTGGGGACGAGCGGCCGCCGGAAGTGCGGCCGCCGGCCGGCGCGCAGGCGATCAGGGCGCCTTGCCGGCGTTCTTGTCAGCCACCCAGTGGCGGGCGCGCTCTTCCAGCCAGCCTTCGCCGCGGCGCAGGCTGAGCCAGGTGTTCAGGAAGTTCAGGAAGTCGGGGTCGCCCTTGCGCACGCCGAAGGCGGTGGGCGTGTAGCTCACCGGCAACTCGCGCGGCAGGAAGAGCCTGGTCGGCGCGCGCTGCAGCAGCGCCTCGGGCGCCAGCGTGGGCACCAGCGCAGCATGCGCGTCGCCCTTCGCGACGACCGACACCTCGTTGCCGTCCACCCGCACGATGGTGGCGCGCGGGAAGATGCGCCGAGCCAGCTTCTCTTGTGCCGTGTTCGAGTAGACGGCGATCCTGACCTTGGGCTGGTCGTAGTCGGACAACTGCCGCCACTTGCCGGCCAGCGCCCGGTTGGCAACAAGGTAGACACCCTCGTTGACCGTCGGATCGGTGAAGTTGATGACCATGGCGCGCTCGGTGGTCATCCACAGGCCGGTGGCCAGCAGGTCAAAGCGGCCGTCGCGCAGGTCCTGGATCATCACCAGCGAATTCGTCAGGATGAAATCGATGCCGACGTCCATCTCCTGCGCCATGCGGCGCATCACGTCGATGCTCAGGCCGCTGAAAGCACCGTTGGCGTCGCGCATCACCATCGGCTCGACCGTGATGACGCCCACACGCAGCCGCCCGCGCTTGCGGATCGTGGCCAGGGTGTCGATGCCCGGGGCCTGCATCACCGGGGCCACCTCGGTGCCGGGCGCGGCGGGCGCCGGCGACACGATGGACGACACGGGCACTTCACCCGCGGGCGCTGGCGTCTGCGCCTGCGCCAGGCAGGCCATGCCCGCGGCACAGGCCAGCAGCCAGGGTGCGATGCGGCGCAGCGGCTTGAAGACGGAAATCGCTGACAGGTTCAAGTTCTCTTCTCCGTGGGTGATTTGACGCCCGACCGACAGCGCCGCGTGTGCCGCCAACCGGCGCCCGGTGGCGCGCCAGATGCGCGGACAATTCTCCGCCATGACGTCGAACCAAACACGTGAGCGCTGACACATGCAAGCCATGCAGGTTCTGAAGGTCTGCACCGGCACCGCGCGCCAGCGCCTGATGCAAGGGCAATCGGTGCTCAGCGCCATAGCCAAGACCGCCGTGGCCGGGCCGGTGGCGGTGCGGCCGCTGGGCCTGCAAGGCGACGAGCAGGCCGACCCCACGGCGCACGGCGGACTGTCCAAGGCCGTGTACGCCTACCCCAGCGAGCACCTGCCCTTCTGGCAGACGGTGCGTGCCCAGGCCGGTGCCGCCGCCTGGGGCGAGGCGCTGCCGCCGGGCCTGCTGGGCGAGAACCTGCTGCTGCAGGGCCTGCTGGAGGCCGACCTGTGGATAGGCGACCGCCTGCGCCTGCCGCACTGCGTGCTGGCGGTGAGCGAGCCGCGCATCCCCTGCTTCAAGTTCGCCGCGGCCATGGGCTTTGCGCAGGCCGTCAAGCTGATGCAGCAGTCGGGCTTCTGCGGCGCCTACCTGGCCGTGCTGGAGCCGGGCACGGTGTGCGCCGGCGAAGCCTTCACGCTGGAGCCGGGCCCGCGCGAGGTCAGCCTGCGCGAGCTGTTCCGCGCGCGAGTTCCCGCCGGTACAGCGGGGCGCTGAGCGTCAGCACCGCGATGTAGCGCAGCACCTGGAAGGCGGTGACCAGGGGCACGCCCAGTTGCAGCACCTTGGCGGTGATGCACATCTCGGCAATGCCGCCCGGCGCCGTGGCCAGCAGCACGGTGGCCGGGTGCAGGCCGCTGAAACGCGCCAACGCCCAGGCAAAGCCCAGCGAAAGCAGGATCATCGCCAGCGTGCCCGCGGCCACGCTGCCCAGCCAGCGCGGCGCCGAACGCAGCGATTCCGGCGTGAAGCGCGTACCCAGCGCCACGCCGATGAACAACTGCCCGGCGTTGCTGGCCTCGCGCGGCAGCGCCGAGAGCTCGACCCCGGCGCCCGACAGCGCCATGGTCACCAGCACCGAGCCCAGCACCCAGGGGTTGGGCGCGCGCAGGCGGTGCAGCAGGGCCACGCCGGCCAGGGCGGCGGCCAGCAGCAGCACCAGGCCGGCCGGGCGCAGGTCCTGCACCGCGGGCAGGCCGGTGTCGACGCCGTGCACCCCCGCCAGCTGCAGGCCCACCGGGATCAGCACCACCACCAGCAGCACGCGCATCGAGTGCGCCGCCGCGACGCGGTCGACGCGGCCGCCGTGGCGTTCGGCCATCTGCGCCATCTCTGAAGCGCCGCCGATGGTGGCCGAGAAGAAGGCCGTGGCCCGGTCGCCGCCGTTCACGTGCAGCAGGAAGCGGTAGAAGCCGTAGCCCAGCAGCAGCGCCCAGGCCACGCCCAGCGCCAGGGCCGGCGCCAGCTGCAGCACCGCCGCCAGCGCCGCGGGCGTGAAGTACAGGCCCAGCGCCATGCCGATGGCCACCAGCCCGGCGTTGCGCAGCCGCGTCGACCCCAGCAGCCGCACACCGGCCACGCAGCAGCCGGCGGTGGCCAGCAGCGGGCCGATCATCCAGGGCAGCGGCAGGTGCACTCGCTCGGCCAGCAGCGCCGCGGCCAGGCCCAGCAGCAGGGTCAGGGCCAGGCGGCCCGGGCGTCCCAAGTGCTCAGGCCAGGGCGGCATCCAGGGCGGGGTAGTCGGTGTAGCCGGCCGCGCCGCCGCCGTACAGGGTCTGGGCGTCCAGCGGGTTGAGCGGCGCGCCCTGGCGCAGGCGCCGGCCCAGGTCGGGGTTGGCGATGAAGGGCCGGCCGATGGCCACCAGGTCGGCCGCGCCGCCGGCCACGGCCTGCTCGGCCATGGCGCCGGTGTAGCCGTTGTTGAGCATCCAGGCGCCGTCGAAGTGCCGGCGCAGCGCGGCGTAATCGAAGGGCGCGTGGTCGCGCGCGCCGCCGGTCTGGCCTTCCACCAGGTGCAGGTAGGCCAGGCCCAGCGGCGCCAGCTGGGCCACGGCGTGGGTCATCAGCGCCTGCGGGTCGCTGTCGAGCGCGGCGTCGTTGGACGGCGTGACCGGGCTCAGGCGCAGCCCCGTGCGCCCGCCGCCGACGGCGCCCGCCACGGCCTGCATCACCTCGCGCAGCAGGCGCGTGCGCCGGTCGATGCTGCCGCCGTAGGCGTCGCCGCGGTCGTTGATGCTGTCGCGCAGGAACTGGTCGATCAGGTAGCCGTTGGCGCCGTGCACCTCGACACCGTCGAAGCCGGCATCCAGGGCGTTGAGCGCCGCCTGGCGGTACTGCGCCACGATGGCCGGGATCTCTTCAACCAACAGCGCGCGCGGTGCCGAGCAGGGCGCAAAGCCGCCGGCGATGTAGGTCTTGCTGTTGGCCGCGCGCGCGCTGCTGGACAGCGGCGCCTGCCCGTCCGGCAGCAGCGAGACGTGCGAAACACGGCCCACGTGCCACAGCTGGATGACGATGCGCCCGCCGCGCGCGTGCACCGCGTCGGTGATGCGGCGCCAGCCGGCTACCTGCTCGGCGCTGTGGATACCCGGCGTGTCCAGGTAGCCCTGGCCCATGGGGCTGATCTGCGAAGCCTCGGTGATGATCAGCCCGGCGCCGCTGGCCGGGTCGGCGCGCTGCGCGTAGTACTCGCGCATCAGGTCGTTGGGCACCTGGCCGGGGCTGGCCCGGTTGCGCGTGAGCGGCGCCATCACCAGGCGGGTGGCAAGGTTGATGTCGCCGATGCGGATGGGGTCGAAGAGTGTGGTCATGCCCCAAGGGTAACGGTTCGCCGCGTGGCACAGTCCACACCATGCTCGCCTACCGCCACGCCTTTCATGCCGGCAACCATGCCGACGTGCTCAAGCACCTCGTGCTGCTGCTGGTGCTGCAGCACATGAACCTCAAGGACAAGGGCTGGCGCTGCGTGGACACCCACGCCGGCGCCGGCGGCTATTCGCTGCAGGGCGACTACGCCAAGAAGCGCGCCGAGTTCGAGCTGGGCATCGGCCGGCTGTGGGAACACGCCGATCTGCCCGCGCCGCTGGCCGATCTGGTGGGGCTGGTGCGCAGCTTCAACGGCGGCAAGGGCCTGGTGCAGTACCCGGGCTCGCCGGCCATCGCCCAGGCGCTGATGCGCCCGCAGGACCAGCTGCGCCTGCACGAGCTGCATCCCACCGATTTCAAGATCCTGGCCTCCTACCTGGGCGACACGCCGGGCGTGGAGGTCAAGATGAGCGACGGCTTTGCCTCGCTCAAGAGCCACCTGCCGCCGCCCACGCGCCGCGGCGTGGTGCTGATCGACCCGCCCTATGAGATCAAGACCGACTACGCGCGCACCCTGGCCGCGCTGCGCGAGGCGCTGGAGCGCTTTCCCGAAGCCGTGGTCATCGTCTGGCTGCCGCAGGTGGCGTTGATCGAGGCCACGCAGCTGCCGCCGCGCCTGAAGGCCGCGGCCGACAGCGGCGGCAAGAAAGGCTGGCTGCTGGCCCGCCTGACCGTGGCCGAGCCCGACGAGCGCGGCTTCGGCATGATGGGCAGCAGCGTCTTCGTGGCCAACCCGCCGCACACGCTGCACGGCGCGCTGCAGCCAGTGCTGCCCTTCCTGGCGCGCACGCTGGCGCAGTTCGACGGCGCCAAGAGCGCGCTGGAGCGTTCGGCGGCGAGCTGAGGCGCCGCGTGCCGGCCCTCAGGCCGGCCCGCGCGCCCGATCAGCGTGAAACTGCGCGCGCCAGGCGGCAAAGCGGCCTTCGTCCAGCGCCCGGCGCACCTGGCGCATCAGGTCCACGTAGTAATGCAGGTTGTGCAGGCTGGCCAGCATGGGCGCCAGCATCTCGCCGCAACGCTCCAGGTGGTGCAGGTAGGCGCGGCTGAAACCGCCGGCACAGGCGTGGCAGGCGCAGCCTTCCTCGATGGGGCGCTCGTCGTCGCGGTGGCGCGCGTTGCGGATCTTCAGGTCGCCGAAGCGCGTGAACAGGTGGCCGTTGCGCGCGTTGCGCGTGGGCATGACGCAGTCGAACATGTCCACGCCCTGGGCCACGCCCTCGACCAGGTCTTCGGGTGTGCCCACGCCCATCAGGTAACGCGGCTTGTGCACGGGCAGGCGGTGCGGCGTGTGCGCCATGATGCGCAGCATCTCGTCCTTGGGCTCGCCCACGCTCACGCCGCCGATGGCGTAACCGGGCAGGTCCAGCTCCACCAGGCTGTCCAGGCTGGCCTGGCGCAGGTGCTCGAACATGCCGCCCTGCACGATGCCGAACAGCGCATTGCGGTTCTCCAGCCGCGCAAACTCGTCGCGGCTGCGGCGCGCCCAGCGCAGGCTCAGCTCCATCGAGGCCTGAGCCTCGCGCTCGGTGGTGATGTGGTCGCCGGTCTGGTAGGGCGTGCATTCGTCGAACTGCATGACGATGTCGCTGTCCAGCACGGTCTGGATCTGCATGCTCACTTCGGGCGTCAGGAACAGGCGGTCGCCGTTCACGGGTGACGCGAACTTCACGCCTTCCTCGCTGATCTTGCGGCCTTTGCCGTCGGCGCCGCCCAGGCTCCACACCTGGAAGCCGCCGCTGTCGGTGAGCATCGGCCGGCCCCAGCGCTCGAAGCGGTGCAGGCCGCCGAAGCGGCGCACCACGTCCAGCCCCGGGCGCATCCACAGGTGGAAGGTGTTGGCCAGGATGATCTCGGCGCCCATCGCCTCCAGCGCGCTGGGCAGAACGCCCTTGACCGTGCCGTAGGTGCCAACCGGCATGAACACCGGGGTCTCGACCACGCCGTGGTTGAGCGTGAGCCGGCCGCGGCGCGCGTGGCCGTCGGTGTGGAGAAGGTCGAAACGCAGCATGGGGCGGATTGTCGCCGGCCGAGGCAGGGCACCGGCGGGCACAAACAGGCCCGGCGGAGGCGCTCAGAGCGTCGCCTGGAAGCTCAGGCCCAGCTCGCGCGAGCGCGCGCCGCTGTCCAGCCGGTCGAACCCGGAGCGCAGGGTGAAGCCGCGCCACGCGATCGTCAGGCCCAGCCGCCGTTCGTGCACCCGCCATTCGGCGCCCAGCGCCAGCGCGCCCGGCGTGGCCGCCGGACGCTGCCATTGCAGGGCGGGCAGCAGTCCGAAGTCGGGCAGCCGTTCGATCTGCAGCCCCAGCCGCTGTCCGCCGGACAACACCACGCCGCTGGCGAGCCAGGCGCGCCAGGGCCAGAAGCGCGCGCCACCGTCCTGAGAATCGCGCCCCTGGATCAGCGGGCGGTAGACCACGAAGCCATCGGCATCCACGCCCAGCGTGTCGGTGTCCAGGCTCTGTTGCTGCCGCGGCAGGCCGCGCCAGCGCAACCAGCCGCCGTCACGCAGGCCGAACTCGGCCCAGGTGCGCGTGCCCTCCCACGCCAGCCCGGCAGCCAGCAGCAGCGCAGCGCCGCGCGCCGCAAAGGCGTCCTGGTAGGGGAGCGCCAGCCGGCTGTTGCGCTCGTCGGAGCGCAGCCCGAAGGCATACACCCCGGCAGCGGCGCCGTACTGCGCACCGCCGTCGATGCGGCGTTCATGCCAGCGTTGCAGTTGCAGGGCCTGGAATTCGGCGCTGAAGCGCCAGCCGCCGCCCAGGCCCTGCGTGCGGCCGACCGCCAGGCCCGCGCCGGTAAACGAGCGCAGTTGCAGGGCCACCGGCCAGTCGCGGGCGCCGGCCGGGGGGACGCCGTGCGCAAGCTGCCCGGCCAGCTCGAGCGCCGCCTGGCCCGCCACCAGCGTGCCGTAGCTCCGGGCCAGCAGCGCCAGGCTCCAGGCGCCGCGCTGGCGCGTCAGGCGCAATTCGTCGTCGACATAGGCCAGGTTGCGGCCCGGCCGCGGTGTCAGCAGCCGGGCGTCGTCCGCGCCGCTCAGGGCCAACGGCAGGGCGTCGTTGTGGTGGCTGGAGCGCGCGCTCAACACCCAGTCGGCCCAGCCGTCGCCAGACACGGCAGAGCCCGCCACGCGGGCGGGCTCCTCCTGGGCCATCAGGGGCGCCGCCCCCGCCGTTGCGACAGCCAGCGCAGCGGCGGCGGCCCGCGCCGCAAGCTTCGTCACAGGCCGATGTCGAGCGACATGCTGGTGCGGTCCTTGAAGGTGATGAGCCGCCGATCGACGTCCAGCGTGCCGATCTCGACGCTGCCGTTCATGAGCTTGACGGCCGAAGCACCATCGACCCATTCCATCGACAGGTTGGCCGTGGCTTCGGTCAGCCTGAAGCGGTTGAGCTCGCCCGTCAGCGGATCGGGCGAGGCGGTGATGTCGATCACCGTGCGCGGGCTGCCGCCGATCACGCTGCTGTACTGCAGCGTGGCGCTCTGGGCGTTGCCGCCGTGGCTGTTGGTCTGCACCACCGCCCCGAAGGCAAGCCTCAGCAGCGGGCGGCCAGGGGCGGTCACCGTGCCGACGAGGCTGACGTTCTGGGTGTAGCGGTTGCTGGCGTCGGCCAGCCGCGTGGCATCGAAGTTGGCGTAGCCGGTGGCCTGGACGGTGAAGCTGAGGGTCAGGAAGTCGGTCGCGGTCGCGCCGTCGAGGGTGCTGAAAATGCCCGTGAAGCTGATCTTGGTGGGCATCGAGACCGTGCGCGACTTGTCCCAGGCCACGTCCGAGGCCGAGAGGATGCCTTCGAAGCGGGCGCCCGGCGTGCCGAACAGCAAGTCGAGCGCGAACGACCCGAATTCGAAGCCGCTGAGACCGGGCAGCGCGCTGGGTGCGTCGGGCGCGACGGCGTTGCCGCGGCTGTCGAAACCGACCGGGATGGTGGTGATCTGGCCGCTCTTGAGCTGCAGGCTGGCCAGCGTCACGCCGGCCGCGTCCTTGGCGTCGAAGCTGCCGGTCAGCGTCATCGAGGTGAAGGCGCCGGTGGCCGCGTCAGTGGCCGTGGTGGCCTTCAGCGCCATGCCGTGGCGGTCGTTGGCGAGCCGGTAGCTGCCGCCTGCGAAGCCGTCCTGGTCGAAGGCCGCGGGCAGGTCGCCCGTCAGGTCGAGCCCGGTGATCTCGCCGTTGACGAGGGTCGGGATGATCCTGCCGGTGAACACACGCCCGGCGCCTGCCGCGTCGAGTTGCAGGTTGTTGTTGACGATGCGGGCACAGGTCGGAAGGCAATTGTCGACGGTCTCGCGGGCCCGCCCTTCCCATGCAAAGCTGCCGTCGGCGTTGGGCGTGAGCAGGAAGCCGTGGCGATAGTAGGTGTTGCGCGCGCCACCGGTGATGATCGTCTGGCGGGCGTAGGAATAGGCGCTGCAGCCCACGAAGTTGGCGTTGGCCGGTGCGGTGGCCTGCACGGTGGTCGCGGCGTCCTGGTACAGCGCACAGGCGCGGGCGCCGAGCGAGAAGAAGGCCTGCGGCGCGTTGCTCGGCACGCGGCCGCGCGCGCTGGTCCGGGTGAGCTGCGGTGCGCCGGCCTTGAAGTCGCGGTGCAACTGCGCCCCCATCGTCAGCACTTCGGAGTCGGCGAGCAGGGTGTCCACCGGCTGTTCGAGCTTGGGGAACTCGCCGCTGAACTTGAAGGCCTGCGCGTTGGCCGCGCCGGTGGCGATGGCGCTGATGCCGCCGCCGCTGAACAGGGTCTTCCAGTCTGTGGCCATGTCGGTGAACAGTTTGCGGGCGGCCGCGATCGCCGTCAGCGTGCTCACCGGGGCGGCCTCGCAGTCCGTGGTGCAGGCCAGGTTGCTCTGCAATGCGGTCAGCGTTGCCGCGCTGACCGAGCCCTTGAGGCTGTCATCGGCCAGCACCTGGGTGATGGCGTCGCTGAGCTCCTCGGCGGCGTCATGGCCTTCGACACTGCCCAGCCTGATCGAATCCTTGCTCGCCGAGTCGCGCAGCGCGCGCACCACGCACTGGGTCTTCTCGCCAGCCGTGGGCGCAGTGGCGCAGCCCAAGCTGCCGTCGCTGGCCAGCTTGGACACCGCCGCCAGCATCACCGCCAGCTTCTTCTCGTCCTCGCTTTCCGCGGCCGTGGTCGACTTGGCCAGCACCGCCCTGGGATCGAAGCCCAGCAGTTGCATCACGGTGGATTCGGCCTGCCTGGCGTTGGCGGCGCTGATGCCACCCTCGGCCTTCTCGGCCGCCGCCACGGCCAGCTCACTGAAGGGCGTGACGGTGGCGGTGGTGGCCAGGGTGCCGGCACTGGCCGGAATCAGCAGCGCGCGCATCTGGAAGCCGACGGGCAGGGCCTGCGCCACACCGCTGACTTCGTCGAGGTGGGTGGTGCCAGCCTTGGCCTTGACGATGACCACGTAGGGCTGGTCCTTGCTGCCGTCGAAGCTGATGGTGTAGCTGCCGTCAGCGCCCGTCTCGGCCGTGGCCAGGGCGCTGGCGCCAGGCTTGCCGTCGGCGCCGATGGCGTAGACGCCGACGTCGGCCCTCGCCATCGGCCCCTTGACGGCCGCACCGCTGAGCGTGACCTTGACGCCCGAGGGTTCTGGTGGACTGCCACCCCCGCCGTCACAACCGGCGATCAGGCCGACGGCCGCCAACACCGAGAACAGACTGCTTCGCATGCTGACCCCCATGAGGAAAAGCCCGCCCCTGCGAAGAGACCTTCACGCTGACCACGGCTCGGAGCGAGCAAATAGTCGCGATATCAGTGTGGTCAAATTTTAGGTCGGAGGGCGCAGCTTTTCGCGGAAATACCCAAGGTACCCCTAGTCTGCGGGGCCGCGTTGCGGCCCGGCGCGCCTACCCCGCCCTGGCGAGCAGCATGGCGTCGCCGTAGCTGAAGAAGCGGTAGCGTGACTCCACCGCGTGGCGGTACAGCGCGCGCACGTGCTCGTGGCCGGCGAAGGCACTGACCAGCATCAGCAACGTGCTGCGCGGCAGGTGGAAGTTGGTGATCAGCAGGTCGACCACGCGGAAGCCGAAGCCGGGCGTGATGAAGATGTCGGTCTCGCCGCTGCAGGCCTGCAAGCTGCCGCCAACACCACCCCTGATGGCCGCCGATTCGAGCGCGCGCACGGTGGTGGTGCCGGCGGCGACGATGCGCCCACCGGCGGCGCGCGTGGCGGCGATGGCGGCCACGGTCTGCTGGCTGACCTCGAACCACTCGCTGTGCATGCGGTGCTCGGCGATGCTGGCCGCGCGCACCGGCTGGAAGGTGCCGGCGCCCACGTGCAGCGTCACCGCGACCCGGCCCACGCCGCGCTGCTGCAAGGCCTGCAGCAGGGCTTCGTCGAAGTGCAGCGACGCGGTGGGCGCGGCCACGGCGCCGGGGCGCTGGGCAAACACCGTTTGATAGCGCGCCTCGTCGTCGGCGCCATCGGCGTGGGTGATGTAGGGCGGCAAGGGCACATGGCCGTGGCGCTGCAGCAGCAGCAGCGGGTCGGCCGGGAAGCGCAGGTGGAACAGCGCGTCCTCGGGGCCGGCGCGGCCCAGCACTTCGGCGTCGAAGGCGTCCTCGAAGCGGATGGTGGAACCGGCGCGCGGCGACTTGCTGGCGCGCAGATGGGCCAGGGCCTCGTTGCCGGGCAGGATGCGTTCGACCAGGGCCTCGACCGCGCCGCCGGTGGGCTTTTCGCCGCGCAGCCGCGCCTTGATCACGCGCGTGTCGTTGCACACCAGCAGGTCGCCGGGCTGCAGCAGGGCGGGCAGGTCACGGAACAGGCGGTCCACCGGCAGGCTGCCGCTGCCATCCAGCAGGCGCGAGCCGCTGCGCTGCGGCGCCGGGTGCTGGGCGATGAGTTCGGGCGGCAGTTCGAAGTCGAAGTCCTCGATGCCGTAGGTGCGCGGGGGCGGTTGGGTTTTCATGCGACAGGCTTGACCGGCCTGGAAGCTGCAGACCCCAAAATTGTTCCATGCCCATGCCCGCGGCGCCCGACGACCCGCCCAAGACCCCGCCCACTAAGCTTTCGGCCCCGGCGCGCGCGTTGCGCAAGCTGGGGCTGGCGCGCGCCATCGACCTGGCGCTGCACCTGCCCATGCGCTATGAGGACGAGACGCGGCTCGTGCCCATCGCCAGCCTGCGCGAGGGCGACACCGCGCAGGTGCAGGGCGTCGTGCGCGACAGCCGCATCGAAACCCGCACGCGGCGCCAGCTGGTGGTGCGCGTGGCCGACGACAGCGGCGAGCTGGTGCTGCGCCTGTTGCACTTCTATCCCACGCACCAGAAGACCCTGGCCGTGGGCCAGTGCGTGCGCGTGCGCGGCGAGGTGCGCGGCGGCTTCCTGGGCCGCGAGATGGTGCACCCCGAGTTCCGCGCCGTGGCCCCCGACGCGCCGCTGCCGCAGGCGCTGACGCCCGTGTACCCCAGCAGCGCGGCGCTGCCTCAGGCCTATCTGCGCAAGGCCGTGGCCTCGGGCCTGGCGCGCGCGCCGCTGGACGAGATTTTGCCGCCGGCCGCGCTGCCGCCCGGCCTGCCCCCGCTGCGCCAGGCCCTGCAACTGCTGCACCAGCCGCCGCCGGGCACGCCGCTGGAGACTATCGAGGACCACAGCCACCCGGCCTGGCAGCGTCTCAAGTTCGAGGAGTTGCTGGCCCAGCAGCTGTCGCAGGGCCAGGCGCAGGCGGCGCGGGCCCAGCTGCGCGCGCCGATGCTGGCCCAGCGCACCGATGGCCTGGCCGCCAAACTGCTGGCCGCGCTGCCCTTCGCACTGACCGGCGCGCAGCAGCGCGTGGTGGCCGAGATCGCCGCCGACCTGGCCCTGCCCCAGCCCATGCACCGGCTGCTGCAGGGCGACGTGGGTTCGGGCAAGACGGTGGTGGCGGCGCTGGCCGCCGCCGCGGCCATGGACGCCGGCTGGCAGTGCGCGCTGATGGCACCCACCGAGATCCTGGCCGAGCAGCACTTCCGCAAGCTGGTGGGCTGGCTGGCGCCGCTGGGCATCCG
This sequence comes from Rubrivivax sp., assembly GCA_022842305.1. Classification (GTDB taxonomy): domain Bacteria; phylum Pseudomonadota; class Gammaproteobacteria; order Burkholderiales; family Burkholderiaceae_C; genus Rubrivivax. The sequence continues at coordinate 15,981 of JALHPY010000030.1, forward strand.
CACCGCCTGGCTCAGCGGCAGCCGCAAGGGCAAGGCCCGGCAGAAGATGGTGGAGCAGGTGGCCAGCGGCGAGGCGCTGCTGGTGGTGGGCACGCACGCGGTCATCCAGCAGGACGTGGCCTTTGCCCGGCTGGGTCTGGCGGTGGTGGACGAGCAGCACCGCTTCGGCGTGGCCCAGCGGCTGGCGCTGCGCCACAAGCTGGAGGAACAGCTGCTCGAGCCGCACCTGCTGATGATGAGCGCCACCCCCATCCCGCGCACCCTGGCCATGAGCTACTTCGCCGACCTGGCCGTCAGCACCCTGGACGAGCTGCCGCCCGGGCGCACGCCGGTGCTGACCAAGGTGTTTGCCGACGACCGCCGTGCGCAGGTGGTGGCGCGCATCCGCGACGAGGTGGCGCAGGGCCGTCAGGTCTACTGGGTCTGCCCGCTGGTGGAAGAGAGCGAACATCTGGACCTGCAGAACGCCACCGCCACCCACGCCGAGCTGTCCGCGGCGCTGCCGGGTGCGAGTGTGGGCCTGCTGCACGGACGCATGAAGGCGGCCGACAAGGCCGCGGTGATGGCGCAGTTCACGGCCGGCACGCTGCAGCTGCTGGTGGCCACCACGGTGATCGAGGTGGGCGTGGACGTGCCCAACGCCAGCCTGATGGTGGTGGAGCACGCCGAGCGCTTCGGCCTGGCGCAGCTGCACCAGCTGCGCGGGCGCGTGGGCCGCGGCGCCACCGCCAGCGTGTGCGTGCTGCTGTACACCGGGCCGCTGTCGGCCACCGGCAAGGCGCGGCTGCGCAGCATGGCCGAGACGAACGACGGCTTCGAGATCGCGCGCCGCGACCTCGAGATCCGCGGCCCGGGCGAGTTCATGGGGGCGCGCCAGAGTGGCGACGCGCTGCTGCGCTTTGCCGACCTGGCGGCCGACGGCGCGCTGCTGCTGCGCGCGCGCCAGGTGGCGCCGCGCCTGCTGCGCGAGCAGCCGCAGACAGCCGCCGCGCAGGTGGAACGCTGGCTGGCGGGCAGGGCGGAATACCTCAAGGCCTGAGCGCCGACTTTGGCCACAATGGCGGCATGACCCTCACCGAGCTCAAGTACATCGTGGCCGTGGCGCGCGAACGGCACTTCGGCCGCGCGGCCGAGGCCTGCTTCGTCTCGCAGCCCACGCTGAGCGTGGCAGTGAAGAAGCTCGAGGAAGAGCTGGACGTCAAGCTGTTCGAGCGCGGCGCCAGCGAGGTGAGCGTCACGCCGCTGGGTGAGCAGATCGTGCGCCAGGCGCAGCAGGTCATCGAGCAGGCGGCCACCATCAAGGAAATCGCCAAGCTCGGCAAGGACCCGGTGAGCGGCCCGCTGCGCCTGGGCGTGATCTACACCATCGGCCCCTACCTGCTGCCCGATCTGGTGCGCCAGGCCATCGAGCTGGTGCCGCAGATGCCGCTGATGCTGCAGGAGAACTTCACCGTCAAGCTGCTGGAGCTGCTGCGCCTGGGCGAGCTGGACTGCGCGATCCTGGCCGAGCCCTTCCCCGACACCGGGCTGGCGGTGGCGCCGCTGTACGACGAGCCCATGGTCGCGGCCGTGCCCAAGGCGCACCCGCTGGCGCGGCGCAAGACCATCAGCGCCGAGGAGCTGAAGGACGAGACCATGCTGCTGCTGGGCACCGGCCACTGCTTCCGCGACCACGTGCTCGAGGTCTGCCCCGAGTACGCACGCTTCGCCAACCCCGGTTCCGGGCTGGGCAGCGGCATCCGCAAGAGCTTCGAGGGCAGCAGCCTGGAAACCATCAAGTACATGGTGGCCTCGGGCATGGGCGTCACCGTCGTGCCCTGCCTGAGCGTGCCCCACGACTTGCAGCCGCACATCCGCTACGTCAAGTTCAGCGCCCCGGTGCCCACGCGCCGCGTGGTGCTGGCCTGGCGCCGCAGCTTCCCGCGCTACGAGGCCATTGCCGCGCTACGCAACGCCATCTACGCCTGCGAACTGCCGGGCGTGAAGCGTCTTACCGCTTGACTCCCGGGAACCCCAACGTGTCCGACTACCCGCAAGACATCTACACCGAGCCCAGCGACATCGACGTCGACACCCTGGCCAACCTGGGCCCGCTGCGGCCGCTGGCCGGCATCTGGCAGGGCACGCGCGGGCTGGACGTCAAGCCCAAGGCCGAAGGACCCAAGAAGCAGGCGTATGTGGAGCGCATCGAGCTGCAGCCCATCGACCCGCAGACCAACGGCCCGCAGCTGCTGTACGGGTTGCGCTACCACGCGCACATGACCAAGCCCGACCAGGTGAAGACCTACCACGACCAGGTCGGCTACTGGCTGTGGGAGCCGGCCACCGGCACCGTGATCCATACCCTGACCATCCCGCGCGGCCAGACCGCCATGGCCGCGGGTCACGCAGCGCCCGATGCGCGCCACTTCGAACTGGTGGCCACGCTGGGGCTGGAGACCTGGGGCATCTGTTCGGCGCCCTTCCTGCAGCATGCCTTTCGCACGGTGGAGTTCCGCATCGCCGTCACCGCGCACGACGACGGTACCTGGGCCTACGAAGAAGACACGGTGCTGATGATCCAGGGCCAGGCCGAACCCTTCCACCACGTCGACAAGAACCGCCTGACGCGGGTAGCCGCGCCCACGCCCAACCCGTTGGCGCGGCGCTGAACAGCACGGCAGGCCGCGGGCTGCCGCCAGAACTGGGCCGCGCCGACCCGTCAGTTCCGGCCTTGGGCGGGCACCGCGGCGACGTAGATTGCACATGGGGTCGTCCCGAGCCGCTTTCCCTTGGCCAGCCATGCGCGTCAACCTGCCCATCACCCAGAAAGAGTTCCGCTTCGCGGACGACCTGCTGATCGTCTCGACCACCGACGCGCAGGGGCGCATCACCCACTGCAACAACGCCTTCGTCGAGATCAGCGGCTACGCCTACGACGAACTCATCGGCCAGCCGCACAACCTGATCCGCCACCCCGACATGCCGGCCGAGGGCTTCAAGGACATGTGGGCCACCATAGCCCGCGGCCGGCCCTGGACCGGCATCGTGAAGAACCGGCGCGCCAACGGCGACCACTACTGGGTCCAGGCCAACGTCGCGCCCATCATCGAGGACGGCCGGCCGGTGGCCTACCTGTCGGTGCGGCACGCGCCCACGCGCGACGAGATCCAGGCCGCCGAGGCGCTGTACGCGCGCCTCGCGGCCGAACGCGAGCACCCCACGTGGCGCCTGCACGCCGGCCGTGTGCGCTACATCGGCTGGCGCGACCTGCCCAGCCGCCTGCACCGGCTCACGCTGGGCCAGCGCCTGGGGGTGGGGTTGGCGCTGCTGGCGGCCGCCATGGTGGCCGGCGTGGCCCGCACATCACCGGCCGCCGCCGGCGTGGCGGCAGGTATCGCCTTGGCAGGCGGCACGGCGCTGCTGCTGTGGTTCCGGCGCACGGTGCAAGACCACCTGGACGCGGCCGAGCGCTTTGCCATGGACCTGGCCAGTTGCAACCTCAAGACCCGCATCGACGTCGTGCACCCGCACCCGCTGAGCACGCTGACGCGGGCATTGGCGCAGATCCAGCTCAACCTGCGCGCGGCCATGAGCGACACCCGCGAAGAAGTGGCCGGCACCATTGCCGCCACCGGGCGCATTGCGCGCGGCAGCGCCGACCTGTCGGCGCGCACCGACGCGCAGGCCGGCGCGCTGCAGCGCACGGCGTCGTCGATGGAGCAGATTGCCGGCCACGTGCGCGAGACCGCGACCACCGCCACCGAGGTGCGCCAGGAAAGCGAACGCACGGCCGAAGCGGCGCTCGACGGCCGCCACGCGATCGAGCGCGTGGGCGAGGCGGTGCAGGCCATCGAGACGCAGTCGCGCCGCGTCTCCGAGATCGTGCAGATCATCCAGAGCATCGCCTTCCAGACCAACATCCTGGCGCTCAACGCGGCGGTCGAGGCGGCGCGCGCCGGCGAGCAGGGGCGCGGCTTTGCCGTGGTGGCCAGCGAAGTGCGCGCACTGGCCCAGCGCAGCGCCCGCGCCAGCACCGAGATCCGCGACCTGATCAAGGCGTCGGCCGAGCAGGTGGCGCAGAGCACGCAGCAGATGGGCGGGGCCAATGCCACCATCGACCGCACGGTGGCGCAGGTCACGCGCGTGGGCGAGGTCATACGCCACATCAGCGAGGCGGCGGCCGGCCAGAGCCAGGACATCGCCCGGGTCAACGCCGAAGTCAGCGAGCTCGACCGCATCACGCAGGAAAATGCCGCGCTGGTGCAGCAGACGGCGTCGGCGGTGGAGGCGCTGCACCAGCGCACCGAAACGCTCAAGCGCGCCGTCAGCGTGTTCCGGCTGTAGCGCAGCCGGGGTGGCGCGGCCGCGGCTGCAGCGCCGCCGATAATCGCGCCATGTCTTCCCAGCTCCCCGTCACGCCGCCGCCGGCCAGCCACGCTTTAGGCGAGCAGGTGCGCCGCCGCCGCACCTTTGCCATCATCAGCCACCCCGACGCCGGCAAGACCACGCTGACCGAGAAGCTGCTGCTGTTTTCCGGCGCGATCCAGATCGCCGGCAGCGTGAAGGCCAGAAAGGCGTCGCGGCACGCCACATCCGACTGGATGGAGATCGAGAAGCAGCGCGGCATCTCGGTGGCCAGCAGCGTGATGCAGATGGAGTACCGCGACTGCGTCATCAACCTGCTCGACACCCCCGGCCACCAGGACTTCAGCGAAGACACCTACCGCGTGCTCACCGCCGTGGACGCGGCGCTGATGGTCATCGACGCGGCCAACGGCGTGGAGCCGCAGACGCGGCGCCTGCTGCAGGTCTGCCGCGCGCGCAACACGCCCATCCTGACCTTCGTCAACAAGATGGACCGCGAGGTCAAGGACCCGCTGGACCTGATGGACGAGATCGAGCGCGAGCTGGGCATGGAGGTCGTGCCCTTCACCTGGCCGGTGGGCATGGGCAAGGCCTTCCACGGCGTGATGGACCTGCGCCGCCAGCAGATGCGCGTGTTCAGCCCGGGCGAAGACCGCATCGGCGCGGCCGACGAGATCCTGGAAGGCCTGGACAACCCGGCCTATGCGCAGCGCTTCGGCATGCAGTACGAGCAGGCGCAGGGCGAGATTGAGCTGCTGGCCGGCGCCGCACCCGTTTTCGAGCCCCACGCCTTTCTGGGTGGGCACCAGACGCCCATGTTCTTTGGCTCGGCCGTCAACAACTTCGGCGTGCAGGAAGTGCTGGACGCGCTGGTCGAGCTGGCGCCGGCGCCCGGCAGCCGCACCGCCATCCAGCGCGTGGTGCAACCCGACGAACCCAAGTTCAGCGGTGTGGTTTTCAAGATCCAGGCCAACATGGACCCGGCGCACCGCGACCGCATCGCCTTCCTGCGCGTGGCCAGCGGCCACTTCGAGCGCGGCATGCGCCTGAAGGTCACGCGCAGCGGCAAGGAGCTGCGGCCCAACACGGTGGTGAGCTTCCTGAGCCAGCGGCGCGAGCTGCTGGACGAGGCCTTTGCCGGCGACATCATCGGCATCCCCAACCACGGCGTGCTGCAGCTGGGCGACACGCTGAGCGAGGGCGAGGCGCTGCAGTTCACCGGCCTGCCCTTCTTCGCGCCCGAGATGTTCCGCAGCGTGGAAGTGGCCGACCCGCTCCGGACCAAGCAGCTGCGCGCCGGCCTGACGCAGCTGGGCGAAGAGGGCGCGATCCAGGTCTTCCGCCCCCTGGCCGGCAGCGTGCTGCTGCTGGGCGCCGTGGGCCAGTTGCAGTTCGAGGTGGTGGCGCACCGCCTGGAGCACGAATACGGCTGCAAGGCGCGCATCATGGCCGCGCGCTACAACGTGGCGCGCTGGGTCACCTGCGACGCCGCCGACGGCGGCGAGAAGGAGCTCAAGCGCTTCATCGACGGCAACAGCCACCGCGTGGCCCTGGACGCGGTGGACGCGCCCTGCGTCCTGCTCGAATACGCCGGTGAGCTGCGCGCCATGCAGGAGAACTGGCCCAAGATCAAGTTCCACGCGCTGCGCGAGCACGCGGGGCTGGTGTTCCAGAAGCAGCTGGACGGCTGATCGGCGCCAGGGCAGGCCGAGCCTGGCCTCACGGGGCCAGTGTGCGCGCCAGCAGCTTTTCCAGCCGCTGCAGGTAGTCCGCGTGGTTCTCGGCCGAGAACCAGGAATGCGCCTCTTGCGGGTAGTCCACGCGCTCGACCGGCAGGCCCGCGGCGCGCGCCGCGGCCTCGAAGCGGTCGGCGTGGGCCGGGGTCACGCGCCGGTCCAACGCGCCCTGCGCGAGCAGCACCGGCACCTTGATCTCGGCCACACGGTGCAGCGGTGAGGTCTGGCGCAGGCGCTCGGCATCGGCCACGGGGTCGCCGATGAGGGTGGGCATCACGTAGCGCCGGTGCTGCAGCGAGATGTCGGTGCCTTCGCCGCTGAACTGCAGCGCCAGCTCGGTCACCCCGGCGTAGCTGGCCGCGCAGCGGTACAGGCCCGGGTGGCGCACCGGGCCCATCAGGGCCGCGTAACCGCCGTAGCTGCTGCCGGCGATGCACACCCGCCGGGCATCGACGCGGCCTTCGCGCACGGCCCAGTCCACCACGTCGGCCAGGTCGTCCTGCATGGCCAGGCCCCACTGCTTCCAGCCGGCTTCGAAATGCTTCTGGCCCAGGCCGGTGCTGCCGCGATAGTCGACCTGGATCACGCGGTAACCGCGGCTGGCCAGGAACTGCGCCTCGGCCGACCACGCCAGGTCGGTGCCCCGCACCCAGGGCCCGCCGTGCACCAGCACCACGGCCGGGAGGTCACGCGCCGCTTCCTTGCCGGCAGGGTGGGTCAGCACCACCGGCAGGCTCAGGCCGTCGCGCGCGGCCACGCGGTGGAAACTGCGCCGGCCCTGGCTGGCCTCGGGCAGCCAGGGGTGCGACGCGCCCAGGCGGGTCAGGCGGCTCAGCTTGCGGTCGTAGACGAAGTACTCGGCCGGCACGCGGTCGCTGCCGGAACGCACCACCAGGCGTTCGGCGCTCAGGCAGTTGCCGCACACGAGCCGGTTGACGCGGCCCTCTGGCAGCGCGGCGTCGATGGCCCGCTGGATGGCCACCAGCGCGGGATCGAACCAGACGCTGCGCTCGCGGTCGGTCTGCAGGTGCACGCCGACCACCTGCCGGGCCTGCCTGTCGAACTCGATGCTGCCGCCGATGTCGAAGCCGCCCACCGCGGCCAGCGGGTCCGCGCTCAAGGTCTGCGTGCGCGGTTCATAGGTGTACAGCGCGGCGGTGTCGCGGCCGCGCTGCGACAGCACGATGACCGTGTCGTCGCCTTCGATGTACAGCGGTTGCAGGACGCGGTCGCCGAGCGCGGGATTCGACTCGATCTCGACCCAGCGATCCTGCCCGCTGGCGCGCATGAAGAGCTTGCTCAGACCATTGCGCGTGCTGCCCACCAGGCGCAGGTCGCCCTGGGCGTCGAAGGTCCACGAACTGGCGTGGGGCGGCAGGTCGAAGCTCAGGTTGGTCATCGCCTGGGTGACGGTGTCCAGGCGCGAGATCGCCCGGCCTTCCATTCCTTCCGACCCCGATGCGACGCGGCGATAGACCAGTACCTCGTCGCCACGCCCATCCCAGGGCCGCCAGAAGAACCAGCCGTAGGTCAGCATGCGCGTGCGCAGCCGGGAGCCGGTGGTCTCGTTGTCGCTGCGCCAGGTGATGAGCTGGCGCGAGCGTTTGCCGTCGATGTCGACGGCAAAGGTGCCAGCGCCGTTGGGGTCGATCATGGCGCCGGGCTCGTAGGCCTCGTACACCAGGCGGCGGTCGTTGACCCAGGCCACGCGGGTGACGTCGGCGTCCTGGATGGAGCCGACCACCTGGACCGCACCGGGCCGCTCGAGCGCGATCACCGCGGCCACGCTGCGGCCGTTGTCGGCGATCATCAGAAAGGCTGCATGCTGGTTGGACGGCGAGACCACAAAGCCGGAGAGCTGGGGGGACCGCGCGTAGTCCATGGCCGCGGTGGCCTGGGCCTGGGCCAGCCCGGCGGCCAGGGCGAGCAGCCCGGCCAGCAGGGCGCGCAGCCAGCACCTGCCGGGCGTGGTGTGCAGCAGTCGGCGCATGGGGGCCTCCCGGGGGCTAACGGCGATGCTGCAGTGTAGTCAAGGCGAACCGTACCCCGCCAGCGTCGCCCCCTGCGGCACCCTGCCCATAATGCCGCCATGCAAGCCACCGCCAGCCCGCCGCCGCGCCTGCCCCTGTACCTGGACCTGATCCGCTTCAGCCGCCCGGCCGGCTGGCTGCTGCTGCTGTGGCCCACGCTGGCGGCGCTGTGGATCGCCGCCGACGGCTGGCCGGGCTGGCATCTGTTGATCGTGTTCGTCGCCGGCACGGTGCTGATGCGCAGCGCCGGCTGCTGCGTCAACGACGTGGCCGATCGCGACTTCGACCGCCACGTCAAGCGTACCGCGCAGCGGCCGGTGACGCGCGGCGCGGTCTCGGTGCGCGAGGCGCTGGCGCTGGGCGCGGCGTTGGCCTTCGCGGCCTTCTGCCTGGTGCTGACCACCACGCCGGCCGCCGTGCTGCTGTCGTTTGGCGGATTGGCGGTGACGCTGGCCTATCCCTATGCCAAGCGCTACGTGGCCATGCCGCAGACGGTGCTGGGCGTGGCCTTCAGCTTCGGCATCCCCATGGCCTTTGCCGCGGCCCTGGGCGGCACCGACTGGGGCCTGGGCGCCATTGCCGCGGCAGTGCCGCCGCAGGCCTGGTGGCTGATGGCCGGCAACCTGTTCTGGGTGCTGGCCTACGACACCGAGTACGCCATGGTCGACCGCGACGACGACCTCAAGATCGGCATGAAGACCAGCGCCATCACGCTCGGCCGCCTCGATGTCCCAGCGGTGATGCTGTTCTACGCCACCTACCTGGCCAGCTGGGCCGCTTTAGGCCTGTCACTGGGGCTGGGGCGCGTGTTCCTGCTGGGCATCGCGCTGGCCGCGGCGCAGGCGCTGTGGCACTTCGGGCTGATCCGCGAGCGCACGCGCGAAGGCTGCTTCAAGGCCTTCAGGCTGAACCACTGGCTGGGCTTTTCGGTCTTTGCCGGCGTGGCGCTGGACCTGGCGCTGCGCTGATCAGCCGCGGCCCAGTTCTGCCGCCCGGTCCCGCGCCGCGTGCAGCGCGCGCACGAAGGCGGCCTTGACGTCCTGCGCTTCCAGCGACGTGATCGCCGCGTGCGTGGTGCCGCCCTTGCTGGTGACCTGCGCGCGCAGTTCAGCCGGTGTCAGCGGTGACGCCTGCGCCAACGCCGCGGCGCCGGCAAAGGTGGCCTGCGCCAGGCGCCGCGCCTGGGCCGTGTCCAGGCCCATCTCGGCGCCGGCCTGCACCATGGCCTCGATGAAGTAGAAGACGTAGGCCGGGCCCGAGCCCGACAGCGCCGTCACGGCGTCCAGGTCGTCCTCGTGCGCCACCCACAGGCTTTGCCCGGTGGGCGCGAACAAGGCCTCGACCTCGGCGCGCTCGGCCGCCGTGACGGCGTCGCGCGCGTGCAGCCCGGCGATGCCCTGGCCGATGAGTGCCGGCGTGTTGGGCATGGCGCGCACCACGCGCGCGCTGCCGCTGGCCAGCTGCACGGCGCTGCTGCGGATGCCGGCCATCACGCTGAGCTGCAGCGCCCCGCCTACGTAGGGCGCGCAGGGCGCGGCGGCCTCGGCAAACAGCTGCGGCTTGACCGCCCAGACCACGGTGGACGCCGCCGCCAGCCGGGCATCGGCCGCCGCCAGCGGCGCCAGGCCGAAGGCCTGCGCCAGCTTGTCGCGCTGCGCCTCGAAAGGCTCGACCACCAGGATGTGCTGCGGCGCGCGGCCGCCGCGCACCAGTCCGCCGATGAGGGCCGAGGCCATGTTGCCCCCGCCGATGAATGCGATGCTGTTGCTGCTCATGGCGCCAGTCTAAGACCGGCGCCACGGCAGCCTTGCTACATCACAGGCTCTTCAGGTACTCCACCAGCGCTTCCTTCTCGGCCGCGGTGAAGGCCGGCATGGCCGGGTTGAGCGAGCGCAGCACGCCCAGCACGCCGTCCACCGCCTCGGGCAGGGTGGGCACGCTGCCGTCGCTGAGGTAGGGCGCGGTGTGCGCCACGCCGCGCAGGCTGGGCACCTTGATGCCGCCGGCCAGATCGCCGCCCGGTCGTGTGATGGCGGTGAAGGTGCCCGGGCCGGTGAGGTCGGGCGTGCTGTGGCAGCCGCTGCAGCCGGCCTTGCCGTTGAACAGCTCGAAGCCCAGCTCGGCCTTGGCCGCGTCGTGTGCCACCGGCGCCGGGCTGGTGATGCTGCGCATCCAGGCCTGCAGGTCCAGCAGCTTGTCCCGGGTGATGTCGTTGCCCGGCTGGCCGGTTTCGGCCAAGGCCAGGGCGTCCAGCAGCGCCTGCGGGGGCGTGATGCTGAGCTCGGGCGGCAGCGTGCCCTGGGCCGTGCCGAAGGCGCCGTTGCCGTGCATCACCAGGTCGAACACCGCCTCGGCCTGGCTGGCCAGGGCGTTGTTGCTGGTGCCGTTGTTCTTGAACAGGCCGTCCCAGCCGAACAGGTAGCCCTGGGCCTCGAGGTCGACGAAGTTCCAGATCGGCGGGTTCTTGGTCGGGTTGACGACGTTGTCTTCCAGCACGTTGTCGGGCAGGGCGCGGACGTCGAAGCGGCCCGGGCCCCAGCTGCGCAGCACCGCGGCCGTGGCACCGGCATCGGGCAGGCCGGCCACGAAGGGCGTCAGCGACAGGATGGTGCCGGCGTCCATCTTCAGGTTGGGCACGCCGTCCATGCGCGGCTGGCCGATGGGCAGCGCGGTGGGGCCGGCCGTCATCTGGAAGGTGGTGGGCGTGACGTTGACGTGGCACAGCGCGCAGGTGATGCCGGCGCTGGTCATGTTGCCGGCACCGTCGAAGCGCGCGCGCACGCCGATCACCGCGTCGGCCTGCAGCAGCAGCTTGGTGATGGCCGGGTCCTGCAGCGCGGCGTCCTTGGCCGCCAGGTCGGCGCCGGTCATCACCGCCACCACGCCCGCCGGCACCTTGTTGATGTCGACCTGCACGCCCAGACCCACGGCCGCTGCCGGGCTGACGCCGTTGAGCAGCGTGTGCAGGCCCAGGGTGCCGCCGAAGAAGGCCTCGTTGCCGAAGGTCTCGTCCATCATCACCGTGGCGCCGCGCGCCACGGCCGGGCCGCTGGTGGCCTGCAGCGCGCGGAAGGCCACGCGGTAGGTGCCGGTGGCGGCGCTGGTCAGCGTCACCGCGCTCTGGCTGGCGTTGCGGAAGAAGCTGGCGCCGGCGCGCTCCCAGCGCCCGTTGCCCAGGCGCGCCACTTCGCCCAGCACCGGGTGCGTGGGCAGGGCGCTGGCGCGCAGCACCAGCTTGACCGGGGCGTTGAGCGTGACCGGGACGCCGGCCACGGTGAAGGCCACGCGGTAGGCGGCGCCGCGGAAGTCGGCCGTGCCGAAGGTGCCGGCCGTGGGCAGATCACTGTCGTCGACGCGGTAGACGGTGAGTTCGGCGTCGGAAGACAGCGCACCCGCGGGCACGACCACGCTGACATCGCTGCCCGCGCTGAAGCTGCCGCCGGCGCTGGCGCTGACCTGGGTGCGCAGCAGCGCGGCGTCGTCGTCTGAGCAGGCCGAGAACAGGGCACTGACGGCCAAGGCCGTGAGGGTCAGGGCAAGGCTGCGGGGGCGGAGGTTCATGGTGTGGATCCTGTTTGGTGGTGGTGGGGATGGACGCCAGGGCCGGTGCGCGCGGCTGGCCGATGACGGATGGCGCGACCATAGGCGTACGCCCGCCAAGGGTATGTGACCCGAGTCACACCCAGCCGGGCGGGGAAACCCGCCCTCGCCATGAGGCCAGGGTCCAGACATCATGCAAAAGGCGCATGGCAGACGGTGACACATTCGGCGACGCCGCGCCTACAGTGCCCAGCCATGCGCCGCGGCCCGCGCGCCCCACGAGGGAGCGGCCCGCCGCTCCCCCCTCTGCCCCAGAAGGAAACCCAGATGAGTTCCACCCTGTCCTACGTCACCCCCACCGCCGACAGCCCCTGGGGCACCTACCTGATGCAGGTGGACCGCGTGGTGCCCTACCTGGGCCCGCTGGCGCGCTGGGTCGAGACGCTCAAGCGGCCCAAGCGCGCGCTCATCGTCGACATCCCGATCGAGCTGGACAACGGCGAGGTGGCGCACTTCGAGGGTTATCGCGTGCAGCACAACCTGAGCCGCGGCCCGGGCAAGGGCGGCGTGCGCTACCACCCCGACGTCAACCTCGAAGAGGTGATGGCGCTGGCCGCCTGGATGAGCATCAAGAACGCTGCCGTCAACCTGCCCTACGGCGGAGCCAAGGGCGGCATCCGCGTCGACCCGAGCAAGCTGTCGCACAAGGAACTGGAGCGCATGACGCGGCGCTACACCAGCGAGATCGGCATCATCATCGGGCCGCAGCGCGACATCCCCGCGCCCGACGTCAACACCAACCCGCAGGTGATGGCGTGGATGATGGACACCTATTCCATGAACACCGGTTCCGCCGCCACCGGAGTGGTGACCGGCAAGCCCATCCATCTGGGCGGCAGCCTGGGCCGCGTCAAGGCCACCGGCCGTGGCGTGTTCGTCACCGGGCGTGAGGCCGCCCGGCGCATCAACCTCGAGCTCGACGGCGCGCGCGTGGCCGTGCAGGGCTTCGGCAACGTGGGCTCGGCCGCGGCCGAACTGTTTGGCCAGGCCGGCGCCAGGATCGTGGCCGCGCAAGACCACACCGGCACCATCTGCAACAGCAAGGGCTTCGACCTGGCCGACATCACGGCGCACGTGCGCGCCACCGGCGGCGTGGGCGGCTTCAAGGGCGCCGAACCCATGGCCACCGAGGACTTCTGGGACGTCGACTGCGACATCCTGATCCCGGCCGCGCTCGAGGGCCAGATCACCGCGGCGCGCGCCAACCGCATCAAGGCGAAGCTGGTGCTGGAAGGCGCCAACGGCCCCACCGTGCCCAGCGCCGACGACATCATGGCCGAGCGCGGCATCCTGGTGGTGCCCGACGTCATCTGCAACGCCGGTGGCGTGACCGTGAGCTACTTCGAGTGGGTGCAGGACTTCAGCAGCTTCTTCTGGACCGAGGACGAGATCAACCTGCGCCTGGACAAGATCATGATCGGCGCGCTCAAGAAGATCTGGGACACCGCCGACCGCCACCGCATCACGCTGCGCACCGCCACCTTTGCCGTGGCCTGCGAGCGCATCCTCACGGCGCGGCAGGAACGCGGGCTGTACCCCTGAGCATGTGGGCGCCGACTACACTGGCGCCAACAGCTCTTCCGGAGTTCTGCGCCATGGCGGTGCCCGCACAGAAGACAACGCTGGTCGAATACCTGGCCTGGGAGAACGCCCAGGACGCGCGCCACGAGTTCTGGCGCGGTGAGGTGTTTGCGATGGTGGGCGCGCGGCGCGTGCACGGGCTGGTGTCCGGCAACATGTTCGCCGCACTGAAGCTGCACCTCAAGGGCAGCCCCTGCCGCGCCTTCATCGAGGGCATGAAGGTCCAGGTGGCTGATGACGCGCTCTTCTACCCCGACGTCTTCGTCACCTGCGACGCACAGGACCTGCAGACCGAGATGATCTTCCGGCATCCCAAGCTGGTGGTCGAGGTGCTGTCCGACAGCACCCAGGCCTACGACCGCGGCCTCAAGTTCGCCACCTACCGGCGGCTGGACAGCCTGCAGGAATACCTGCTGATCGACCCCGACAACCGCAGCGTCGAAGTCTTCCGCCGCAACGAGCGCGGCAACTTCGAGCTGGTGGATCAGAGCGGCCACGCTGAGCTGGTGCTGGACAGCGTGGGGCTTCGCTTGGCGATGGCCGAGGTGTTCGACGGGGTGGAAGCAGGCTGACGCGGCCGCGGCCGGCCCTGCGCAGGCACGGGCCCATAATCGTTGCAGGTCAGCGCCCCGCGGCATCTGCTGCCGGCGGCCGGCCGCCCCGCACAGGCATCCTCCAAGGACTCTCGATGACATCTGCCTTTCTTTCGCGCCGCCTGGCCCTGCTGGCAACGCTGGCCACGTCGCTGTTCATCGCCGCCTGCGGTGGCAACGACGACAACGACACCGGCACGAGCTCGATCCGGGCCCTCAACCTGAGCAGCGACCTGGCCAGCGTCGACCTGTTCGTCGACGGCGACAAGCGCTTCGACGCCCAGGCCAGCGACGCGCTGTCGGGCTACATCGGGCTGACATCGGCCACCTACACGCTCAACGTCAAGCGCGCCGGCGACGGCGCTTCGCTGCTCACGGGCAGCTACACGCTCAGCAAGGACCAGCACTACACCGCCGTGGTGTGGGGGCGCGAGACGGCGCTGCGCCTGTCCACCCTGCCCGAAGACGAAAGCGGCAGCAACATTGCCACCGGCAATTCGCGCCTGCGCGTGTTCAACGCCACCACCGACACCGGCGCGCTGGACATCTACCTGACCACCCCCACCGCCAACCTGGCCGACGCCGCGGCCACGCAGTCCAACCTGGCGGCGGGCATCCTGGGCGGTTTCCGCGACCTTTCGGCCGGCAGCTATCGGCTGCGTGTCACCGGCGCCGGCGACCCCAACGACCTGCGCCTGGATGTGCCGGTGCTGGCGCTCAGCGCGCAGCAGCACGCCACCCTGGTGCTGACGGCCGGCGCCGGCGGCGTGCTCGTCAACGGCACCCTGATCGAGCAGCAAGGCTCGGCCACCAGCATGCGCAACACCCAGGCGCGCGTGCGCATGGTGGCCAGCATGGCCAGCGCCGGCGTGGTGGGCGTCAGCATCGGCGGCCGCACGCTGGCGGGCGGGCTGCGTTCGCCCTCGGCAGGGCCCTACACGCTGGTCGATGCCGGCGCGCCCACCACCGAGGTGCGCGTCAACGGCAGCGTGCTGCAAAGCCAGGCACGCAGCTTCGCCGCCGGCAACGACTACACGCTGCTGGTCTTCGGCGCCGTGGGCGCCGGCCAGGTGCAGCAGATCGCCGACGACAACCGCCTGCCCAGCATCAACACCCGCGCCAAGATCCGCCTGGTGCACGGCGTCGCCGGGCTGGACCCGGTGACGCTGTCCATCGACGCGCTGGCCCTGGTCAGCGACCAGGCCAGCGGCAGCGTCTCGAGCTATGCCACCGCTGCCAGCAACAGCAGCGTGACGGTGGACGTGACCTCGGCCTCGGCCGCCGCGCCGCTGTTCACCCAGGCGGCCTTCAACCTCAAGGGCCAGGCCGTCTACTCCGTGTTCATGCTCGACGGCAACACCCTCCCGCAGGGCGTGATCCGCCAAGACCGCTGAGCGCAGGCGATGGCTGACTTCCGACAACAGGGCAGCTACGGCCTGCCCGCGGCGGCACCGGCCCCTGCGCCCGCACCGGCGGGCCCGGCGCTGGTCTTCGACGTGACCGAGGCCGACTTCCAGCACCAGGTGCTCGAGCTGTCGATGAAGGTGCCGGTGCTGCTGGACTGCTGGGCGCCCTGGTGCGCCCCCTGCCGCGCCCTCGGGCCCGTGCTCGAGAAGCTGGCGCAGGACTACGGCGGCAGCTTCGTGCTGGCCAAGATCAACACCGACGAGGCGCCGCAGATCAGCGCCGCGCTGCGCATGCGCAGCATCCCGCTGGTGGTGCTGTTCGTGGGCGGCCGGCCGGTGGACCAGTTCGTCGGCGCGCTGCCCGAAGGCCAGATCCGCGCTTTCCTCGACAAGCACCTGCAGCCGCAGGCTTCGCCGCTGGACCAGCTGCGCGCCGAGGCGGCGCAGGCGCCCGACGACGAGGCCGCGCTGGCCATCCTGCAAGAGGCGCTGCAGATCGAGCCCGGCCACCCCGAGGTGTTGCTGGACGTGGCCGAACGCCTGCTGGCCCTGGGCGAGCTGAGCGATGCCCGCGCCGTGCTCGACAGCCTGGCGCCCGAGGCCCGCGACGAGCGCTACGCGGCGCTGCTCAAGCGCCTGGAGCTGGCCACCAACCGCCCGCCCGGCGACGCCGCGGCGCTGGCGGCGCAGATCGCGGCCAACCCGCGTGACCACGAAGCCCGCTTCCAGCTGGCCGCACTGCGGGTCTACGAGGGCGACTTCAACGCCGCCTTCGACCAGCTGCTAGAGGTGGTGATGCGCGACAAGGCCGAGCTGCGCGAGCGCGCGCGCAAGCAGCTGGTCGAGTGGTTCGAGGCCTGCCCCGACCCCGCCGCCGTGAGCCGCGGGCGCCGCTACCTGGGCATGTACCTGAACTAGGCTGGCGCGCTCCAAGAGTCCCGGCACCCCTCGGGGCCCGCGGGCGCGGCTATCGCGGCGAACAAGCCCGAGACAGGCAGCCAGGTCCTGCCTTCGGTGAAGGGCCGCAGGGGCGCACGGCGTTCAGGGCGCCACCCGGTTCAGGACCGGCTGAGCGCGCGCGCGACCTCAGGCGCCAGCAGCGGCAGGTACGGAGTTAGGGATTCGGCTGGCGCAGGTGCTGTGTAGCATGACCTTCCCCCTGTCGAAGGCGTGTTCCTTGACGAACTGGTCTGCGCTCAACTTGATCGGTCGGTCTCCGAGCTTCCAGCGCTCGCTGCACCTGCTCGAACAATGGGCCCAGGTGGATGCCACGGTGTTGCTGGTGGGCGAAACGGGCACGGGCAAGGAACTGGCCGCGCACGCCATCCACTACCTCAGCCCGCGCGGGCAAGGTCCCTTCGTGCCGGTGAACTGCGCCGCCTTGCCCGACAGCCTGCTCGAGGCCGAACTGTTCGGCCACGCCAAGGGCGCCTTCACCGATGCCCGTGTCGACCGCCCCGGCCTCATTGCGCAGGCCGACGGCGGCACCTTGTTCCTGGACGAGATCGACTCGCTCAGCCCACGGGCCCAGGCCGCCATCCTGCGTTTCATGCAGGACCACTGCTACCGGCCGCTGGGCGGCACGCGGCAAGAGCAGCCCAGTGTGCGGGTGGTCGCGGCCACCAACGCCGACCTGGCCGCGTTGGTTGCCTGCGGGCGCTTCAGGCAGGACCTGCTGTACCGCATCAACCTGCTGAGCCTGCTGCTGCCGCCGCTGCGCGAACGCGCCGGCGACGCACTGCTGCTGGCCGAGGCTTTCGTGCAGCGGCTGGCGCGCCAGTACGGCGCCGGCCCGCGGCCGCTGTCGGCCAGCGGTCGGCGGCTGCTGGCCTTGCCTTTGCCCTGGCCGGGCAATGTGCGCGAGCTGGAACACTGCGTGCACCGCGGCTTTCTGCTGGCCCAGGGCGAATCGATTGACCTGGATCTGCAGGACCACTTTCCCGGCGCCGCCACCGAGTCCCCAGTGTCACCGCCGGGGCTGCAGCCACCGGCGATCGAAAGCCAAGGGCCGGCCCCGCCGCCGCCCAGCTACGACTGCGCACGGGCCGAGGTGTTGTGCGAGTTCGAACGCCGCTACCTCATCGACATGATGCAGCGCAGTGGCGGCAACCTGACCCTGGCCGCGCGCTGGGCAGGCAAGGAACGCAGCCACTTCGGCAAGCTGGTGCGCAAGCACGGCCTGCAGCGCACGGCCGACAGCCGCTGAGCCCGGCTCGGGTGTCCGCCCACGAATGCTGCCGCGCGGCAGCGCTGGCCCGCGCGGCTTCGACGTTCATCGCACACCTGCGCATCAGCCCCTGAGCCGGTGCGCATCTCGTGTCGCGCGCGGGTCGTGACGGACCCTGCACAGGGTCGCTGCAGACCCTGCGCAGGGTCGCGGCAGACCCTGTGGACCGATCCGATCCGTGCGCTGCCACAGCCCCGAATCGGCTCGAACAGGCCCGGCTGCCCGGCACAGGCGGGCATCGGCGCGCCGGCCCAGCACGCTGGCCCGACGCTTGCGTTGCAGTGGCGGTGCTGCCTGCCCCAACGCTTGCGATGGACCACCCCTTCCCAGACGCCGACGTGCACGCGGTCCAGGAAGCGCTGTGCCGCTACCTGGCCCAGCGGCCTCAGGCGGCCGACACGGCCAAAGGCATCCAGCGCTGGTGGCTGGCGCCCAGCTTCGGCGAAGTCGCGCTGGCCACCGTGCAGGTGGCGCTCGACCAGATGCTGGCCGAAGGCCTGATCGAACGTCGCACCTCACCTTGGTCTGACGCCGTGTATGCACTGGCAGCAGGCCCCGCCAGCGCCACCAGGAGCGGCGAGACCGCGCACTGACACGATGGCCAGCACGCTTGCCCTTGCCGCTGTCGCCCGCACGCTGTTGCGGCTGATGGAAGAAGGCTGCCCGCGCAGCGAATTCACCGGCACACCCCGCTTCGTGCTGTACGCCGGCCAGGACTTCAGCGCCGACAGCGTCAGCGAAGGCATCTCGATCCTGCTGTGGCGCGTGACCGTCAACACCACGCAGCGCAACCAGCCGCAGCGGCGCGCCGCCGACGGCTCCTTGCGCCGGCCGCCGCTGCCCGTGGACCTGCAGCTGCTGATCACCCCCTGGGCCACCGAAGCCGAACGCCAGCTGCGCCTGCTGGGCTGGGTGATGCGTTTCATCGACGACCATGCGGTCTTGCCGGCCGAGCTGCTGAACCAGTCGTTGTCGCGCCGTGAGCGCCCGGCCTTCGACGCCGACGAGGCCGTGGAAGTGTTCTTCGAAGCCCCGGCATTGCCCGACTACCTGGGCCTGTGGGACAAGTTCCGCAACCGCTGGCAGACCTCGCTGACCTACACCGCGCGCATGGTGCGGCTGGAGTCGGACATCACGGTCCAGGAGGCCGAACGCGTGCAGGTGCGGGATCTGCGTCTGGGCACCGCGCAGACGCCATGACGAGCTTGCTGCGTCCGGGCTTCGACACCGTGGTGCGCCGTGCGCTGCTGGGCGTGTTGTGCCGCGACGCCGTCGGCGGCCGCGTCGTCAACGAAGGCCTGCAACTCGAGCTGAGCGACGCGCTGCGCCCGGCGCTGCGCCAGCCCCTGCTGCGCAACGGCTCAGGGGTGTTCGTGCTGCACGGCCTGCCCGGCTGGCCGCGTTTCGGCGAAAACTTCAGCGGCTTCACGGGCATCGACAGCCCGCCCATCTCACCGGCGCTGAGCTCACCGCCCGCCGATGGCCGCTACACCTTGCACGCCGCCGACAGCCTGGGCCGTTATCTGCCCTGGCGTTGCCCGGTCGAGCTGCCCGGCGACGGCCTGCTGCCTTCGCCGCTGGAGCCGCTGTCGCCGGGCCCGCTGAGCGAGCCCGCGCTGCCGCTGTTTGCCGCGCCCAGCGCGCCGCTGCCGGCGGCACACGCCATCGTGCGCGCCGAGCTGCAGTCGCTGGCCACGGCCAC
>JALHPY010000031.1 GCA_022842305.1 Rubrivivax sp.
TCGGCCAGGGCACGGTCTTCACCGTCTGGCTAGACGCCGGCGAGCCGGGGGCCGTGGCGCTGCTGGAGCCCGACGCGCTGGCGCGCGCGCCGGTGGCGGCAGCGCCCGCGGCGGCGCTGCGCTGGGAGTTCCCGGCCGCGCACGTGCTGGTGGTGGACGATGGTGCCGAGAACCGCCAGCTGGTGCGCGTGCTGCTCGAAGACGCGGGCCTGCAGGTGAGCGAGGCCGAGAACGGCCGCGTGGCGCTGGAGTGCATCGCCGCCACCGCCTTCGACCTGGTGCTGATGGACATGCAGATGCCCGAGATGGACGGCAAGACGGCCACCGCGCGCTTGCGTGCGCAGGGCTGCACGCTGCCCATCATCGCGCTGACCGCGCACGCCATGAAGGGCTTTGAGGGCGAGGTCCAGGCCGCCGGCTTCAGCGGCGCGCTGACCAAGCCGATCGACGTGGACGTCCTCATGCGCGAGCTGGCGCAACGCCTGGGTGGCCGCGCATGCGAGGGTCCGGCGGCGCTGCCGGCCGCAACCGCCGCGCCGCCCGCGCCCACCGAGGCACCGAGCCCGCGCGAGGACGTGCAGGCCCTGGTTTCGCGCCTGGCGCGCCACGCCCGTATCGGGCCCATCGTCGGGCGCTTCGTGCAGCAGCTGCCGGCCAAGCTGGCGCAGATGGACGATGCGCTGCGCGCGGCCGACATGCCGGCGCTGACCAGCCTGGCGCACTGGCTCAAGGGGGCCGGCGGCAGCATGGGTTTCGACGATCTGTTCGAGCCGTCCAAGGCGCTGGAAGCGGCGGCAAGGCAGGGTGATGACGTGGCGGCCGCACGCGCACTGGCAGAAGTGCGGCGCTTGGGGCGGTGCATAGCCAAGGGCGCCGAACTGTTGGCGTCGCAGACGGAGGTTACACAGGCATGAGCAACGACATCTGGGCCATCAGCAAGGCGGGCGATCTGGACGACGCCCCGGCGGCGCAGCGCTCGCCGCTGCTCGATGCCAAGGTGATGATGGTCGACGACGAGCCCTTGATGACGGAGCTGATCCAGACCCACCTGGAAGAAGAGGGCTACCGCAACTTCGTCGTCACCCATGACCCGCGCGAGGCGCTGGCGCTGCTGCGGCACGAAGAGGCGGCCGTGCTGCTGCTCGACCTGATGATGCCGCAGATGTCGGGCTTCGAGCTGCTCCAGGCCATCCGCGCCGACCGCGCCCTGCGCTACACGCCGGTGATCGTGCTCACCGCGTCCACCGGCGCCGACTCGAAGCTGCGCGCGCTGCAGCTCGGTGCCACCGACTTCCTGTCCAAGCCAGTCGATGCCAGCGAACTGGTGCTGCGCGTGCGCAACACGCTGGCCTTTCACCAGTACCACACGCGGCTGGCCAACTTCGACGGCGTCACGGGCCTGCCCAACCAGCGCCTGTTCGACCGCGGCATCGAGCAGTTGGTGGCCAACGGCCAGCGGGTGGGCGGTGTGGTGGCGCATTTCAGCATCGTCGTGCCGGAGTGCCGGCAACTGCGCGAGAACCTGAGCCAGAGCAGCGCCGACGCCTTGACCAAGGCGCTGGCCCGGCGCCTGGAGAAGCTCGCCGGCGACGAGACCGAGGCCGCGGCGCTGGTCACGCCGGTGGACCACGCGCCGCGCGTGGCGCGGCTGGCGGCCGACCAGTTCGGCTTGCTGATCGAGGGGCTGGCGAGCCCGCGCGCGGTCGAGGCCGTGGCCCAGCGGCTGATCGCCACGCTGTCGGCGCCGGTGACGATCGGACGGCACGACATCCACGCCAACGTCTGGGTCGGCATTGCGCTGGCGCCGACCGACGGCGTCAATGCCGAGACGCTGCGCAAGGGGGCTGACCTGGCGGTGCGTCAGGCGCAGCAGCGCGGTGGCGCGCACTACCAGTTCGCCTCGGCCGAGTTGAACGCCAACTCCTACCGCAAGATGACCCTGGGCCTGCAGCTGCGCGGCGCCGCCGAGCGCGGCGAACTCGAAGTGCACTACCAACCCAAGGTCAGCGTCGCCGGCAACCGCATCATCGGCTGCGAGGCCCTGGTGCGCTGGAACCATCCCGACCACGGCCTGCTGCCGCCCGGTGACTTCATCGCGCTGGCCGAGGAGCTGAGCCTGATCTGCGAGATCGGCCGCTGGGTCATGGGCAGCGCCTGCCGCGAGGCTGCGGCCTGGGGCGCGCGCGGCCTGGGCCGACTGATGGTGGCCGTCAACGTGTCCAAGCTGCAGTTCCAGCGCGGCGACCTGTGCACGCATGTGCAGCAGGCCCTGTTCGACAGCGGCCTGGCACCGGACCAACTGGTGATCGAGCTCACCGAGAGCATGCTGATGGACGACATCGCCGGCAGCCTGGATCTCATGCAGGCGCTCACGCGCGTCGGCGTGACCTTGTCGATCGACGACTTCGGCACCGGCTTCTCTTCGCTCAGCTACCTGAAGCGCTTTCCGCTGTCCGAGCTGAAGATCGACCGCTCGTTCATCACCGACCTGCCCGGCGGCGGCGCCGACCTGGCCATCGTGCGCGCCATCGTCGAGCTCGGCCACAACCTGGGCATGTCGGTCACCGCCGAGGGCGTCGAGACCGCGGCCCAGCTGGCGTGCCTGCGCCAGTTCGACTGCGACAACTACCAGGGTTACCTGTACAGCAGGCCGCTGCCCGCGGCCCGGTTTGCCGCGCTGCTGCAAGGCCGCGACGAGCCGCACCCGGCCCTGGAATGCCGGCAGCTGAGCGGCAGCGGCTGACGCGGGCGGCGTCGGTGCGCAGCAAAGCACCCGGCGCCTCCGGCGTGCCGGCAAACGCCGGCCGGGCCCTCAAGTGCGGCGACCCGGAGCCGATAGCGAATGGACGAACCACCGCCGGTGTCGCCATGGCTGCCCAGAGATTCGCACCGCCCCCTGCGCCCGAAGCCCGGCATGCCTACGTCGCAGCCGACGCCGACCGCGTGCGCAGCCGCCTGATGCTGGCCTCGCTGCGGGCGCTGCTCGACCAGGTGCGCGGCTCGCGCCAGGTGCTCACCCACCTGGCAGGGCTGGAAGCCCTGTTGGCCAAGCGCGGCGTGGCCGGCCTGGACAGCATCGAGCCGCCTGCGCTGGAAAGGGTCTGCAGCCAGCTGGCCAGCCTGCCCCTGCCCCACAACGACCCGCCGCTGACCGACCTGCTGGGCCGTCTGCTGGACCGCATGGAGCCGCAGACCGCGCCGCAGCCGTTCCTGTCGAGCTTCTTGAGCGACAGCCGGCTGATGGTGTCCGAGGCGACCCACAGCGAGTTCGAGGCAGCCGCCCGCGGCCTCGCCACGACGCAGCATTCGGATCCCTGAGCCAGGAGCGTGGGCGACAGCAGGCGCGGGCCGGGCTTGCTGCCGCCAACGCGCCTACAGGTAGCGCGCCTGCAGGTGCGCCTTGAAGTGCGCCGGGTTGAGCGTCTCGCCGCTGGCGCGCAGCACCAGCTCGTCGGTGGTCCAGCGGCTGGCCTGGCGCCAGATGTTGTCGCGCAGCCAGTCGAACACCGATGCCAGGTCGCCGCCGCCGATGCGCGCATCCAGGTCGGGCATGGCGCGGCGCATGGCCGCGAACCACTGCGCCGCGTACATCGCGCCCAGCGAGTAGCAGGGGAAGTAGCCGAACAGCGCCTCGGGCCAGTGCACGTCCTGCATCGGCCCGTCCTTGTAGTTGCCGCGGGTGTCCACGCCCAGCAGCTCCAGCATGCCCGAGTCCCACAGCGCGGGCACGTCCTCGGCCTCGATGCGGCCCTCGATCAGCTCGCGCTCGATCTCGTAGCGCAGGAGGATGTGCGCCGGGTAGGTGACCTCGTCGGCGTCGACGCGGATCAGGCCCGGCTTGACGCGCGTCATCAGCCGGTGCAGGTTGCGGGGTTCGAAGGCCGGCTGTTCGCCGAACGCCTGCGCCACCAGCGGCGCGATGCGGTTGACGAAGCCCGGGTGGCTGCCCAGTTGCATCTCGAAGCTCAGGCTCTGGCTCTCGTGCAGCGCCATGCTGCGGGCATCGGCCACCGGCTGGCCCAGCCAGTGGCGCGGCAGGTTCTGCTCATAACGGCCGTGGCCGGTCTCGTGCACCGTGCCCATCAGGCTGCCCAGGAAATCCTCTTCGCGAAAGCGCGTGGTCATGCGCACGTCCTCGGGCACGCCGCCGCAGAAGGGGTGGGTGCTGACGTCCAGGCGGCCGGCGTCGAAGTCGAAGCCCAGCAGCCGCATCACCTGCTCGCACAGCGCCTTCTGCGCGGCCACCGGGAACGGGCCCACCGGGGCGATGACGTCCTCGCGCGCCTGCCGCTCCATCACCTGGCGTATCAGCCCGGGCAGCCACTGGCGGACGTCGCCGAACACGCGGTCGATCTGGGCGCAGCGCATGCCGGGTTCGTAGCGCTCGATCAGCGCGTCGTAGCGCGACAGGCCGGTTTGATCGGCCAGCAGCGTGGCCTCTTCGCGCGCCAGGCCCAGCACCTCGCGCAGATTGGGCAGGAAGCCGGCCCAGTCGTTGGCCTGGCGCTGGCGCCGCCAGGCGTGTTCGCAGCGCGAGGTGGCCAGCTGGCGGCGCTGCACCAGCGACTCGGGCAGCGCGGTGGCGGCGCGCCACTGCCGGCCCATCTCGCGCAGGTTGGCGCGCTGCATGTCGTCCAGCGGCTCCTGCTCGGCGCGCTGCAGCTGCTCGCGCAGCGCGGGGTCGGTGCCCATACGGTGCAGCAGCGAGGCCATCTCGGCCATGGCCGCGGCGCGCGCCTCGTTGCCCTTGGGCGGCATGTTGGCGGCCTGGTCCCAGCCGGCGATGGACTGCAGGTGGCCCAGGTGGTGCATGCGCTTCCAGGTGCTGGACAGCGTGTCGTAGGCCGGCGTGGCGTTCATGGGGGTTTCCGGTTGGCGGCCGCAGCGGGGCGGCAAGCCGCGCATTCTGGCGTCTGGCCGATCAGGGCGTGTACTGCCCCGGAAACAGCCACAACAGCGCCGCCGTCAGCAGCACGTAGCGCGCGAACTTGCCGATGGCCATGTAGGCCACGCAGGGCCAGAACGGCAGCTTCAGCCAGCCGGCGATGGCGCACAGCGGATCGCCGACGATGGGCAGCCAGGACAGCAGGCAGGCCTTGGGCCCGAACTGGCGCAACCAGTCGAGCGCGCGCAGGTGCAGCTCGCGGTGCTTCATGCGCTCGTAGAGCAGCTCGGCGCCATAGCCCATCCACCAGCTGATGGCGCCGCCGATGGTGTTGCCGACCGTGGCCACGGCCACCGCGGGCCAGAACAGCTCGGGGTTGAGCTTGACCAGGCCGATGACCGCGAACTCAGACCCCGCCGGCAGCAGCGTGGCCGAGATCACCGCGACCACGAACACCGTCGCCAGCCCGTATTGCGGCAGCGCCAGCGCGGTGAGCAGTGATTGCAGCCAAGCGTCCATGGGCGGCCGATTATGGGCAGCGTTGCGTGACTGCTGTCTGTGCGGGCCCGGGGGTCGGCGGACCGTTATACTTTCGCCTCATTTTTGAGCAGGCAGGGCCTTCCTTCTTTTATGCGCATCGGCCCCATCAGCCTGCCCAACCGGCTGTTCGTCGCGCCCATGGCCGGCGTCACCGACCGGCCCTTCCGCATGCTCTGCCGCCGCCTGGGCGCGGGCTATGCGGTCAGCGAGATGGTCACCAGCCGGCGCGACCTGTGGGATTCGCTCAAGACCTCGCGCCGCGCCGACCACGCCGGCGAGCCCGGCCCCATCGCCGTGCAGATCGCCGGCGTCGACCCGGCCGAGATGGCCGACGCCGCGCGCTACAACATCGACCGCGGCGCGCAGATCATCGACATCAACATGGGCTGCCCGGCCAAGAAGGTGTGCCGGCGCTGGGCCGGCTCGGCGTTGATGCAGGACGAGCCGCTGGCGCTGGCGATCGTCTCGGCCGTGGTGGCCGCCTGCGCCCCCCAGGGCGTGCCGGTGACGCTGAAGATGCGCAGCGGCTGGAGCGCCGGCCAGCGCAACGCCGTGGCGCTGGCACGCGCGGCCGAATCCGCCGGCGTGGCCATGGTCACGGTGCACGGCCGCACGCGCGAACAAGGCTACAGCGGCGCCGCCGAGCACGACACCGTGGCCGCGGTGAAGGCCGCGCTGCGCATCCCAGTGGTGGCCAACGGCGACATCGCCTCGCCGCAGCAGGCGCAGGACGTGCTGCGCCGCACCGGCGCCGACGCCATCATGATCGGCCGCGCCGCGCAGGGCCGGCCCTGGATCTTTGCCGAGATCGCCCACTACCTGGCGCACGGCACGCTGCGGCCGCCGCCGGCCACGCGCGATGTGCAGCGCTGGCTGACCGAGCACCTGCAGGACCACTACGCGCTGTACGGTGAGCGCAGCGGCGTGCGCAGCGCGCGCAAGCACATCGCCTGGGCCGTGCACACGCTGCCCGGCGGCGCCGCCTTCCGCATGCGCATGAACCTGATCGAGGGCGCCCAGGAGCAGCTGCGCGCGCTCACCGACTTCTTCGACGCGCTGGCCGATCGCCACCCGCGTCTGCCGTTGGTCGTACAAGAGGCCGCGCTGGCGGCCTGAGCAGGAACACCCGCCATGACCCGCAAGGACATCGCCGACTGCATGCGCAACAGCGTGGAGCAGTATTTCAAGGACCTGCGCGGCGCCGAGCCCGGTGCGCTGCACGAGGTCTTCATCGCCGCCGCCGAGCGCCCGCTGCTCGAAGTCGTGATGCGCCAGGCCGAGGGCAACCAGAGCAAGGCCGCCGCATGGCTGGGCATCAACCGCAACACCCTGCGGCGCAAGCTGCTGGACCACCAACTCATCCCATGACCACTGCGCTCCTGTCCGTTTCCGACAAGACCGGCGTCGTCGAGCTCGCGCGCGAGCTGGCGGCGCTGGGCATCAAGCTGTTGTCCACCGGAGGCACTGCCCGGCTGCTGGCCGAGGCCGGCCTGGCCGTCACCGAGGTGGCGCAGGTCACCGGCTTCCCCGAGATGCTGGACGGCCGCGTCAAGACCCTGCACCCGCGCATCCATGGCGGCCTGCTGGCGCGGCGCGACGTGCCGGCGCACATGGCGGCGCTGCAGGAGCACGGCATCGAGAGCATCGACCTGCTGGTGGTCAACCTCTACCCCTTTGCCCAGGCCACGGCGCGCGCCGACTGCACGCTGGACGACGCCATCGAGAACATCGACATCGGCGGCCCGGCCATGCTGCGCGCCGCGGCCAAGAACTGGGCCGACGTGACGGTGCTCATCGACCCGGCCGACTACCCCGGTGTGCTGACCGAGCTGCGCGCCGGCAGCGTGGCGCGCAGCACGCGCATGCGCCTGGCGTCCAAGGTGTTTGCACACACCGCGGCCTACGACGGCATGATCAGCAACTACCTGGGCGCGCTGCCGCCGGGCGCCGAAGAGCAGGGCGCGCTGGTGCCGCAACGCCAGCCCTTCCCGGCCACCTACACGCTGCAGCTGGCACGCACCCAGGACATGCGCTACGGCGAGAACCCGCACCAGGCCGCGGCCTTCTACCGCGAGGCGCAGATCGCGCCGGGCCTGCTGGCCGGGTGGACGCAGCTGCAGGGCAAGGAGCTCAGCTACAACAACATCGCCGACGCCGACGCCGCCTGGGAATGCGTGCGCACCTTCGACGTGCCGGCCTGCGTGATCGTCAAGCACGCCAACCCCTGCGGCGTGGCCGTGGGTGCCAGCATCGAAGAGGCCTACGCCAAGGCCTGGCAGACCGATCCGACCTCGGCCTTCGGCGGCATCCTGGCCTTCAACCGGCCACTGGACGGCGCCACCGCGCGCCGCATCGGCGACAACAAGCAGTTCGTCGAAGTCCTGATCGCCCCGGCCGTGGACGCCGAGGCGCGCGCCGTCTTTGCCGCCAAGCAGAACGTGCGCGTGCTGGAAGTGCCGCTGGGCAGCGGCGCCAACGCGCTGGACTTCAAGCGCGTGGGCGGCGGCATGCTGCTGCAGACACCGGACATGAAGAACGTGGGCGCCGCCGAGCTGCGCGTGGTCACCAAGCTGGCGCCCACCCCGGCGCAGCTGGCCGACCTGCTGTTCGCCTGGAAGGTGGCCAAGTTCGTGAAGAGCAACGCCATCGTCTTCTGCGGCGGCGGCATGACGCTGGGCGTGGGTGCGGGCCAGATGAGCCGCATCGACAGCGCGCGCATCGCCCGCATCAAGGCCGGCAATGCCGGACTGTCGCTGGAAGGCTCGGCCGTGGCCAGCGACGCCTTCTTCCCCTTCCGCGACGGCCTGGACGTGGTCATCGACGAGGGCGCGCGCAGTGTCATCCAGCCTGGCGGCAGCATGCGCGACGAAGAGGTCATTGCCGCGGCCAACGAGCGCGGCATCGCCATGGTATTCACCGGGACGCGCCACTTCCGGCATTGACGGGCGCGGCAAGGGCCGGCCCGGCGCCGGGCTGGGCTGGGCTAGCATCCCCTTCCATGTCGCTTGCCGACCTCATGGGCCTGGTGCTGGCCTTCATCGCCCGGCTCATCACCGGCGCGCAAGGCCATTGGAAGGGATCGCCGCCCAAGGCCGAGCAGCGCATCTACTTCGCCAACCACCAGAGCCACCTCGACTGGGTGCTGATCTGGGCGGCGTTGCCGCGCGAGCTGCGCGCGCGCACCCGGCCGATCGCGGCGCGCGACTACTGGACCTCGTCGCCCTTCAAGCAGTGGCTCACCACGGCCGTGTTCAACGCCGTCTACGTGCAGCGCACGCGCACCGACGAGCAGGACCCGCTGGAGCCGCTGGCCGAGGCGCTGCGCAGCGGTGACTCGCTGGTCCTGTTCCCCGAAGGCACGCGCAGCCACCGCGGCGAGCCGCAGGCCTTCAAGAGCGGGCTGTACCACCTGGCCGAGCAGTTTCCGGGCGTGCAGCTGATCCCGGCCTGGATAGACAATGTGCAGCGCGTCATGCCCAAGGGCGAGGTCGTGCCCGTGCCCATCCTGTGCACCGTGACCTTCGGCGCGCCGCTGGCGCCACTGCCGGGCGAGGCCAAGCGCGACTTTCTGGTGCGCGCGCGCGACGCGGTGCTGGCGCTGCGGCCGGTGACCACATGAGTGCCGCACGGCCGTTCCGAAGGCGCTCATTCCCCCGCGGGGGGACTGAGTGCCGCGGCTCCAAGTCCGCCTGCGCGGACTTGGACGGCACGAAGGACAGACGCGTCTCGCGGCTGGCGGCCCGCAGGGCCAAGGGGGCCACATGAGCGCACTCCAGCGCCTGGCCGTCGACCAGCAGGTGGCGCTGCTGTTCGTGCTGCTGTTCGGCGCGCTGCTGCTGGCCACCGCGGCCGTGGTGCTGCTGTCGCTGCGCTGGGCCGAGGGTGCGCTGGCGGCACGGGCCCAGCGCCTGCAGCGCGAACTGCGCGCGCTGTGGCTGGGCGCGGCGCTGTTCTGGCTGGCCTGGATGTCGGGGCCGGTGGGTGCCACCCTGTGCTTCGGCATCGTTTCGTTCCTGGCGCTGCGCGAGTACATCACCCTGGTGCACACGCGCCGCGGCGACCATCGCAGCCTGATCCTGGTGTTCTTCTTTGCGCTGCCGCTGCAGTACCTGCTGGTGGGCCTGCGCGCCTTCGACCTGTTCACGGTGTTCGTGCCCGTCTACGTGTTCATGGCGCTGCCGCTGGTCAGCGCGCTGGCCGGAGACCCGCAGCGCTTTCTGGAGCGCAACGCCAAGATCCAGTGGGGGCTGATGGTCTGCGTCTACGGCCTGAGCCACGCCCCGGCGCTGCTGCTGCTGCAGTTCGACGGCTACGAGGGGCGCGGCGCTTTCCTGGTGTTCTTCCTGGTGGTGGTCACCTCGGTGGCGCAGCTGGTGCAGGCGGCCATGGGCAACTGGCTGCGCCGCCGCCCGGTGGCGCGCCACATCGACCGCCAGTTCTCATGGCGCGCCTGGGCCAGCGGCGCACTGGCGGCCGGCCTGGTGGGCGCGGCGCTGTTCTGGATCACGCCCTTCAAGATCGCCCAGGCGCTGGCGCTGGGCTTCGTGGCCGCCGGTGCCGGCAGCGCCGGCGAGTTCGTGATGAAGGCGCTGAAGAAGGACGCCGGGGTGCGCTTCTGGGGCAACCAGAGCTCGGTCACCGGCGCGGTGGGCCTGCTGGACCGGGTGGCGGCGCTGTGCTTTGCGGCGCCGGTGTTCTTCCACGCGGTGCGTTGGTACTTCCAGGCGCGGCCGCAATGAGGATCCTGGGCATAGACCCCGGTTTGCAGCGCACCGGATTCGGCCTGATCGAGGCCGAGGGCGCGCGCCTGGCCTACGTGGCCAGCGGCACCATCAGCACGCTGGAAGCGCCGCGCGGCGACCTGCCGCTGCGCCTGAAGATCATCTTCGAAGGCGTGCGTGAAGTGGTGCAGCGCTACACCCCCGACTGCGCCTGCGCCGAGATCGTGTTCGTCAACGTCAACCCGCAGAGCACGCTGCTGCTGGGCCAGGCGCGCGGCGCCGCGCTGGCGGCGCTGGTGAGCAGCGGCCTGGCGGTGTCGGAGTACACCGCGCTGCAGATGAAGAAGGCGGTGGTCGGCCACGGCCTGGCCAGCAAGGCGCAGGTGCAGGAGATGGTGAAGCGCCTGCTGGCCCTGCCGGCGCTGCCGGGCAAGGACGCCGCCGACGCGCTGGGCCTGGCGATCTCGCACGCCCATGTCGGCGCCAGCATGCTGGCGCTGGCCCAGGCCACGCCGCTGCAGCGGCGCCAGCACGCGCAGTACCGCAAGGGCCGCACCTACTGAAACGCCCCGGGTTCGCCGGAGCGTGCAAGGGTCTCGGGGTACGAGACGTCGGCGGGATGGGGGTGTCTTTAGCCGGCGCTGCTGCCGGCCTGCGCCAACTGCGGCGCGGCGGCTTCCACGCTGGCCAGGCTGTCCACGCCGGCCAGGGTGGCCAGGGTCAGCAGCGCGGCCAGGGCCACTGAGGCGATGCGGGTGGTGGCAGAGGCAAAGACGCTGCGGTAGGTGCTGTTCATGGTGGGCTCCTGCGGGGCTTTTCGGTGTCGATGGCGTGACTCTAGGCAGCCACCCCGGGCCGCGCGAGGCGCCTGCGACGTGTGGTGCTTCACGGCCGACGAAGCGCGCGCAGGGCCGACGAGCGGTGAAGACTTTCGCCGCATGCCGTATAAAGGGGCTGTCGGCCGCCAGCGGTCCTGCACCCGCGGCGGCGCGATCCGGTTCACCTGCTGTTCCCAGCCCATCGCGAAGGAGTTCCGCATGAGCGAAGACCGATCGTTGGCCCCGCTGAACCGCAGCTCGCTGCCCATCGCCCGCATGCGCGCGGTGTACCGGTTGCAGGAAGTCGAGCAGCGGCTGGACAAGCTCAAGTCGCCCGACCACGACTCCTTGCGCAGCACCTACGAGCGCATGCTCGAAAAGGGCGCCGAGCGCTTCCAGGTCAAGCCCGGCGGCCTGCCGGCGATGGAGCACCTGTACGACGAGATGCCCAACTTCACCGAGGCGCTGGACGAGATCAAGCGCCAGCTGGCGCTGTGCCACGACAGCCGCGACGCGCTCGAGATCGCGCCCATGCTGCTGCTGGGCCCGCCGGGCATCGGCAAGACGCATTTCGCGCGCGGCGTGGCGCGGCTGCTGGGCACCGGCATGGGCTTCGTGGCCATGAGCAGCCTGACCGCGGGCTGGGTGCTCAGCGGTGCTTCCAGCCAGTGGAAGGGCGCGCGCCCGGGCAAGGTGTTCGAGACCCTGGTGCACGGCGACTACGCCAACCCGGTGATGGTGGTCGACGAGATCGACAAGGCCCGCGCCGAGCACGCCTACGACCCGCTGGGCGCCTTCTACAGCCTGCTCGAACACGACACCGCAGGCGCCTTCACCGATGAGTTTGCCGAGGTGCCCATAGACGCCAGCCAGGTGATCTGGGTGGCCACCGCCAACGACGAGCGCAACATCCCCGAGCCCATCCTCAACCGCATGAACGTGATCGAGGTGCAGTCGCCCGACGCCGACGCGGCGCGCACCATCGCGCTGCGCCTGTACCGGCAACTGCGCGCCGAGCACGACTGGGGCCAGCGCTTCGACGACACGCCCGGCGACGCCGTGCTCGAGTTGCTGATGCAGGTGGCGCCGCGCGAGATGCGCCGCGCCTGGATGACCGGCTTCGGCAACGCGCGCCTGGCCGGGCGCGACGCCATCGAGGTGGCCGACCTG
This sequence comes from Rubrivivax sp., assembly GCA_022842305.1. Classification (GTDB taxonomy): domain Bacteria; phylum Pseudomonadota; class Gammaproteobacteria; order Burkholderiales; family Burkholderiaceae_C; genus Rubrivivax. The sequence continues at coordinate 12,135 of JALHPY010000031.1, forward strand.
CCCAGCGCCGGCGGGCGGCGTCAGCCCATCGGCTTCATGCAGTGATGCTGGACACGTCCACCATGGCGCGGCCGCCGCGATTCAGGTGCTGGCCGGCCTGTTGCTTGCCGGCATACATGGCGGCATCGGCGCGCCGCAGCAGTTCTTCCGCGCTGTGGCCGTCCAGCGGCGCCAGCGCGTAGCCCACGGTCAAGCCCACCGCGCAGCGCTGGCCTGCAACTTCAAAGGGCGGCTCGAAGGCAGCCACGAGCTTTTGTCCCAGGGTTCGCGCCACCGCCTCGTCGGCCAGCCCGCTGACGAGGACGACGAATTCGTCGCCGCCCAGGCGCGCCACCACGTCATGGCTGCGCAATTGCGCCTGGAGGCGCTTGCCGGCAGCCACCAGCAAGGCGTCGCCCACGTCGTGGCCATAGCGGTCGTTCACCGGCTTGAAATTGTCCAGGTCCATCAGGTACACCGCCAGCATGTTGTGCGAACCCGCGCGCCGCAGCGCCGCCTGGATGTGCAGGCTCAGGCCACGCCGGTTGGGCAGGCCGGTCAGGACATCGGTGTGCGCCATCGTGCGCAGGGTCTCGCTTTCGACGCGGGCGCGGTCGGCGTTGCGATGGATGGCCTGCACGCGCAGGCCCAGTACCGCCATCCAGGCCGACATCTCGAACACGGTCGAGAAGGGATACACATGCTGGGTCCAGAAGCCAGGTTCCACCAGGCCCCGAAGAATGCCGGCGGTCGTGAGCGCCCCGATGGCATAGACGGCCCAGCCGATGAGCATGTAGACCCCCACCGGATCGCCGCGATAGGTGCGGATGGCCGCCATGGGCAAGGCCGAGAAGGTGACGACGATACCCAGTACGGTGACCAAGGTTTGTGCGCTGCGGTAGTCCAGCAGGCCCGACAGCGTGGCGGCAAGCCCCAGCATGGCGGCCGCAGTGGCCGCGCGCAGGATCCGGTCGATGGGCCGACTGATGTCCTGTACCGCCAGCGTGGTTCGAACGAAGCGTGCACCGGCCGCCACCGCCACCATGATGCCCATGGGCGCCAGGTTCGTCGCCAGGTGGGGCCACGCGGACCACAGGTACTGCGAACCGATGCCGAAGTATGTCAAGCTGAACAGCGTGTTGCCCAGCACGAGCAAGGCGTAGTCGAGGAACACGCGGTCGCGCAGGCTGACCCAGTGGGCCAGGCTGTACAGCAGCATGCACAGCGCCAGGCCGAGGACGATGCCTTGCACCAGTTGCACCCGGGATTCGTAACGCGTGAAGTCCTCTTGCGTGCGCAGGGTCATCGGCAGCACCAGCGAAGTATGCGATTGCACACGCAGCAGCAGTTCGCTTGCTCCCGGCGCCAGCAGCAGCGGTGCGGCCAGGGCTCGCGCTGACAGCGCCCGTTCGGACAGTTTCGTGCCAGAGCCCATGCGGTGGTGCGACAGCACCCGGCCGTCGCGCACGACATACAGGTCGACCTGGTTGAGCGTGGGGTAGTCGATCTCCAGCACGCGCCGCTGGGCGCTGTCCGCCTGCACCTGCAAGGGAATGCGCAGCCAGGCCAGTTGCGTGCTGCGCCCCAGGTTCGAAGGCGTTCCCTGCGGCCGGGCGAAGCGCTGCGCCTGGGCCAGGACCTCGTCGACGCCCAAGGCCGCATCGGCGTCTGCCCACACCGTCACCCCTGGCCAGACGGCGATGGCCGGCCGATCGTCCACCGCAAGCGGCTGCGCCCATGCGCTGCCGCCCGGCAGCAGCCCGAGCAACCCGATCAACAACAGCAGGTGGCGCACGAGGCCGGTCATCGTCACCCCTTATCGACCGTGCCGGGTTCGGCTTTAGACCGCCGGCAGGCCAGAATCGCCGCATGCCCCTCTGGCGCGGATCGCTGCCGCTGTTGTCGGCCCTGTTGCTCGCCTTGCCTCTGTCGCCGCCGCTGCGCGCCGAGGAGGAGGCGGCGGCGCGCCCGCGCATCGGCCTGGTGCTGGGCGGCGGCGGCGCGCGCGGCGCGGCGCACATCGGCGTGCTGGAGGTGCTGGAGCGCCTGCGCGTGCCGGTGGACTGCGTGGCCGGCACCAGCATGGGTGCGCTGGTGGCCGGCGCCTGGGCCGCGGGCCTGACGCCGGCGCAGATGCGGCAGGAACTGGGTGCGGTCGACTGGAACGACATGTTCCAGGACAACCCCGATTACACCGATCTGGAACTGCGCAACAAGCGCCTGCTGCAGCGCTTCCTGCCGGGCAGCGAGACCGGCTTCAGGAACGGCGGCGCCATCGGGCCGCCGGGGGTGGTGTCGGGGCAGAAGATCAAGCTGTTCTTCAACCACCTGGTGCGCGCCGACACGGGCGAGCCGCAGATCGAGCGCCTGCCGCTGCCGCTGTCGGTGATCGCCACCGACATCGTCACCGGCGAGCGCGTGGTCTACCGCGACGGCAGCCTGACCCAGGCCATGCGCGCCAGCATGTCGGTGCCGGGGCTGATGGCGCCGCTGGAGTACCGCGCGCGCAAGCTGGTCGACGGCGGCCTGGTCGACAACCTGCCGGTGCGCGAGGTGCGCGAGCGCTGCGGCGCGCAGGTGGTGATCGCCGTCAACGTGGGCTCGCCGCCGCTGGCGGCCGATCAGGTGGGCGGGCTGCTCAGCATCACCGCCCAGGTGATCGCGCTGCTGACCGAGCAGAACGTCAGCGCCTCGCTGGCCACGCTCTCGCCGCAGGACATCCTGATCAAGCCCGAGCTGGGCAACATCGGCGCCGCCGATTTCGAACGCCATGCCGACACCGCCGAGCGCGGCCGCGCCGCCGCCGAAGCCCTGGCGCCGGCGCTGCAGCGCCTGGCCCTGCCGCCGGCCGAGCACGCCGCCTGGCGCCAGCGCATGGCCGTGGGCGTGCGTGCACCGGCGCGGGTGGACGAGATCCAGATCGCCGGCCTGCTGCGCGTGGACGCCGCCGTGGTGCGCCGCCACCTGTCGCAGCGCGAGGGCGCGCCGCTGGACACGCAGGCGCTCGGGCGCGACCTGCTGCGCGCCTACGGCGACGGCCACTTCGAGCGCGTCGACTACAGCGTGATCGACGAGCATGGCCGCCAGGTGCTGCGCGTGCTGCCGGTCGAGAAGGCCTGGGGCCCGGACTACCTGCGCCTGGGCCTGCGCCTGGAATCCACGCTCAGCCAGGGCTCCAGCTACCGGCTGCGCGCCGGCTACCACAAGACCTGGCTCAACGACCTGGGCGGCGAGCTGCTGGCCACCGGCGAGATCGGCAGCAGCACCGGCCTGGGCCTGGACTGGTACCAGCCGCTGGACGCGGCGCAGCGCACTTTCGTCGAGGTACAGGCCGACTACCGCCGCGAGCGCGTGGACTACTTCTTCGTCGAGCAGCGCATCGCCGAATACCGCAGCGCGCGCACGCGCCTGGAGCTGAGCGCCGGCCTGAAGCTGGCCGGCCTGGGCCAGCTGCGCGGCGGCTGGCGCGAAACGCGCGTGAGCACCCAGCTCGACACCGGCATCGACGTCTTCGCCGGCGTGCCCGAGCGCAGCAGCGGCGGCTGGCTGCTGGGCTTCGACGCCGATCACCTGGACCGCCTGTACGCACCGCGCCGTGGCTGGGCGGTGCAGGCGGCGTGGTACGAGTCGGCCCGGCGCGACTACGCCAGCGCCAACCTGGAGCTGCGCGGCGCGCTGCCCTGGCGGCAGTACGTGCTGGGCGGGCGCTTCACCTGGACCGGCTCGCCGCGCGGGCAGCTGCCGCGATCCGAGGCCGGGCGGCTGGGCGGCTTTCTCAACCTCACCGGCTTTGCCAACGGCCAGCTCGTGGGCGACGAGGTGGCCTATGCCCATGTGCGTGCCGAACGCATCATCGGCAGCCTGCCGCTGGGCCTGCGCGGCGACATGCGCCTGGGCGTGGCGCTGGAGACCGGCCGTGTGGGCCAGCCCTATGCGCGCCAGCGCCGTGACGGCTGGCTGCAGTCGGTGGCGGTGTACGTGGGCGGCGAAACGCCGCTGGGCCCGGTCTACCTGGGGCTGGGGCAGGGCACGGGCAAGTCGACCAACGCCTACCTGTTCATCGGCTCGCCATAGGTTGGGGCGACGGCCTCACTTCAGGCCGAAGAAGTCGCGCATGCGCTGCAGGATGGCGGCGTGGTGCCCGCCCTGGCCGGCCTCGCCCTGCGCCTTGCGGAACGCCTCCTGCAGCTCGTCGTTCTGGTGCTGGCGCTGCGCCAGGATGGAGGCCATGTTCTCGGCGATCTCGTGGCGCTCGTGGACGATGTCCTCGAAGCCGGCCTTGTCGAGCCGGTAGCACTCCACGTCGGTGGCCGCCACCACCGTGGCGGATCGCGGCGCCCCGGTCAGCAGGCCCATCTCGCCGAACACGCTGCCTTGCGGCAGGCGTTTGAGCAGTTGCCGCTCACCGCCGGGCGACAGCCAGAAGACCTCGGCCTCGCCGCTGGCGATGATGTACAGCCAGTGCGCCACCGCGCCCTGGCGCGTCATCAGGTCGCCACGCACGAAGGGCGCGTGCACCAGGCGCGCGGCGATGCGGCCGCGCTCGCCCTCGTCGAGCGCGGCAAAGAGGTCGATCGCCGCCAGCGCCTGCAGGCGCCGCGCCAGTTCGCGCTGCCAGGCCGCCTCGCGCTGGGCATCGCTGCCCTGCACCAGGTGCACCGCCTGGTCGGGCAGCGCGATGCGCCAGCCGTGGCGCTGCACGGTGGCCAGCAGGTGGCTGCGCACGGCGGAATCGGTGCCGTCGTCGTCGCGCGGGTCGATGAGCCAGTAGCGCAGCGCGTAGCGCACCGAGCCGGGCGCAAATTCCATCGCCACGCACGACGGCGGCGGTGTCGGTGCGACGTTGGCGATCTCGGCATCCGTCACCGCGCGCTCGGCCGCGGCGATCACCTGCGACGGCGGCACGGCGTAATCGATGTTGAACCACACCCAGCGGCGCCAGCCGGCGGCGCCGCCGATCACCGTGAAGCGGCTCTTCATCAGCTGGCCGTTGGGTACCACCACCTTCTCGCCGTTGCGTGTGAGCAGCGCGGTGAAGCGCCACTGGATCTCGACCACGCGGCCGCTCACGTCGTCCAGCCGCACCCAGTCGCCGATCTCCAGCGAATCGTCCAGCTGCAGCGCCAGGCCGCCCAGGATGTTGCCCAGCGTGTCCTGCATCGCAAAGGCCACCACGGCCGTGATCACCGCCGAGGTGGCCACCAGGCTGGACAGCTCGACCCCGGCGTACGACAGCCGAACCATGCCCCACAGCACGTAGCCGCCGATGACGGCGATGTCCTCGACGATGCGCGGCGCCTGCACGTGCAGCGCCGGCAGCAGCAGCCGGAACAGACCCAGCCCCGACAGCCGGATGAGCACGATGCCCAGCCCCAGCAGCGCCGCCTGGTGCAGACCCTGGGCGATGGCCGGCTGCGCCCGCAGCGCGAAGAACGCCCCCAGCACGTCCAGCAGCGACCAGAAGGCCAGGAACAACAGCGAGTGGCGCACGCTGGCGCGGCCGCCGGCCATGAAGCGGTAGAGCAGCGCGGCCAGCGCCAGCGCCCAGCCGTAGAGGTAGGGCGTTTCCTCGCGCCACAGGGCGGCGAGCATCTCGTTCATGGCGGCCGCGCCGGGCTAGCGCTTGTCCTTGGGTTTGTCCCTGGGTTTGCCCTTGGGCGTGTCCTTGGACTTGCGCGCGGCCTTGCCCCTGGGCTTGCGCTCGCCGTCGCCCGCCAGGGCCTGTTCCACCGCCCTGCAGATCGTTGCCAGCACCTTGATGCGGGCGTGGTACTTGTTGTTGGCCTCTACCAGCGTCCAGGGCGCCGCGGTGGTGGACGTGCGCTCGACCATGTCGCACACGGCGGACTCGTAAGCGTCCCAGCGCTCGCGGTTGCGCCAGTCCTCGTCGGTGATCTTGAAGCGCTTGAACTCGACCTGCTCGCGCAGCTTGAAGCGGCGCAGCTGCTCGTCCTTGCTGATCGCCAGCCAGAACTTGATCAGCACCACCCGGTGCCGCACCAACGCCTGCTCGAAGTCGCAGATCTCGCCGTAGGCGCGCATCCAGTCGGCTTCGGTGCAGAAGCCCTCGACGCGCTCGACCAGCACGCGGCCGTACCAGGAGCGGTCGAAGAAGGCAAAGCGGCCGTGCCGCGGCAGGTGGCGCCAGAAGCGCCACAGGTAGGGCTGGGCGCGCTCTTCTTCGGTGGGCGCGGCGACCGCGATGTTGGCGTAGCGGCGCGCGTCCAGTGCGCGTGTGACGCGGCGGATGGCGCCGCCCTTGCCGGCGCCGTCGTTGCCCTCGAACACCGCCACCACCGACAGGTTCTGGAAGCGCGGGTCGCGCGCGGCCAGGTTCAGGCGACCCTGCCACTTCTTCAGCGCCCGCTCGTAGGCCGGCCGCTCCAGCGGCTGGTCGAGTTCCAACGCGGTGAGCACGTTCACGCGGTCGGCGGGCACAGGCAGCGGCGGGGTGGCGTCGGGCGCGGGCGCGGCCGGCGGGGTGTCCAGCCGTTCGCGCAGCGCGGCCAGCAGGTGCCGCCCCACGGCCAGCGCGCGGTAGTGCGGATCGGCCGCGGGCACCACGATCCAGGGCGCCTGCGCGGTGGAAGTCTGGCGCAGGAAGGGCTCGCAGACCTCGACGAAAGGCTCGTAGAGCTTGAAGTAGGCCCATTCGGTGTCGGTCACGCGCCAACGCGTGTCGGGGTCCTTCTCCAGCGCCTTGAGCCGCTTGCGCTGCTGCTCCTTGGACAGGTGGAACCAGTACTTCAGCAGCAGCACGCCCTCGTCGCACAGCATCTGTTCCAGGCGCTGCACTTCGCCGGTGGCGTGCGCGAACGCGCCTTCATCGATCTGGCCCAGCACGCGCTGCACGATGGGCAGGCTGTGCCAGGCGCCGAAGAAGATGCCGATCTTGCCCTTGGGGGGCAGGGCGCGCCAGAAACGCCAGTGGGCGGGGCGTTCGGCTTCTTCGTCAGAGGGCGCGCCGAAGGCGCTGGTCTGGATGTGCCGCGGATCCATCCACTCGTTGAGCAGGTCCACGGTCTCGCCCTTGCCGGCGCCTTCGACCCCGGCGATCAGGATCAGCACCGGGAAGCGGCCGTTGAGCTTGAGGTCGTACTGCGCGTTGAGCAGGTCGACCCGCAGGCGCGCCTGTTCCCGCTGGTACGTCGCCTTGTCCACTTCGTGCAGAAGCTGGGCGGACTCGAACATGGTCTGGCTAATCTGGCACGCGGCGCGGCCGGACGAGTGAGCCAGATCAATGCCGGCCCGGTTTCTGCCGGGAGAATGGTCCCAGTTACCGGAGCGACCCATGGATTGCGCGGTCCTGTTCGCCGATGTCTCCGGGAGCACGGCGCTGTACGAGGTTCTGGGCGACGAGCGCGCCTTTGCGCTGGTCGAGACCTGCCTCAAGACCATGTCCGAGTGCACGGCGCAGGCGCAGGGCCGTGTGGTCAAGACCATCGGCGACGCCGTGATGGCGGTGTTCGGCAGCGCCGACCAGGCGGCCAGCGCCGCGGTGCAGATGCAGTTGCGCGTGGCCGAGTTCGGGCCCGCCGTGGGCGTGCGCCTGAGCCTGCGCATCGGCCTGCACGCCGGCCCGGTGGTCGAGCGCGACGGCGACGTGTTCGGCGACACCGTCAACCTGGCCTCGCGCCTGTGCGACCTGGCCTCCAAGGGCCAGATCGTCACCGACGGCGACAGCGCGCGCCGGCTGTCCTCCCAGCACACGGCCCGGCTGCAGCGCCTGTACTCGATCCCGGTCAAGGGCAAGGAACAAGAGGTCGAGCTGATCGAGATCGCCTGGCAGGCGCCCAGCGACGACAAGACCTACATCGCGCCCGTGCGCAGCGCGTCCGCGGGCGGCGGCGCGCGGCTCGCGCTCGAGTTCGACGGCGCGCAGATCGTGATGGGGCCGCAGCGGCGCAAGGTGAGTTTCGGGCGCGACCTGGAGGCCGACTGCGTCGTGCGCGACCGTGGCGCGTCGCGGGCCCACGCCATGATCGAGCGCCGCCGCGAACACTTCGTGCTGGCCGACCACAGCTCCAACGGCTGCTTCGTCACCTTCGACGGCCGACCCGAGTTGAAGGTGCACCGCGAGGAGCTGACGCTGGTGGGGCATGGCTGGATCGCCTTCGGCCAGCCGCGCGCCGAGGCGCAGCAGGTGGCCGAGTTCACCTGCCTGGAAGCGCCGCCGGCCGCCGCAAGTGCGTAGGCTGCCGCGCTTCAGCCGCGCAGCGGCAGCGCCACGCCGATGGCCACGAACAGGCCGCCGCAGGCCTGGTTGAAGCGCCGCCCCACGCGCTGCAGCCAGGGGCTGACGCGCTGCGCCATGCTGGCGATCAGCAGCTCGGTGACGAATTCGATGGCGGCAAAGGTGCCGGCCATCACCGCGAATTGCAGCCACAGGCTGCGCGCCGGGTCTATGAACTGCGGCAGGAAGGCGGCGAAGAACAGGATGCCCTTGGGGTTGGTCAGCGCCGACAGCGCGCCCTGGCGGAACAGCGAAGCGCCCGCGCGCGGCCCGGCCGGGGCCTGCGCCGCAATGCCGATGGGCGGCGAGCGCCACACCTGCACGCCCAGCCACACCAGGTAGGCGCCGCCCAGCCACTTGAGCACGGTGAGCCACCCCAGCGAGGTCTGCAGCAGCGCGCCGATGCCGAACAGCGACAGCGCGATCAGCAGCACGAAGCCTAGAGCGCCGCCCACGATGGTGTACAGCGCCTGGCGCGTGCCGTGCAGCGCGCCGTGGGTCAGCGCCAGCAGGCCGTTGGGCCCGGGCGACAGCGACAGGCCGGTGGCCGCCAGGGCGTAGATGAGCCAGGTGTCCAGGTCCATGGGCGGCGCTGCCGGGCCGGCAGGCTATGCTTGCTCGATGGCGTCCATTCTCACCGTAACGGGGGTTTCCAAGACCTATGCCTCGGGCCATCAGGCGCTCAAGAGCATCAACCTGAGCATAGCGCGCGGCGAGATCCTGGCGCTGCTGGGCCCCAACGGCGCGGGCAAGACCACGCTCATCAGCATCATCTGCGGCCTGGTGCGCCCCAGCAGCGGCACGGTGGTGGTGGACGGGCACGACATCGTGCGCGACTATCGCGCCTCGCGCGCGCTCATCGGCCTGGTGCCGCAAGAGCTGACCACCGACGCCTTCGAATCCGTGTGGAACGCGGTGAGCTTCAGCCGCGGCCTGTTTGGCTACCGGGCCGACCCGGCGCACATCGAAAAGACCCTGCGCGCGCTCTCGCTGTGGGACAAGAAGGACGCGCGCATCATGACGCTGTCGGGCGGCATGAAGCGCCGGCTGCTCATCGCCAAGGCGCTGTCGCACGAGCCGCGCATCCTGTTCCTGGACGAGCCCACGGCCGGGGTGGACGTGGAGCTGCGGCGTGACATGTGGCAGCTGGTGCGCGAGCTGCGCGACACCGGCGTCACCGTCATCCTGACCACGCACTACATCGAAGAGGCCGAGGAGATGGCCGACCGCATCGGCGTGATGCGCAAGGGTGAGCTGCTGCTGGTGGAACGCAAGGCCGAGCTGATGCGCAAGCTGGGCCGCAAGCAGCTCACGCTGCAGCTGCAGCAGGCGCTGGCGCAGGTGCCGGCGGCGCTGGCCGGCTTTGCGCCCGCGCTGTCGGCCGACGGCCTGGAACTGACCTACACCTACGGCACCCGCGGCCAGGGCCCGGGCATGGTGGCGTTCATGCACCAGGTGGACGCCGCCGGCATCGCCTACCGCGACCTGCACACCACGCAGAGCTCGCTGGAAGACATCTTCGTCAGCCTGGTGCACGAGGAGCGCGCATGAACTGGCACGCGGTGCGCGCGATCTACGGCTTCGAGATGGCGCGCGCCTGGCGCACGCTGATGCAGAGCATCGTCTCGCCGGTGCTCAGCACCTCGCTGTACTTCGTGGTCTTCGGCGCGGCCATCGGCGGGCGCATCCCCGAGATCGGCGGCGTCAGCTACGGCGCCTTCATCGTGCCCGGTCTGATCATGCTGTCGCTGCTGACGCAGAGCATTTCCAACGCCTCGTTCGGCATCTACTTCCCGCGCTTCACCGGCACCATCTACGAGCTGCTGTCGGCGCCGGTGTCGTACGTGGAGATCCTGCTGGCCTACGTGGGCGCGGCGGCCACCAAGTCGGTGATCCTGGGGCTCATCATCCTGGCCACGGCCACGCTGTTCGTGCCGCTGCGCATCGAGCACCCGCTGTGGATGCTGACCTTCCTGCTGCTGACGGCCATCACCTTCAGCCTGCTGGGTTTCATCATCGGCATCTGGGCCGACGGCTTCGAGAAGCTGCAGGCCGTGCCGCTGCTGATCATCACGCCGCTGACCTTTCTGGGCGGCAGCTTCTATTCGATCGACATGCTGCCGCCCTTCTGGCAGCAGGTGGCGCTGCTCAACCCGGTGGTCTACCTGATCAGCGGCTTCCGCTGGAGCTTCTACGGCCTGGCCGACGTGAGCCTGGCCTGGAGCCTGGGCGTGACGGCGTTGTTTTTGGTGGCGGCGCTGGCGGTGGTGGCCTGGATCTTCCGCACGGGGTACCGGCTCAAGGCCTAGCGCCGGTCAGGGGATGGCGAAGGGCGCGCGGCGCAGGTCCAGCGCCGGGTTGCGGTCGAAGAAGTTCGAGGGCTTCAGCTCGAAGCTCAGCCGCTTGGTCGACAGCACAGGCCAGTCTTCGGCTTGCGTCACGTGGTGGTGGCTCAGCGTCAGCCACAGCACCAGGTCGCGGTTGACCAGGCTGCGCTTGTCGCGCAGGTACTGCGGCAGTCCGGGCGATCCAGGATTCTGCTTGGGCGTGTCGCCGGCGGCGTAGCGCTGTTCGGGGTCGTAGGCCGTCACCCACAGCGGGCGGCCGATGAAGGCGGCGCGCCGGGGGTAGGCGCTTGCCAGCAGCGGCTCGTCCAAGTGGCGGTCGCGATCGGGTAGCCGGTGGGACGGCCCTGGGCATTGCAACGATGGCAGTGAGTGCCGTCCGGATGCGTCTGGGCATTACCGAATCAATTGCCGCGTGGTACTTGCAAGGTTGGGTTTGAATCGTATCCCCCCAATGGGTGGAATGAGAGGGCACCCAGAGTGGGCGTTGCAGTAGCGATTGCTGCGTCGAAAAATTGGCTCAGTGACTAAGTCGAACTGTGCAATTCGTCGATGCGGATCGATGACAACTGGGAGGATTGCGATGAAGGGTTCCACTTTCCACAGGCCTGAAGTCGGGTGGTCGGGTTCGAAGCCCCGCAAGTTCGTCAGCGTTGTCGCAAGCCTACTATGTCTACTCCTTGGGCTTCTTGCGCCTGGGTATGGCTTGGCCGACATAGACAACAAGGGGAACGTTGTCCGCGATGGGGTCCCCACGCCATCGAATGAGTCAAAGTCTATTCGGGATCAACGCGTTGAAATCACCGAGCGAAGAGAACGTCCAATGCCTTCATTGCGCATCGTCTACCCTGGCTCTGTGTACAGCCATTTGGTTGCTGGTTCAAATGATGGCCCTGGCAGTGGAACACATGCCGCCGATGCACCAGCCGCGAATAACTCCAGGGCGAAGGGATGCTCGAGTGATGGCGGCGGCGCCAACACGAGCGGAAATCCTGTTCAACTCACGACGGGCGAGAAACTGCTGACCCAGACCGATTTCACCACCGCAGGCCTGTACCCATTCGAGTTCACCCGAACCTACCGCAGCCGCGTCATTGAGGGCTCGATGTTTGGCGCGAACTGGTCGTCCAATTACGAACTGCCGCGGATCCGGGTCAGTGGTGGTTGCTACCAGGATCCTGACTCGGGCATCTGCTATCCGAGCGAAGCCACCCTGGTGATGCCTGGCGGCACCGCCTACAGGTACTTCTACAGTCAGCCCTTCTACGAGGTTGTCAACGGGGCGGCACAAGCAGGCAGCCTCTGGCGTGCTCGCGGCAATTGGACATTGCGCACAGAGAACTGGAGTTATACGTTCTCACCTGCCGGTCAACTTCTATCGATGCGCAGCGGCGAGGGTGATCAACGATTCTCGTTCACGTACAGCACTGCAGATTCGAGCAGGCTCATTCGCATAACCAATGCAGTCGGTCTCAGTATCCAGTTGGAGTGGACCGGCTTGCGGGTGACAAGGGTGATTGATCCGGCGGGCAATGCCTGGACCTACGAGTATGAAAACGGGCGCCTCTGGCGCGTGAGTTCACCGGGACCGAATGCGGACGTGCGGACCTATCACTATGAAAGTCCGGTCGCGCCTCATCTCTTGACCGGAGTTTCGATCAACGGGGCACGTTACAGCACCTACTCCTACTACCCGGACGGCCGAGTGCAGTCCAGTGTATTGGCTGGCGGTGAGGAGGCCGACTACTTCACCTACGGTGCAGGTACCACAACATTGACGGACGCCCGCGGTCAGGCGACAACCTACAGCCATGCCCTCATCAATGGTGAGTCCCGGATCACCGCGGTTTCCCGGGCGGTGACGACAACGTGCGGTGCGGCTGCTGCCAGCACTGGCTACAACGCCTCAGGCTTCGTCGAAACACGGACCGACTGGAACGGCAATGTCACCAGATACACCTACGGCGTCGGCGGTCGCATCGCCACCAAGACCACGGGTGCGGGTACTGCAAGTGCCATGACCGTTTCCTATGTCTGGGACGGCGACAAGATCAGCGAGGAGAACTACGGCGGCGGCATTCCGTATGCGCGCAAGGTGTACACCTATCGTGCTGGTCGTTCGACTACGGTGAAGGGAAGAATTGGCAGTGAGAAATGGATCGATACCAAGACAGGGGTAGAGCGCCTGACCAGTTATGCCTACACATTTCATCCGAATCTGGCCTTGGCCACCCAGACCGTCACACGCGCGCTTCCTACTGGAGATGCAACAAGCACATTGAGCTACGACACTCTGGGCAATCTGGTTTCAGCCGTAAATCCGTTGGGCCACCAGACAAACTGGTCCAATTACGATGCGCGGGGGCTGCCCGGACGCATGACTGATGCCAATGGGGTGAGCAGTGAATTCCTGTATGACGCCAAAGGCAACCTGTACAGCGTGACCCAGTTGCTGGCCACGGGCAATCGAGTGACGACATTGAGCTACAACAACAACCGTCAGGTGCTGAGCATCGCGTACCCGTCGGGCGCCGTCGCACAGTATCGGTACAACGCGGCAATGAGGCTCAACCGCGTGGGCAATGCCATGAACGAGTTCGTCCAGCTTGAAGTCGATGTGGCAAACAACCAGACAGTCACCCGTTCGACGCGCCATGTCCCACTGCTCGCTAGCAATGCGCCTGCGGCCAATCCGGTTGGCGAGTTCCTCAGCACGACGCACCATGACAGCCTGGGCCGGCCCTACCATGCACTGGGAAACAGCGGACAGGTTTTGCGGTACCGCTATGACAACAACGGCAATGTCCGGACCGTGACCGATGCTGCGAATCGACAGACCAGCTACGACCATGATCCACAGAACCGCGTGCGCCGGATCACCATGCCCGATGGGGGAATCACCACCTTCGACTACGACCACAGGGGGCTATTGTCGAAAGTCACCGATCCAAGAAACTTGATCACCACCTACTTCTACAACGGCTTCGGCGAGTTGATCGAGCGCAGCAGCCCTGATACCGGACTCACACGTTACACCTACGATAGCGCAGGCAGGTTGAAGACGGAACAGCGATCGAACAACGTCCTCATCAATTACACATGGGATCGACTCGATCGATTGCTTTCGCGCACCGCCGGTAGCTTGTCTGAGGTCTATGTCTACGACGAGGGCTTGTACGGCAAGGGGCAACTGACACGCCACAGCAATGAATCGGGACAGACGACTTATTCGTTTGTCCAGGATGGGCAGCTCGCGCAGCAAGTGGACTCGAATTCTGGTGCGAGCTATACAACGAGTTGGACCTACGACACTTTCGGACGCGTTGCGAGCATGACCTATCCGAACGGCTTTGCCCTGACCTACGCCTACGACGCCATTGGGCGCCTCCAGGTCGTCGGCAGTTCAGTCGGTGGTACATGGTCCACCGTGGCCGACTCATTTCTGTACCAACCAGCAACGGATAGGCGCTATGCCTGGCGTTTCGGCAACATGCAGGCTCGAATGTTTACTCATGACGCAGACATGCGACTGATGCGGTTGTCTGGATCGGGTGCGCACCATCTTGACTTGACTTACACGCCGCTTCTGGACACGGTCTCTGGCATCAACGATCATCTGTGGCCCGCTGCAACCTCGACCTTTGGATATGATCCGAATGACCGCCTCAAGTCGGTTGCACGCAGTGGTGACGCTCAGACGTTCGGGTGGGACCAAGCCGGCAATCGCCTGAATCACAGCAGAGCTGGCATGAGTTGGAGCTTCGAGATGCAGCCGACTGCAAATCGCCCGAATCGCGCCACAGGCAGTGTGACTCGGACGTTTACCTACGATCCCCTGGGCAATCTAACCATTGACAGTCAGGGCAGTAGAACTTATGGCTACGACGCGTTCAATCGCAAGAGTTCGGTTTACGCAAACGGAGTGTTGGTGGGTGACTACCGCAGCAACTCTTCCAATCAACGGATCTGGAAGGCGAGTGCCGGCGGAGTCACAAGATTCGTCTATGGTCCGGGTGGGGAGATCCTGGCCGAGGATGGTCCACTGCCTACCAACTACGTATGGCTTGACGGGCACTTGCTCGGCATCGTCCGCGCGGGCACCTTCTATGCCAGCCACAATGACCATCTGGGTCGGCCTGAAGTCATGACGGACGCCTACGGCGCTGTGGTGTGGCGGGCGGCAAACGCGGCCTTTGATCGATCGATCTCGTACGATGCGGTTGGCGGAATGAATATTGGATTCCCGGGTCAGTACTTCGACTTGGAGAGCGGGCTGTACTACAACTGGAATCGTTACTATGATTCGACGGTGGGGCGGTATACCCAGTCTGATCCCATCGGGCTTCAGGGCGGGATCAATACCTACAGCTACGTGGGCGGGAACCCTATCAGTTTGACGGATCCGACAGGGTTGGATGTGACCGTCTGCCTGCGACAGGGTGCAGGTGGCTTTGGCCATGTCGGCATTGCCATTAACAACGGCACCAACACAGTAGGTTTCTATCCGCCGGGTTCCGTTCAGAAGGACACCAAGCCTATCGACTCTTGCAAGACGATCAGCACGACTCCGGAGCAGGACAAGGGAATGTCCGACGCGATCAAGCTATCGAGTCGGGGATCGCCTTCCGACTACTCACTGCTGACCAACAACTGTGTGAACTTTGTTCATCATGTGCTCACGCAGGGCAATATTTCATTGCCCGCACCGCCTCCACGGCCTCGGCTCTTCTTTGATTCTCTGCCCGGCACTCCGACTGGACCATGATCATGCGTAGGCTGGTCGTTACCTTTGCGTTGGTTGGTCTCGCGATTCCTGTGATTTGGATGGCGGTCTACCATAACTCTCCAGCATTCGCGGCATGGTGGTTCAAGGCACCGCATTGGGTCGAGACGCTGCGCTTGATTGCCTGGCCCAGTGCAATCTTCTTGATTGCTGACCCGCTAGATGACAATGTACTGTTGTGGATCGCTTCTGCTGTCACTAACGCTGCCCTGTATGCAATCATCGGTTGGTTGATGCTTCTTGCTCTTGCCCGTCGCAGATAGAGGAAGCACATGGATTCGAGTACCTGTTAGTGTCTTGCTGTTTACTCCTGATGCTTCCTTCGTCTCTTTGTCCCACTGGGTTGATGAACCCAATCGGCCGCTCGGGCGGATCGGGCGGCTTCATGGGTTCGCCCAGCGCATCGAAGACCTGTCTGAGTTGTTTGCGCGTTTTTCGACCGAAGATTGAGAGTGTTGGGCTCCACACGAAATGACAAGAGGTCCAGACTGGAGAACTACAGCCATGCTGCGGAGTCGAGCCAGGGCATCCCGCACCATTGCCCACTATCCCTTTGAGGCCAACCCCTCCACTCCCTGCCTCGCCGCCTCCACCCCTTGCTCCACGATGCGCTGCTTCCACTCCGCCGTATCGGTGTAGAAGGCGTCGCGCATGCGCCGGCGTGCGGCTTCACGCAACGCCCGCGGCGCCTCAGGGTGGTTCTCGAACCACTGGTCCTGGCGCAGCGCGGCGATGACTTCTTCCATGGGCTGGGTGCCGTATTCCAGCGCGATGCCGGTGTACTGGGCCTGCGGGCATTCCTGTGCCGCGCCCGTCCACATCAGGCCCGAGAGCAGGGCCGAGCTGGACGAGCCGTCGTAGAGGGACGTCACCTTCTCGCCCCACCAGGCGCGGGCCCGCGCCAGCGCCGCGGGCTCGTCGGCGCAGGCGAAGATGCGCTCGCCGTGGCCGGAGGGCCCCAGCCCGGTGTGCAGGTCCAGCCAGCCCAGGCGGGTGCAGCGCGCGCCGTGTTCCTGCAGCACGTGGCCCAGCGCCTGCTGGCTCCAGCAGGGGTTGACGCCACCGTAGAACAGGCCCTCGGGGTGGCGGTACTGGCCGCCGGTGACGGCCGTCTGCAGCGCCCGCGCACCGTGGCGCGCGCCCCAGGCGGCCAGCGCCGCCTCGTTCTCGGCGCTGGGCGGCCATTGATGTGGCAGCAGCCAATGCGCGATCTCGTCGTAGGCCGTGTTCTCGGGCAGCGGGCGCGAGAAGTCGTGCCAGTTGCGGTTGAGGTCCACGTTCTCCTGCGTGGTGCGCCGCCAGAAGCTGAAGCCCCAGGGGTTGAGCCCGTGCAGGTAGAGCACGGCCACGCCCAGCGCGCGCGCCTGGGCATGGAAGCCGGGGTCGGCCAGCAGCGCGCACTGCACGCCCGAGCCGCAGAAGCCCTCCACGCCGTGGCAGGCGCTGCTGACGATGAGCAGGCCGCGCGCGTCGGCCGGACCGCAGCGCACCACGTCCAGCGCCAGCGTTTCGCCGTCGTGGCCCAGCAGCGGGTGGCGCTGCTCGTGCGCGTCCAGGCCGGCGGCTTCGGCCGCGGCCAGGAACTTGGCGCGCGCCTCGGCGTAGCTCTGGGCGAAGAAGCTCGATGCGTCGGTCATGGCGGGCCTCGCCTTCAGCGCGGCGCCAGCCAGGCCTCGGCCAGGCGCACCCAGGCGGTGGCGCCCAGCGGGATCAAGTCGTCGTTGAAGTCGTAGCTGGGGTTGTGCAGCATGCACGGGCCGATGCCGTGGCCGCCGTCGCGGTGGCTGCCGTCACCGTTGCCCAGCACGAAGTAGCAGCCGGGCCTGGCCTGCAGGAAGTAGCTGAAGTCTTCGGCGCCCATGGTGGGCTCGAAGGCCACCACGTTGTCGGCGCCGACCACGCCGCCCAGAACGCTGCGCACGAATTCGGTCTCGGCCGGGTGGTTGATGGTGGGCGGGTAGTTGCGCACGAACTCGAATTCGCAGCCGGCGTCGAAGGCGGCGCAGGTGTGCTCGGCCACCGCGCGCATGCGGCGCTCTATCAGGTCCAGCAACTCCACCGAGAAGGTGCGCACGGTGCCGCGCAGCTCGCAGGTATCGGGCACCACGTTGGTGGCCTCGCCGCCGTGGATCATGGTGACCGAGATCACCCCGGGCTCGATGGGCTTGCGGTTGCGCGTGATGATGGTCTGGAAGCCCATCACCATCTGGCAGGCCACGGGCACCGGGTCGGTGCCCAGGTGCGGCAGCGCGGCGTGGCTGCCCTTGCCGCGCACGACGATGCGGAACTCGTTGCTGCTGGCCATCATCGCGCCCGGGTTCAGGCCCACCTGGCCGACGGGCATGCCGGGCCAGTTGTGCGCGCCGAACACGGCGTCCATGGGGAACTGCTCGAAGATGCCGTCCTTGATCATCTCGCGCGCGCCGCCGCCGCCTTCTTCGGCCGGCTGGAAGATCAGGTAGACGGTGCCGTCGAAGTTGCGGTGGCGCGCCAGGTGCCGCGCCGCCGCCAGCAGCATGGCGGTGTGGCCGTCGTGTCCGCAGGCGTGCATCTTGCCGGGGTGGCGGCTGGCGTGGGCAAAGCTGTTGTGCTCGGTCATGGGCAGCGCGTCCATGTCGGCGCGCAGGCCCACGGCGCGCGCGCTGCTGCCGTTCTTGACGATGCCCAGCACGCCGGTCCGGCCCAGGCCGCGGTGCACGGGGATGCCCCATTCGGCCAGGGCCTTGGCCACGATGTCGGCGGTGCGCTGTTCCTGGAAGCACAGCTCGGGGTGGGCGTGCAGGTCGCGGCGGATGGCGGCGATGCCTGCACTGTCGGCCAGGATGGGCTCGATCAGGTTCATGGCGGGGGCCCGGTGCGGAGGTGGGTTGCATCTTATCGAGGCAGCGCCGCGTCTGCGCGGGCGCCTTCCGGCAGCCCGTTGTGCGATAGTGTTTCGATGAGCACTGCCGCATCTGCCTCCGGCACCCGCACCGTGCGCGGGGCCTGCCCGCACGACTGCCCCGACACCTGCGCGCTGCGCATCACCGTGCAGGACGGGCGCGTGGTCAAGGTGGCCGGCGACCCCGACCACCCGCCCACGCACGGCGCGCTGTGCACCAAGGTCAGCCGCTACCCCGAGCGCAGCTACAGCCCCGATCGCGTGCTCACGCCGCTCAAGCGCGTGGGCCGCAAGGGCGAGGGCCGCTTCGAGCCCTGCAGCTGGGACGAAGCGCTGGACGACATCGCCGCGCGGCTGAAAGCCATCGCCGCGCGTGACCCGCAGGCCATCCTGCCCTACAGCTACGCCGGCACCATGGGCCTGGTGCAGGGCGACGGCATGTCGGCGCGCTTCTTCCACCGCCTGGGCGCCAGCCTGCTGGACCGCACCATCTGCAGCAGCGCCGGGGGCGAGGCGCTTACCGCCGCCTATGGGCTGCCGGTGGGCATGCACGCCGAGCACTTTGCAGAGAGCCGGCTGATCATCATCTGGGGCAGCAACTCGATCACCTCGAACCTGCACTTCTGGACCTTTGCGCAGCAGGCCAAGCGCGCCGGCGCCAGGCTCATCTGCATAGACCCGCGCCGCACCGAGACGGCAGAGAAGTGCCACCAGCACATCGCCCTGCTGCCCGGCACCGACGGCGCGCTGGCGCTGGGCCTGATGCACGAGCTGATCGCCAACGACGCGCTGGACCACGACTACCTGGCGCGCCATGTGGATGGCTGGCCCGCGCTGCGCGAGCGTGCGCTGCAATGGCCGCCCGAGCGCGCCGCTTCTGAGTGCGGCATCACGGCCGATGAAGTGCGCGGCCTGGCGCGCGACTACGCGGCCACCAAGCCGGCCGCCATCCGCCTGAACTACGGCATGCAGCGCGTGCGCGGCGGTGGCAATGCCGTGCGCCTGATCGCCATGCTGCCCTGCATCACCGGCGCCTGGCGCCACCGTGCGGGCGGGCTGCTGCTGTCCAGTTCGGGCTGGTTCCGGCCGCGCATGCGCGCGGCCTGGCTGCAGCGGCCCGATCTGCTGGGCGAAAGGCGCCCGCGCACCATCAACATGAGCACCATCGGCGACGATCTGCTGCGCGAAAGCTCAGCCGCCTTCGGGCCCCAGGTCGAGGCCGTGGTGGTCTACAACAGCAACCCGGTGGCCGTGGCGCCCGAAAGCGCGAAGGTGGCGCGCGGCTTTGCGCGCGAAGACCTGTTCTGCGTGGTGCTGGAGCACTTTCTCACCGACACCGCCGACCACGCCGATTACGTGCTGCCGGCCACCACGCAGCTGGAGCACTGGGATGCGCACCGCGCCTACGGCCACACCTACGCCATGCTCAACGAGCCGGCCATCCCGCCGCTGGGCCAGGCGCGCTCCAACGCCGAGATCTTCCGCCAGCTGGCGGCGCGCATGGGCTACACCGAGCCCTGCTTTGCCGACAGCGACGAGACCATGGCGCGCGGCGCCTTCGACCCCGAGCACGTGGACCCGGCGGCGCTGGCCGCGCAGGGCTGGGCCAAGCTGAAGATCGCCGACGCGCCCTTCGCCGAAGGCGGCTTCCCCACGCCCGACGGCAAGGCGCGCGCCGGCAAGGCGCCCGGCCTGGATGTGCCCGACTACCTGCCCAACTACGAAGGCCCGCGCTCCGCCCCGGCGCTGGCGGCGCGCTACCCGCTGGCCATGATCTCGCCGCCGGCGCGGCACTTCCTCAACTCCAGCTTCGTCAACGTGCCCAGCCTGCGCGCGGCCGAGCGCGAGCCGCTGCTGGAGATGCACCCCCAGGACGCCGCCGCGCGCGGCATCACCAGCGGCGCCACGGTGCGCGTGTTCAACGAGCGCGGTGAATACCTTTGCAAGGCCGACGTGAACGAACGCGCCCGCCCCGGTGTGGTCAACGGCCTGGGCGTGTGGTGGCGCAAGTTCGGCCTGGCCGGCACCAACGTCAACCAGCTCACGCACCAGCGCCTGACGGACATCGGCCGCGCGCCGACGTTCTACGACTGCCTGGTCGAGGTGCAGCCCTGCGCTGGCGCCTGATGGCTGCGGGGGGCCTGGCCGGCACCGCCCTGCTGCTGGCCGCGGCCTGCCTGAGCAGCGGCTGCGACACGCTGGGCTCCCTCGGGTATTACGCCCAGGCGGCCGGCGGCCATGTCGATCTGATGCGGCGCTCGCGCCCGGTGGCCGATGTGATCGAAGACCCGGCCACGCCGGCCGCGCGGCGCGAACGCCTGCAGCTGAGCCAGCGCATGCGCGACTTCGCCACTGCCGAGCTGCAACTGCCCGACAACGCCAGCTACCGCCGCTATGCCGACCTGGAGCGCGAGGCCGTGGTCTGGAACGTGGTGGCCGCGCCCGAGCTGTCGCTGACGCTCAAGACCTGGTGCTTTCCGGTGATGGGCTGCGTGGGCTACCGCGGCTACTTCACGCGCGCCGCGGCCGATGCGCTGGCCGAAGCACTGCGCGCGCAGGGGTTGGAGGTCTTCGTCTACGGCGTGCCGGCCTACAGCACGCTGGGCTGGAGCAACTGGCTGGGCGGCGACCCGCTGCTCAACACCTTCATCGGCTGGCCCGAGGCCGAACTGGCGCGCCTGATCTTCCACGAGCTGTCGCACCAGGTGGCCTATGCCGCCGACGACACCACCTTCAACGAAAGCTTTGCGGTGGCGGTGGAACGCATCGGTGGCCGGCGCTGGCAGGCGGCGCAGGGCGGCTCCGCCAGCGCCGATGTCATCGCGCAGGCCGAGCTGCAGAACCAGCGCCGCGAGGAGTTCCGCGCCTTCGCGCTGCGCTGGCGCGGCGAGTTGCAGGCCCTCTACACCAGCGCCACGCCCGACGACCAGAAGCGCGCGCGCAAGGCCGAGACCCTGGCGCGCATGCGCGCCGAGTACGACACGCTCAAGGCCCAGCGCTGGGGCGGCCAGACCACCTGGGATGGCTGGATGGGGCGCAGCAACAATGCCGCTTTAGGCCTGATGGCCGCCTACCACGAGCTGGTGCCGCAGTTCGAGGCCTTGTTCGAGCGCAGCGGCGGCGACTTCGGCCGCTTCTACGGCCATGTCAAGGCGCTGGCGGCCTTGCCCAAGGACGAGCGCCGCGCCAAACTCGCCGCCCCACCCTGATCGATCCTGGAGCCCACTGCATGTCCGAAATCCGCATCCACCGCGAACACAGCCTGGGCCTGGCCCAGGCGCGCAAGATCGCCTGGGCCTGGGCCGAGCAGGTGGAGAGCGAGTTCAGCATGGAGTGCACGGTAGAGGAAGGCGAAGACAGCGATACCGTGGAGTTCACGCGCAGCGGCGTCAAGGGCCGGCTGATCGTGGCCGCCGATCACTTCGACCTCGAGGCCAAGCTGGGCTTTCTGCTGGGTGCCTTCAGCAAGACCATAGAGGCCGAGATCACCAAGAACCTGGACACCTTGCTGGCCCAGGGCAAGGCGCCTGCCAAGGCCCACGCCACAGCCCACGCCAAGGCACCCGCCAAGAAGGCCGCCCACGCCAAGGTGCCCGCGGCCAAGAAGGCGGCCAAGCGCTAGCGTTTCAGCGCGACTCGGTGATCGGCATGTCCTTGGGGTGGCTGATCAGGTACTCGGCCGTGAAGCGCTGCGTCTGCCCCGGCGCCAGCGTCAGCGCCCAGGCCACCACGCCGGGTTGATCCTGCCAGTTGCCGGCGCGCGGCGCCGGGTCGAACTGGCGCGTGACGCTGATCTTCTCGTCGGTGGCCACGGGCGTGGCTTCCAGTACCTCCAGTTGCACGGGGGTGCGGCGGCGGTTCTCGACGGTGTAGGCGCGGGCGATGCGGCGTTCGCTGCGCGTGCTGATGAAGCCGCTCTCGCTGCTTTGCTGCGGCACGGGTATGACCTGCACGCGCACCTGTTCGTCGCGGCCGAAGGGCAGGGTGAGCTGCTCGCGCGTGCCCAGGCTGAACACGCTCTGCCCCACCACCTGGTTGCCGCGCATCAGGCGCAGCGGGCCTTCGGGCCACACGCCGGTGGGCCGTGGCAGCTCGGCCACCAGCCAGGCGCTGGCGTCGGCGGCGGGCGTGGTCTGCACCTTCACGGTGGCCGGCCAGCGCGCGCTGCCCAGCGACAGGCTCACGCGCTGCGCGCCGCTGCCCACGTCCACCGTGCCCGGCACCTCGAACTCGGTGGCGAACTCGCCCTCCATCACCTGCACCGCGAATTCGGGCTCGTCGGCCTGGTCGCGCGCGGCCATCGCGGCCGACGCGGGCGCGGCCAGGGCCTTGAAGGCGCGCGTGGGCGTGGCGCGCTCCATCATCGCCACCTCTGGCGGCCGCGGTGACACCTGCCAGGGCCGCGGCTGCGGCCCGCGCGTGGCGCCGCGCGGCGAGCCGGTGGACAGGCGCAGCGCCACGCCGACCCAGTCTTCACCGCTGCGCTGGCTGACCTGTGCCAGGCGCTCGATGTCCACCTGGCCGGCGTCGGCGTCCAGCGCGGCGCGGTAGGCCGGCGCCCAGGTCGGGCCGGCCACCTGGTAGTGCAGGCGCAGCTGGCCTGCACTGCTGGCGGCCAGGGCGATGCGCAGTTGGCGTACCTCGCCCTGCGGTTTGGCACTGCGCTCGCGCTCGCTGATCAGCGGCTGCAGCTCGCGCGCCAGCGCCTCGCGCTCGCGCTGCAGGCGGTGCTGCTCCAGCAAGGCCTGCTGGCCGCCGCGCTGGATGGCGGCCAGCGTGGCCGGCAGCGCCGCAGCCGGCGGGGCGGGGGGCGCG
>JALHPY010000032.1 GCA_022842305.1 Rubrivivax sp.
TCGACGCGGCCGGCCGCAATGCGGCCGCCGGCGGCGCGCCCGACCCCGCCTTTCCGGCCGACCTGGCCATGCGCTGGCACGCCGCCGGCCCCGGCGCGCCGCCCGACTGCAAACCCATGGTGCGCATCCGCCAGGACCTGCTCACGCCGGGCCGGCCCGAGGACGTGCGCATGGTCAGCGCCTGGCTGCGCGACGCCGAGTGCGGCCGCGCCTGGAGCCAGCCGCCGCGCGATCACATCTGCAGCCGCATCACCAGCGCGCTGGCCGGACTGGACTGGGCCGCCGTGCGCCGCAGCTGGGGCTGGAAAGAGCAGCCCTGATGCGCCGCCGCCGCGGCCTGGTGCCGCCGCAGGCCTGGGTGCCGGTGTGGGATGGCCACGCCGGTGTCATACGCTGGCATGACGAAGTGAGTTGACGCGGCCTTCCGCGCTGGCCCCACAATGCACCGCCGTCGGCAGCCGCCCCCTCTGGCACGGCGCTCGATGGCCAGCGAAGGCCGCAGGGGTGCGGGTCCATCGAACAAACTTCAGGGAGAGATTCCATGAGTGCAAGACTCTTGTTTTCCAGCATGGTCGTGGTGATGGGGTTGCAGGGCTGCGCCCAGCTGAGCCCCCGGGAACCCCGGCAAGCCTCGAAGGAGTGCGACGTCGGCGCGGGCAAGTGCAAGCTCGACATCGAGGTGCTCGACTGCGCCAAGCCCGACGGCTTCAAGGTGAGCAACCCCAACCTTGTCGTGACGACGCCGAGCACCATCGAATGGACCATCCAGACCAAGGACTACCGGTTCAGGAAGGACATCAACGGCATCGTCATCGCCGACAAGGACGGTGTCTTCGACACCCCGAAACTGCACGGCGAGCAGAAGTTCAGCTGGCGCGACAAGCACAGGGAAGCCGGCAAGTCTTTCCGGCAGGGCATGCCCTACTATTACTTCATCAATATCGAGCGTGACGACGGCAAACCGTGCGTTCCCTTCGATCCCTGGATCAGCAACTACTGACGCCAGCTAGCCCGGCAATGGGCGGTTCAGCGCCTCGCCCACCCGCTGCAAGTTCGCGCCCAGCTCCGAGTCGGGGCCGGCCTGGATTTCGCGGTCCAATGCCTGGGCTTGTACGAGCGCTCGCGCCGCGGCGGCCGGGTCACCGGCCAGGTGCTCCGACTCTGCCCGGCTGCACATCAGCAGGCCCAGGTTGAAACGATCGGCCACCTCGTTCAGCAGCGCTTCGCCCGCGTCCAGACATGCGCGCGCTGCAGCGAAACGGCCCTGGCGCGCGTGCAGGCGGCCCAGGTAGCCCAGGAACTGACCCTCGTTGCGCCGCTCGCCCAGCCGGCGCGCCAGGGCGACCGCGGCTTCGAAGTGCAAGCGGGCCGCCGATAGCCGGCCCAGATCGTCCTCCAGGATGCCCAGGTTGCACAGGGCCACGCACTCCAGCCGCGCGTGCCCCGTCTCGCGCGCCAGCACCAGCGCGGCCTGCAGGTGCGACGTGGCCGTAGGCAGATCACCGATCATCTGGTGCAGCAAGCCCAGGTTGCAGTGCGCATTGCCCTGCCAACCGCGGTCTCCCAGTTCGCGCGCGATGGCCAGGCCGGCCTCGAACAAGGCCTGCGCCTCGTCCTGCCGCCCCTGCATCGCGTGCACCTGGCCCAGATTGCCCAGCATGCCGCCCTCGCGACGCCGGTCGCCGGCGCGGCGCGCGCTGATCAGAGCGGCCTCGAGCTGCAGCCGGGCTTCATCGGTGTGGCCCAGGCCGAGACTCGAAACGCCCAGTCCATTGAGCGCCGCGCATTCGCTCGCGTCGTCGCCCAGCTCACGGGCCAGCTCCAGCGCGCGCGTGTGCTGCGCCCGGCTCTCGGCCACGCGCCCCTCGCCGCTGAAGATGTCGCCCAGTTCGACGAGAAGCGTCGCCTCGATCCGCTTGTCCCCGGTGTCGCGCACGATGGCGAGCGCGGCTTCGAGCTGTGATCGGGCCTCATCGCTGCGCCCCGCGGCACGCAGCGCGGCACCGGCGACGACGCCGACTCGCGCCCGCAGCTCGGGGCTCAAGCCAGCCGTGGTCTGCACCAGCGCGGCCAGTTCGGCGCCGCCCTGGTACGGCCCGCGCAACTTGAGCGCGGCCCAGGCTCCCTCGAGCGCACCCACGGCGATGTCCGGCAGGCCGGCGGCGGCGGCGCGCCGGCACGCCACGGCCAGGTTGTCGACTTCGACGCAGGCCTCGGCCACCGCCCGCCGCGCATTGAAGGCCGCAAAGTAGACCGCGTGCCGCCGCTGCGCCGCAGCCAGTGCCTGGGGCCCGCTGCCGGCAAAGCGCTCGGCCGTGCGCAGGTGCTCGGCGGCATATTCCTGCAGCGTGCCCAGCATGTCGAGCCGGCCATCGGCGCTTTGGCGCACGAAGGACTTGTCGACCAGCGACTGCAACAGATCCGGCGTCCAGGGATCGCCCTCGAAGGCCGACAAGTCGAGCACGGCCTCGGCGGCGGCCAGCGTGAAGCCTCCCTCGAACACCGACAGCTGCGCCAGGGCGGCGCGCTCGGGCGGCGCCAGCAAGTCCCACGACCAATCGAAGGTGGCGCGCAGCGTGGCCTGCCGGTCGCGGCGCCCGCCCTTGGACGCCAGCAACTTGAAGCGTTCGCTCATGCGCGACAGCAGCAGGGCCGGTGGCAGGGCCCGCACGCGCACGGCGGCCAGTTCGATGGCCAGGGGCAGGCCGTCCAGCAGCCTGACCAGCGGCGCCACCGCATCGCGGTCGGCCGAGGCGTGCAGACAATCGGCATGGGCAGCCTCGGCGCGGCTGATGAACAGCGCCTCGGCCTCGGACGGCGGCAACGGCGGCAGCGCCACCACGGCCTCGCCGGGCAGCCCCAGTACCTCGCGGCTGGTGACCAAGAAGCGCGCTTCGGGCGAACGTTCGAGCCAGCAGCCCAGCGTCTCTTCCGCGTGCCGCGACACCTGCTCGAAGTTGTCCAGGATCACCAGGCAGGCACCGCGCCCGGCGATCGCGTTGCCCAGCTGCACGACCGGGTTGTCGCGGCCCAGCGTGAGCGCCAGCGCGTCGGCCACGGCGTAGCCGATGCCCTCCAAGCTGCGCGCCTGCGACAAGTCACAGAACCAGACGCCGCCCGGGAAGTCACCCAGCCAGCACCAGGCAAAGCGCGTTGCCAGGCGGGTCTTGCCGCTGCCGCCCATGCCCAGCACGGTGATCAGGCGCGCACCGCTGTCGAAGCGGCGCGCCAGTTCGAGCAGCGCCTCGTTGCGGCCGACGAAGCCGTCGCGCTCGGCCGGCAGGCTGTGCTGGACCTGGCGCAGCGGCACCCACAGGTCGCGCTCGCGCACCACGCGGTAGGCCTTGTCCGAATCGCGCGGCGGCATGAAGGGCGCCGCATCGTCACCCACCTCGAACAACTCGACCGGCTCGGTGATGCCCTTGAAGCGCCAGTGCCCATGGGACTGCACGCGCAGTGCGGTGGCGTCCAGCGCGTCACGCACTTCGGCGGTGATGAGCGTCTGGCCGCCGAGCGCGCTGCCCATGACCCGCGCCGCGATCGATTTGAGCAGGCCTTCCACCTCGATGGGCTTGGCGCCCAGCGCCACGTCGGCCGCGCTGTTCTCGCGCAGGCTCACCGGGCCCCGGTGCACGCCCACCCGCACCGGCAGCGGCGGGTTGAAGCTGGCCATCCGCGCCTGATAGGCCAGCGCGTAGCCGACGGCGTTGCTGGCCTTGGAGAACATCACCAGCATCCCGTCGGTCTTGTCGATCTCGCGGCCGTGCCAGCGCGGCAGCAGATCGCGGGCCGCCCGGTCGTGCGCGGCCCACAAGGTGGCGCTCGCGGCATCGCCCAGGGTCTCGGTCAGGCGGGTGCTGTCGACCACGTCGGTGAGCAGGAGCACTTGTTCTTCGGACATGGCGGCGTACTCTAGTGAGATGCCCCGGGCACTGCAAACAGTGCCCGTCCGGAACTGACGCTGAAAGCCTCATCCGGCGTGGCCCAGGCGGGGAGGCCCAGCGCCCGGGGCCGAAACTGCGCTCGCCGCCACCCCGACCAGATCAACTCTGTGGCCGGCGACCACGGTGACTAGGGGGTTCGACACCGCGCGACTTGCGCTAGCCTCGCGGCCGACTGCGACATGCACGCCATCCCGACCCGCCACCGTCAACACGCCGCCGTGCTCGGTGCGGCGCTGGCGCTGCTCGGGCTGTGCCTGGGTTCGTTCCTGATCGGGCCCTACCCCGTGGCGCCGGGCACCGTGGTGGCGGTGGTGCTGCACCAGTTCGGCTTCGGTGAGCGCTTCTGGCCGGCCGCGCAAGAGATGGTGGTGCTCGAGGTGCGCGGTCCGCGCATCGCCGCCGCGCTGCTGGTGGGCGGTGCGCTGGCGGCGGCCGGGGCCACCTACCAGAACCTGTTTCGCAACCCGCTGGTGTCGCCGGGGGTGCTGGGGGTGTCGGCCGGCGCCGGCTTCGGCGCCGCGCTGGGTCTTCTGCTGGGCGCCAGCGGGGTGGCGGTGCAGGGGCTGGCATTCACCTTCGGCCTGCTGGCCACGGCGCTGGCGGTGTGGCTCGGGCGTTCGCTGGATCGCACCGCCCTGCTCACGCTGGTGGTCGCCGGCCTGGTGGTGTCGGCCTTCTTCCAGGCCTTGATCTCGCTGCTGAAGGTGGTGGCCGACCCGCTGAACCAGCTGCCCTCCATCACCTTCTGGCTGCTCGGCGGCCTGCACCGCATGAATGCCCAGACGCTGCTGGGTGCCTTGCTGCCGATCGGCGGTGCCGGATTGCTGCTGTTCGCGCTGCGCTGGCAGGTGCATGCGCTGGCCGCCGGCGAGGACGAGGCGCGCGCGCTGGGCATCGACGTGCCGCGACTGCGCATCCTGCTGATCGTCGCCGCCACACTGATGACGGCCGCCTGCGTCAGCATCGCCGGCATCGTCGGCTGGGTCGGCCTGCTGGTGCCGCACCTGGTGCGCATGGCGGTGGGGCCCAGCTTCGCGCGCGTGCTGCCTCTGTCCACCCTGGCCGGTGCCGCCTTTCTGCTGGCGGTGGACAACCTGGCCCGCGGCGCGGGCAGCAGCGAGATCCCGCTGGGCATCCTGACCGCGCTGATCGGCGCGCCCCTGTTCGCACTGGTGCTGGCGCGGGCTCGCCAGCAATGGTTTTGACGCAAGCCGCCCCCGCCGGTGGTGCGGGCGGCCCGGCGCCGCCGGCGGCGACCGAGCGCCTGCAGGTCGATGCGCTGTGCTTCAGCCATCCCGGCGGGCCGCCGCTGCTGGACGGGGTTTCGTTCAGCCTGGCCGCCGGCCAGGTGCTGTGCCTGCTGGGCCCCAATGGCAGCGGCAAGACCAGCCTGCTGCGCTGCGTGCTCGGGCTGGAGACACTGGCCGGTGGCCAGGTGCGGCTCGACGGCGTCGACCTGAGCGCGCTCAAGCCTGTGCAGCGCGCGCGCCGCATGGCCTATGTGCCGCAGAGCAGCGCCACGGCCTTTCCGTTCAGCGTCTTCGACGTGGTGCTGATGGGGCGCAGCGCGCACCTGCGCTTCATGGCCGACCCCGACGCGGACGACCACGCTGCAGCCCGCGCCGCGCTCGAACGCCTGCAGGTGGGCCACCTGGAGCACAGGCGCTTCCAGGAACTCAGCGGCGGCGAACGCCAGCTCGTGCTGGTGGCACGCGCCCTGGCCCAGCAGGCGCCGCTGCTGGTGCTGGACGAGCCCTGCGCCGGCCTGGACATCGGACACCAGGTGCAGCTGCTGCAGGCCCTGCGATCGCTGGCGCGCGCGGGCTACGCCATCCTGCTGTCCACGCACAGCCCCGACCACGCCTTCTTCCTGCGCGCGCGCGTCGGGCTGCTCGCGGCCGGCCGCTGGCAGGGGCCGGCCGCTGCCGAGCAACTGTTGGACGCCGCCACGCTGCAGCGCGTGTACGGCGCGGCGGTGCAGGTGTTGACGCTGGACCAGGGCGCGGCCGCCGGCCAGCGCATCGTGGTGCCGGTGCTGGAGACCAGGCATGAACCCCCCGCAGACGCGCCGCCGGCTGTTGCTGGCGCTGGCCGCAGCGACTCTGGCGCCGGCCCAGGCCGCTGAACGGCGCCGCGTCATCGACATGGCCGGCCGCAGCGTGGAGCTGCCGGCCCGCATCGAACGCATCGTCACGCTGGGCTCGCTGCCGGTCATCAACAGCTTCGTCTTCACGCTGGGCGAGGGCCGACGCATCGTCAACGGTCTGGCCGACTTCGCACGGCCGCACTGGAAGTACCAGACGCGCTTCGCCCCGCAGCTGGCCGGCCAGCCGACGCTGCAGCAGCCCAACCGCGAGCCCAATGTCGAAGCGGTGCTGCAGGCCCGACCCGACCTGGTGTTGACGATGCAGCGCGACAGCGCCGAGCAACTGGCCGCATTCGGCTTGCCCTGCGTCTATCTGGCCTGGCGCGAGCCCGAGGACCTGAAGGCCTGCATGTCCCTGCTGGGCGAGGTGCTGGCCAAGCCGGCGGTGGCATTGCGCTACGTGCGCTGGTTCGATGCCACGCTGGCGCGCGTGTCCGGGGGCCTGCGCGGCCTGCCGCCGCAGCAGCGGCCCCGGGTGCTGTACCTGCAACCCGAGACGCTGACACAGCCGCGGCTGATCGCCGAGTGGTGGATTCCGGCGGCCGGCGGCATCAGCGTCACCGATGACGGGCGGCGTACCGAATCGCGCAGCTTCACCCTCGAGCAGGTTCTGCTGTGGGACCCTGACGTGCTGATCCTGACCACGCCACAGGCCGTGCAGCGGCTGCGCGCCGACCGCGTGCTGTCCAGCCTGAAGGCCGTGCGCAACGGCCGCCTGCTGGTGGCGCCCGTGGGTGCGCACAGCTGGTCCAACCGCACCGCCGAGCAGCCGCTCACGCTGCTGTGGGCAGCGCAGGCCTTGCATCCCGACCGCTTTGCCAGCGTCGACCTGGCGGCCGAGGCGCAGCAGTTCTACCGCAGCTACTTCGGCGTCGCGCTCACGCAGGCCGAGGTGGCGGAAATCCTCAGCGGCACGCTGTAAGCGGCTGCCGGGCTCAAGGCAGCTGGTGCAGCACCAGCGGCAGCACCGCGGTGGCACCGGCCTCGCGCAACAGCGCGGCCGCCACCGTCATCGTCCAGCCGCTGCGGTAGCGCGCATCCAGCAGCAGCACCGGCCCGGCCGGCAGCACTGCATCGGGCCGCAGCACCAGGTTCTTCAGCAGCAAGGCCACCCGGGCGCCGGAGGCCAGATCGACATCCGGCGGGGGCCCCGCCAGGCGCAGCGCATCGACCAGCGGCAGATGGCCCAGCGCCGCCACGTGCGACGCCATCGACTGCACCAGCAGCGGGTGCAGCGCCGACGGCATGGGCACCACCGCCACCGGCCGCGCACCCCAGCTGCGCCGCCAGCGCCCCAGCACGGCCACCAACCCGTCCAGCACCGGCTGCGGCGCGGGGCCGTCCGCTGCGGCAAACAGCGGCCGCAGCGCCTCGGCCCAGCCGGGATCGTCGGCAAAGGCCAGGGCACGGCCCTCGCTGCAGGCGACGATGCGGCCCTTGCGGCCGCCGCCCGCAGGCCAGAGCTTGCGCGGCTCGATCACCACGTCCTGCCCGCGCGCGAACACGCGCGCCGCCTCGACGCGCGCTTCACCGGGCCGCGCGCCGGGGCCGGGCAGGCGGCTCGTGCACACGCTGCAGCGCCCGCAATCGCTGGGCTCGGGGTCGTCCAGCGCCTCCTGCAGAAAGCGCATCAGGCAGCCCTGGCCGGCGGCAAAGGCGCGCATCAGGCCGGCCTCGCGTTCGCGCACCTGCGCCAGTGCCTGCCAGCGCGCGGCGTCATGGGTCCAGGGCCTGCCGGTCAGCGCCCAGGCCGAGCCTTCGCGCTGCACCACCTCGTCCACGGCCAGGATCTTCAGCAGGCCTTCGAGCCGCCCGCGGCGGATGGCGGTGGCGTTCTCCAGCGCCAGCAGGTTCTGCGGCCCCTGCGCCAGGGCGTCAAGGACCTTGCCCACGCGCGCGGGGTCGGGCACGCCGGCGGTGGCGAAGTAGGCCCAGATCTGCTCGTCGGTCTCGGCCGGCAGCAGCACGGCCACGGCCTGATCCAGCGCGCGGCCCGCACGGCCCACCTGCTGGTAGTAGGCCACGGGTGATGCGGGTGACCCGACGTGGATGCAGAACGCGAGATCGGGCTTGTCGTAGCCCATGCCCAACGCCGAGGTCGCCACCACGGCCTTCAGTGCATTGCGGCGCAAGGCGTCCTCGATGCCTTGTCGAACCTCGGTCTCCAGGCCGCCGTGGTAGGCCGCCACCTCGAAGCCGCTGGCGCGCAGAAAGCCCGCCAGGCGTTCGGTCTCGGCCACCGTCAGGGCGTAGACGATGCCCGAGCCGGCAAACGCGTCCAGCGCATCGGCCACCCAGGCATAACGCTCCAGTGAGACTAGCCCTGGCACCACCGCCAGCTGCAGGGACGCGCGCGCGAGCGAGCCGCGGAAGGTCAGCGCCTGCGGGCCCAGCTGGCGCGCGATGTCCAGCGTCACGCGGCTGTTGGCGGTGGCCGTGGTGGCCAGCACCGGCGTGCTGGCGCCGATGGCCAGCAGCGTCTTGGCCAGGCGCTGGTAGTCGGGGCGGAAGTCGAAGCCCCAGTCCGAGATGCAGTGGGCCTCGTCGATGACCACCAGCCCGGTCGAGGCCAGCAGGTCGGGCAGTCGGCGCGCGAAGCCCGGGTTGCCCAGGCGCTCGGGCGAGACCAGCAGCACATCCAGCCGGTTGCCGGCGATGTCGTCGAACACCGCGTCCCACTCCGCCAGGTTGGTGGAGTTGACCGTGGCCGCTCGCAGCCCGGCCTGGGCGGCGGCGCTGACCTGGTCGCGCATCAGCGCCAGCAGCGGCGAGACGATGAGCGTGGGCCCCTTGCCCTGGGCACGCAGCGCCGAGCTTGCGGCCCAGTAGACGGCAGACTTGCCCCAGCCGGTGGCCTGCACCACCAGCACCCGGGCCCGCTGCTCGACCAGCGCCGCCACCGCCGCGGTCTGGTCATCGCGCGGGCGCGCCGCAGGCCCGGCCATGGCGGCGAGGACCTGGCGCAGATGCATGTCGGCAAGGCTCATGGCGGCATTGTGGGCCGGGTCGGAATCGTGGCGTGCCAGGGCCAGGGCTTGCGAAGCTTGCTGGTGCTCGTTACCGAGTATGTGCGCCAGCGTACGGACCACTCGAGGCGGGTAGGCCATGGTCGATCACCACGTCGCCACCACGGCCAGCGGCGGGCGTGCTCAGCCGCGCGGGTCCGCCAACGGTGCCGACGCACGGGCCGACGGCGCCGAAGCCACATGCAAGGTCATCTGCGGGAAGGGAATCTCGATGCCGGCACGGTCAAAGGCGATCTTCAGTCGGCGCAGGTACTCGCGGCGCACCGTCCACTGCTCAAGCGGCGCCACGCGCAAACGTGCGCGCAGCACCACCGAAGAGTCGGCCCAGCGCTCGACGCCGGCCATTTCCAGGTCGGCCTGTATGCGTGCGGCGTGCGCCGGGTCGCGTCGAAGCTCGGCCGCCACTTCGTGCATCAGCGTCATGGCCTGGTCGAGATCGGCGCCGTAGCCGATGCCCACGTCCACCACCGCCTGGGCGTGGCCGCGGGCCATGTTCACCACCGTGGTGATGCTGCCATTCGGAACGAAGTGCACATGGCCGTCGTAGTCGCGCAACTGCACATAGCGCAGGGTCACTTCCTCCACCAGGCCGGCGTGCTCGCCCAGTTTGACCACGTCACCCTGGCGGATCTGGTTCTCGAGCAGGATGAAGAAGCCGGAGAAGTAGTCCTTGACCAGGCTTTGCGCACCGAAGCCCACCGCCAGGCCCACCACGCCGGCCGCCCCCAGGATGGGCGCGACGCTGACCCCCAGTTCGCTGAGCACCAGCATCACCGCCATCGCCGAGATCACCACCGCCGCCAGGTAGCGGAACACGCGGCCCAGCGTTTCGGCGCGCTTCACGGCTTCACGGTCGTCCAGCCGGCTGGCGATGCGCACGCGCAGCCCCCGGATGGCGCGCTGCGCGATGGCGATCAGCACCCAGGCGCCGATCAGGATGCCCAGGATGCGCAGCCCGGAGACCAGCAGAAAGCCGACGCCCTGCCACTGCGCGGCCAGCGTGCGGATCGAGTCCTGCAGTTCGCTCATCGGGGCCGCCCTTCACCAGGCCACGCCGGCCCGGTACGCGGCGTGACGCTGCAGGTCGCGTGCAGGGTCTCGATGGGGGAGATGGGCATACTCATGCTGTGCGACTCGACAGGCAGTATATATTTGTCCAAAGCTAGCAGGAACACACATGAAGGTGATTCTTCGACGCAATAGCGCCCCAGGGCCGTGGCGGGCATGGCCCTGAAGACGCTGCGTCTGCAGCTGCGCTTTCTGCTGCCGCTGGCGGCCACGTTGGTGGTCGCGTCGTACCTGGCCGTGCCGCTGATGGACCAGGTGACGCTGCGCTGGTTCAGCCGCGACCTCAACAGCCGCGGACAGCTGGTGGCCAACGCCCTGTCGGACTCGGTGGTGGAGGCGATGGCCTCGCAGCGGCCGCAGCAACTGCGCCCACTGCTCGATCGTGCGGCGCAGGACGAGCGCCTGTTCGCGCTGGGACTGTGCAGCCTGCAGGGCCAACTGCTGGTCAGCACCGAGCGTTTTCCCGGCGACCTGGCTTGCACCACGGCGTTCGAACGCTCAGGCGACGCCGAGCCGCGGCTGGGCCTGGCCGGCGGCGCCGTGCACGTGGGCGTGCAGACCATCATGGGGCCGCCCCCGCCACCGCCCGCCCCTGTGCTGATCACCGAGCCTGCGGCCGCTAGGGCTGCAGCGCGGGCGGCATCTGCTCTGCAAGCGCCTGCTGCCAACCTGCCGGCTGCCGTGATGGTCGCCCGCATGGTGCTGCTGCACGACCTGAGCTTCATCGAGCGCCGCAGCCAGGAGACCCGCAACTACCTCATCGGCCTGATCACGGCGCTGGGCCTGGTGATCGCCTTCATCACGGTGGTGGTGGCACAGCTCAGCTGGCGCGGCTGGGTCAACGGCACCCGTGCGCTGATGCGCGGCGAAGGCCTGCTGAGCCCGCTGCTGTCGGCACCCCCCGAGCTGGCGCCCTTTGCGGCCGACCTGCGTGCGCGGCTGCGCGACATGGAAGACGAGTACCGGCGGGCGCAGGGCCCCGACGCCGAGTGGACCGCCGAGCGCTTGCGCACGCTGCTGCGCACCCAGCTCAGCGGCGACCAGGTCATCGTGGTCTCCAACCGCGAGCCCTACATCCACGAGCACGGCGCTGACGGTGTGGTCGTCAAGCGCCCGGCCAGCGGCCTGGTGACCGCGGTCGAGCCGGTGATGCGTGCCTGCTCGGGCACCTGGGTGGCACATGGCAGCGGCAGTGCTGACCGCGAGGTGGTCGACGGCCACGACCGCGTGCTCGTGCCGCCTGGGCAGGACGACTACTGGCTGCGCCGCATCTGGCTCACGGCCGAGGAAGAACAGGGCTACTACTACGGCTTCGCCAACGAAGGCATGTGGCCGCTGTGCCATGTGGCCCACGTGCGGCCGGTGTTCCGCGAATCCGACTGGGCGGCCTACCGTGCGATCAACCAGCGCTTTGCCGACGCCGTGGTGGCCGAGGCACGCAGCGAAGACCCCGTGGTGCTGGTGCAGGACTACCACTTCGCGCTGCTGCCGGCCATGATCCGCGAAAAGCTGCCGCAGGCCACCATCCTGACCTTCTGGCACATCCCCTGGCCCAACCCCGAATCCTTCGGCATCTGCCCCTGGCGGCGCGAGATCCTGCAGGGCATGCTGGGCAGCACGATCCTGGGCTTCCACACGCGCTACCACTGCAAGAACTTCATCGAGACGGTGGACCGCTACCTCGAGGCACGCATCGAGCACGAGCACTCGACCATCGCCTTCCAGGAAAAGGAAACGCTGGTCGAGAGCTACCCGATCTCCATCGAATGGCCGGGCACGGCCGAGGTGGCGGCCTGGGCCCCGGTGGCGCAGTGCCGACAGCGCGTGATCGACAGGCTGGGCCTGCCCGCTGACCTGTGCCTGGCCGTGGGTGTGGACCGCTTCGACTACACCAAGGGCATCTTGGAGCGGCTCAATGCGGTGGAGCGGCTGCTCGAGAAGTGGCCGTCGTGGGTGGGCCGCTTCGTCTTCGTGCAGGTGGCTGCACCCACGCGCAGTGCGCTGGACGAGTACCGCAGCTTCCAGGAGCGCATCGAACGCGTCACCGAGCGCATCAACCAGCGCTTCGGCCGCGAGGGCTACCAGCCGGTACACCTGCTGGCCCAGCACCACGAGCACGACGCGGTGATGGAACTCTTCCGCGCCGCCGACATCTGCGTGGTGACCAGCCTGCACGACGGCATGAACCTGGTGTGCAAGGAGTTCGTGGCCGCGCGCGACGACCTGCAGGGCGTGCTGATCCTGAGCCGCTTTGCGGGCGCGGCCCGGGAGCTTTCGGAGGCGCTGATCGTGAACCCGTACCACGTCGAAGAGACGGCGGATGCGCTGCACCAGGCCGCCACCATGCCCGCAGCCGAGCAGCGCGAGCGCATGGCCAGCCTGCGCAGCACGGTGCGCGAGTTCAACGTCTTCCGCTGGGCTGGCCGCATGCTGGCCGACGCCGGGCGCTGGCGGCTGCGCGCCCGCATCGAAGCCCGCGTGCGCAGCCACCAGCCGCGTTGACCCAGGCGATCACGGCAGCAGACCAGGCCATGCAGCACCTGTTTCACCACGACGGAGAGGCCGCGCTGGCCGCGGCCTTGCGCCAGCGCCCGCTGCTGGCCTTCGATTTCGATGGCACGCTGGCACCCATCGTCGCGCGACCCGAAGACGCCCGCATCTCGCAGGCGGTGTCCACGCGCCTGAAGGCACTGGCCGCGCAGCTGCCGCTGGCCATCGTCACCGGCCGCACGGTGGACGATGTGCGCGGCCGGCTCGGGTTCGAGCCGCGCTACATCGTCGGAAGCCACGGCGCCGAAGATCCCCTGGTCCCGGCGGCCGCCGCCGCGCTGGCGGCTGCACTCGAGCCGGTGCGCGAGCGTCTGCGGGCGCGCCAGGCACAACTGGCCGATGCCGGCGTGGTGATCGAGGACAAGGGTGCCTCGCTGGCCCTGCACTACCGCTTGGCGCGACAGCGTGCACAGGCGCTGGCGCTGATCGAGGAAGTGCTCGCGCCGCCGGACGCAGCCTGGCACCTGTTCGGCGGCAAGATGGTCGTCAACGTGGTGCCCCGCGACGCACCGGACAAGGCCAGTGCCGTGCATGGCCTGGTGGCGCACTGCGGTGCCGGCTGTGCGGTGTTTGCCGGCGACGACGTCAATGACGAGCCGGTCTTCGAGTCAGCCCCTCCGCACTGGCTGACCATCCGCATCGGCCGCGACGAGCGGCATTCCGCGGCCCGCTTCTTTCTGGACAGCCCCAGCGAGACGGCGATGCTGCTGGAGCGGATGCTGGTGCTGCTGTGCGCGCCCGAACGCCCATGAGCCCGATCGCTGCACTGGAAATCGACAGCACCCTGGCCTCGGCCCCGGGCGCGATGGATGGCGACCCGCTCTGGTACAAGGATGCGGTTGTCTACGAGTTGCACATCAAGGCCTATGCCGACGGCAACGGCGATGGCATCGGCGACTTCCGCGGCCTCACCGCGCACCTGGACCACGTGCAGTCGCTGGGCGTCAACACCATCTGGTTGCTGCCCTTCTACCCTTCGCCACTGCGCGACGACGGCTACGACGTCTCCGACTACGAGAACGTGCACCCGTCCTACGGCACGCTGGACGACTTTCGCGCCTTCGTGGCCGAGGCCCACCGGCGCCGGCTGCGCGTCATCACCGAACTGGTGGTCAACCACACGTCCGACCAGCACCCCTGGTTCCAGGCCGCACGCCGGGCACCCAAGGGCTCACCCGAGCGCGACTTCTACGTCTGGAGCGACGACCCCGGGCGCTACAGCGGCACGCGCATCATCTTCACCGACACCGAGAAGTCCAACTGGACCTGGGACGAGGTGGCGGGTCAGTACTTCTGGCACCGCTTCTTCAGCCACCAGCCCGATCTGAACTTCGACAACCCGGCGGTGCTGGAGGCCGTGCTGGGCACCATGGCCTTCTGGCTGGAGATGGGCGTGGACGGCTTCCGCCTGGATGCCATTCCCTACCTGATCGAGCGCGACGGCACGAGCAACGAGAACCTGCGCGAGACGCACGAGGTCATCAAGGCCATCCGCCGCCGTGTCGAAGAGCGCTACCCGGGCCGCCTGCTGCTGGCCGAGGCCAACATGTGGCCCGAAGACGTGCGCGAGTACTTCGGCGACGGCGACGAATGCCAGATGGCGTACCACTTTCCGCTGATGCCGCGCATGTACATGGCCATCGCGCTGGAAGACCGCCACCCGGTGGTGGAGATCCTGGCGCAGACGCCCGACATCCCGGCCAACTGCCAGTGGGCCATCTTCCTGCGCAACCACGACGAGCTGACGCTGGAGATGGTGACGAGCAAGGAGCGCGACTACATGTACAGCATGTACGCCTCCGACGCGCGTGCGCGCATCAACCTGGGCATCCGGCGGCGGCTGGCACCGCTGCTCGAGAACGACCAGGAACGCATCCGCCTGATGAACAGCCTGTTGCTGTCGATGCCGGGCACGCCGGTGCTGTACTACGGCGACGAGATCGGCATGGGCGACAACATCTTCCTGGGCGACCGCGACGGCGTGCGCACGCCGATGCAGTGGACCGGCGACCGCAACGGCGGCTTCTCGCGCGCCGACCCGCAACGCCTGTACCTGCCCCCGATCCAGGACCCGGTGTACGGCTTCCAGGCCGTCAACGTCGAGGCGCAGTCGCGCGAGACCTCGTCGCTGCTGTCGTGGACGCGCCGCATGCTGGCCGTGCGCGCCAGCAGCCATGCCTTCGGGCGCGGCCGCTTCACCATGCTGCACCCGGGCAACCGCAAGACGCTGGCCTATGTGCGCGAGCACGAAGGCGAGGCCATCCTGTGCGTGGCCAACGTCAGCCGCCTGGCGCAGGCGGTCGAGCTGGAGCTGGGCGCCTGGAAGGGCCGCGTGCCGGTGGAGATGCTGGGCCGCAACAGCTTTCCGCCCATCGGCGACCTGCCCTACATGCTGACGCTGCCCGCCTACGGCTTCCTCTGGTTCCGGCTGGCCACCGATGTCGCGCCGCCGCGCTGGCACACCGAGCGCCTGCCGGTGGAAGACCTGGCGGTGATGGTCTTGTTCGACGGCTGGAACAGCCTGTTCCGCGAGCGGGTGGTGCCGTGGCGCATCGCCCTGGCCGAGCGCACCCGGGCGCAGTTCGAACGCGAACTGCTGCCGGGCTTCTTGAAGCGCCAGCGCTGGTTTGCAGCCCGGCCCCAGGCACCGGGCAGCGTCAAGCTGGTCGAGCACCTGGTTATGCAGGCGCAGGGCCAGGAATGGCTGCTGACCCTGGCCGAGGTGCAGAACGAAGCCCGCAGCGCGCGCTACTTTCTGCCGCTGGCCCTGGCCTTCGACGATGACGATGAAGAACGCACCCGCGCCCTGGCCGCGGTGGCCGTCAGCAAAGTGCGCCAGCAGGCCCGGATGGGCGTGCTGGCAGACGCCATGGCCGACGAGCCCTTCTGCCGCGCGCTGGTGCAGGCCATGGCCGGCCGGCGGGTGATCAAGGGCGATGGCTGCAGCGCGCACTTCCTGCAGGGCCCGGCCTTCCCTCAACTGGTGGGCGACACGCCGTCAGGCCCGATGCCGCTGCACCGCCTGGCCCTGAGCAGCAACGCGGTCAACCTGCTCGGCGAGCGCCTGTTCCTGAAGGCCTACCGGCGCTTGCAGCCCGGCGTCTGCCCCGAGGTGGAAATGGGCCGGCACCTCGCCGACGTGCTGGGTTACGCCAACTGCGTGCCGGTACTGGGCAGCGTGGAGATCCGCACCCGGGACGGCCAGGTGTGGACGCTGGCTCTGCTGCAGCCCCAGCTGATCCACCAGGGCGACGCCTGGACCAGCACCGTGGACCAGCTCTCGCGCCTGCTCGAAGCGCCCGGCGCTGAAGCACCCGAGCAACTGGTGGGCGCCGCACCCGTCGAGCGCTTCCAGTTGCTGGCCCGGCGAGTGGCCGAACTGCACCTGGCGCTGGCACGGCGCACCGGGCAGCCGGCGTTCGATCCCGAGCCCGTGCAGGTCGCCGACCTGCAAGTCTGGGCGCAGTCGGTGCGCCGGGATGCCACCGACGCGCTGGCACTGCTGGCCAAACGCCGCGCAAGCTGGGCGCCACCGCTGGCCGACATGGCCTTGCGCGTGACGCAGGGCCAGGGCCCGCTCATGCGGCAGACAGATGCCGTGGCGCAGGCCCTGCCCGGCGGCCTGAAGACACGCCTGCACGGCGATCTGCACCTGGCGCAGGTGCTGGTCTGCCGCGACGACTTCTTCATCATCGACTTCGAAGGCGAACCCGAGCGCGGCATCGACGAGCGGCGCAGCAAACATTGCGCCCTGCGCGACGTCGCGGGCATGCTGCATTCCATCGACCACGCGCGCCACCAGGCCTTGCACCGCGCGGCGCAGGGTGCGGGCGCGCTCGAGCGCCTGGCGCCAGCGGCGCGCCACTGGGAGCAGCGCGTGCGCGCGGCCTTCATCGCCAGCTACTTCGATGTCGCGCAGGCCGGCGGCTTGTGGGCCGGCGCCACCGGCCTGGCGCTGGCGCAGCAACTGCTGCAACTGTTCGAGCTTGAGTCTGTGCTGAAGCAACTGCGCCGGGACATCGACAACCCGCCCGCTGGCGCTGGCGGGCCGCTGGCGGCGCTGGCCGCGTTGGCAGGAATGGTGGACTGAGACCCATGCACCGCCCATTGGGCGGCGTGAACAAGGAGACTGGACATGCAGAGTATCGACGTCATGCTCGAACCGCTGCGCGCACTGCTGCAGCAGGTGGGTGGCTTCATGCCCAGGCTGTTCCTGGCCGCGGCGCTGCTGCTGGCGGGCTGGCTGCTGGCCAAGGCCTTTCGCTTCAGCGTCGTGAAGGCGCTGCGTGCGCTCAACTTCCACGTGCTGTCCGAACGCGCCGGCATCGATGGCTTCCTGCAGCAGGGCGGCACCGAGAAGGACACGACCGAGATCTTCGGCTGGATCGCCTATGCGCTGGTGATCCTGGCGTCGCTGATCATCGCCTTCAACAGCCTGGGCCTGACGCAGGTGACCGATCTGCTGGGCCGCGTGCTGCTGTTCGTGCCGCGCCTGCTGGTGGCGCTGCTGGTGCTGGTCTTCGGCAGCTACTTCGCGCGCTTTGCCGGCAACGCGGTGCAGAGCTATTGCCGCAGCACCCAGATCAGCGATGGCGACCTGCTCGGCCGCTTCATGCAGTACGGCGTGATGGTCTTCGTGGTGCTGCTGGCCGTGGATCACCTCGACATCGGCGGCGGGCTGATCCAGCAGACCTTCCTGATCCTGCTGAGCGGCGTGGTGGTGGCCCTGGCCCTGGCCTTCGGCATCGGCGGCCGCGACCGCGCGGCGGCACTGATCGAGCGCTGGTTCCCGCGCGACCGGGGCGACCACCTTCCTTGAGCCCTGGCGCGTCCCTTCGCCAAGCCGCTGCAACCCGGGGGACGCCGCCGGCCGGTGCCGGCTCAGCGCAGGATCAGCACCGGTACGTCGCTCAGCCGCAGCAGGCTGGGGGGTCGGCTTGTCCGAACTGTCCGATGCGTACCGCTCCGCCAAGGGAAAGGGCTGTGGCTTTGCCCGCTATAAAGGCCCACCGAGGATTGGGTCGTCACGGCCGGGCCCGCGCTGAATACATTCCAACGAATACACTTTGCCCTCCCCATTTCCTGACCTTTGGCTTCGGCTACAAGTACTGACCCCCGCAGGCCCGGATGACCGCCGGGCTCCAGACTTCACCCCCACCCCCCAAGGAGCAGACCATGTCAGACCTGACCGCCACCCAAAGAGAAAAGATGATTGTCGACTTGCGCCAGGTCGTCTCGGATGCAGAAGATCTGCTGAAGATGACCGCCGACGAAGTAGGTGAGGCCGCCGTCAGCCTGCGCGAACGCCTGCAGGACCGCCTGAGCGAGGCCAGGCACCGACTGCTGACGTTGCAGTCCGCCGTCACCGACAACGCCAGGGCCGCAGGCCGCGCCGCCGACGACTACGTGCACGACCACCCCTGGCAGGCGGTGGCCATCGGCGCCGGTGTCGGCGTGCTGATCGGCATGCTCATCAGCCGCCGGTGAACGCCACCTGCCCCTTCTGGCGCAGCCTGGCGTGAGCGGGCCTGCAACGGCAACCGGGCTCTTTGCCTCGCTGCGGCGCCTGGCAGGCACCACCGCGGGCATCGTGCTGGTGCGGCTGGAGTTGTTGGGTACCGAGCTCGAGCAGGAAAAGCTGCGCGTCGTCAGTGCCTTGTGGCTGGCCGGCGCCGCGCTGCTGCTGCTGTGGCTGGCCCTGGTGCTGCTGGTGGGCCTGATCGTGCTGCTGATGTGGGACGGCTACCGCCTGGCGGCCATCGGCGTCCTGGCGCTGCTGTTTGCGGGCGCGGGTGGCTGGCTGCTGCATCTGGCCCGCCAGCGCCTGAACCCACCCACCGGCGGCGCTTTTTCGCTGAGTCTGGCGGAGCTGCGGCGTGACCGCGACAGCCTGGGCTTGCCGGGGGACTGAACCGTGCTGAAAAGCCGCCGCCACGCAGTTGCTGTTGCCCAGTGATGACCCGATGAGCGAACGCGCCAACGCCATCCGGCAGCGCCAGATGACCTTGCTGCTGCGCAGTGACGTGCTGCGCCAGCGCCTGGGCGAGCAGGCCCAAGTCCTGCAGCAGCCGCTGGCCTGGGCCGATCGTGCACAAGCCGCCTGGCGGTGGCTGCGGTCCAACCCGCAGTGGCCGCTGGCCGGTGCAGTGGCACTTGTCGTGCTCAGGCCGCGGCGAGCTTTGCGCTGGAGCGCGCGCCTTTTCTGGGTGTGGAGGACAGTGCGCCGTGTACAAGGCATGCTGAACACTCAAGCCCCACGCTGAGCAGCGCGAGCCCCGTCTCGCACGCCGGGCACCGTTGTTGGGGGACAGCTTTGTTTGACCGAACCCCGCGGTCTGCCCAGCGTTGAGCGACTCCGCTGCGCAGTACTTCTCATTCCACCAGCGTCGCCGTGGGCTAAACTATCGTTCCATGTCGAACGATGCTTTGGGGGCCTGCCATCTGACCTGCAGGGGAAGACCTTAGGGTGTCGCCGACTGTCAAAGTGTCAATGCGTCCCTCCGGTCGATTCGAACGAGGTACCCACGTTGGCAACGGATACCGAGCAACACAGGTGGGGCATTCTTCCAGTCAGTGCCATTAACAGTCTAAAGATGCCATTCGAGATCGTTTGGGAGTTGCGAGGCGCACAGGTGATCTACTCTGGTCAGGTCACAGCCTCTGAACTTGCGAAAGCCTTCGTTTCTGTCAACGCCGACCAGAGGTATGACGATCTCCTGTACGTTTTAGCAGACTATCGTGCGTCAACTTCGATCAACGTTACGGACGAACAATTGATTGAACTGGCATGTATTGACTATGCGGCGGCTTTGAGCAATCCGCGTATTGCTCAGGCACATGTTGTAGATGACGTTCGAGTTGTGCGTCAACTTCGCCATTACATGGCGAACAACGACTCCGAGCACCGGCAAGGCATCTTCTCTCGCGTTGAGGATGCTCACGCATGGATTCACGATCACTGCTTGAACCGCCCCGAACATTGAGGAGGCTCTTGCCACTCGAAGGCTGGTGCGACCCCCAAAGCTTGCGGCGATTCAATCTGACACCCATGCCGCAGGACAAACGCAAACTCGACCAGTCGCGCGCAAGTGGCATCGGCCTGTCCGGGACCGACGGGCCCACTGTTCTCAGCTTCATCGAGCAGTGCGGCAGTTCCGGCCTCCAGGGCCCGCTCTGTTCTGAAGCCACCCTGCCTGGCCTCGGTCTGCGAGAAACAGCTGGTAGCGGACTACCCCCTGCACCGACGCCCGCGCCAGACCCGCAGCGGCCTGCGCCAGTGTCGAATGCCCGGGCGCCGCGACCCAGTCCCCGTGCTCTTCAATGCGGGTCGCCTGTGCCCATGGACGAATCGGGAGTTCCATCCTATGAAGGATATGTTGGCCGCTCTCGAGTTGGCAACGACGGCGGGAACCCGGGTGTCGCTGTTGATGGATGCTTCCTCGCTGGTGCTGGCCGGGTGCGCCGGGCATGTACAGGGCTTCGTCCGGCAGAGCCAGAAGCATGCAAGTGGCGCCCTCAGCCGATTCGCCCGGGCTCAGCCCTCACCCCGGGGTTCAGCGAAACGCTGCAGCATGACCAGAAACTCGACGGCCTGCCGATTGTCGAATACCGACAACAAGGCCTGATTGGACCGGGCACTGCGAGTCTCGGCGTCAGCCAGCAGCATGCGCCCTTGGTCGGAGAGTCGGAGGAAAGTCTTTCTGCGGTCGGCCGGATCGAATGCCACGGTCACGAGCTGGCGGTCCTTCAGGCTCCTGACCACCAGCGATGTCGTGGAACGGTCCAGGGACACGAGCCGTCCGATAGCGTTCTGCCCGACGTCGGCATGTTGGCGCAGTGCGAACAGGACCGCGTACTGGGACGGCGTGATATCGAGATCGGCGCAGGCCTGCGCGAAAGTGGCCGACGCCACCTGATGAGCCCGGCGGATGAGAAACTCGGGGCT
This sequence comes from Rubrivivax sp., assembly GCA_022842305.1. Classification (GTDB taxonomy): domain Bacteria; phylum Pseudomonadota; class Gammaproteobacteria; order Burkholderiales; family Burkholderiaceae_C; genus Rubrivivax. Next base: position 20,680 of record JALHPY010000032.1, read on the forward strand.
GCTGTACAGAACTTCCAGGGTCGCGTCGCTCGGTTGAGGTGCGACTGCGGCGGCTTCCGCCCCAGGGCCTGCTCCCGCTACCCGCTGGCCCTGCGCCCGCAATTGATCGGCCGTGCGCACTGCGTGCAAAGCCGGTGGGCGATTCTTCAGTTTTCTGTCCACCGCTTGATCTTACTGCGCCCAGTGCCTGCAGCACTCGGGCAGAATCAAGCTTGAGTTGTATGTAGTATGGAAAATTCGTTGCGCGTTACCCGAGCGATCGTTGTCGACGACGACCGCGGATCGGCGTTGGCGCTCTCCAAGCTGCTCGTGCACGCCGGATGCACCGTCAACGTCTGCACCCATTCCGAAGAGGCCGTGCCCCTGGCATTGGACCTGGATGTGGACTTGATGACCCTGGACCTCTCCATGCCCGGCTTGGACGGCTATCAGGTGCTGAGGCTGCTCAGATCGTACGAACACACAAGACGGCTATCCAGCCTCCCCGTCATCGCCGTCACTGGCAAGACCACTCACCAGGACCGCGCCGCCACCATAGCCTCCGGTTTTGCCGCTCACCTGGCCAAGCCCGTGCTGCTGGGATCGCTGCATCTGGCCTTGCACATCGCACTGTCGCTGCGCGAGGATCTCCACCGCAACCGCTACAGCGGCGACCTGCTGGCCATACGGCAACGGGCACAGGACATCGCAGCCTGCGGGGACAGCCGCGACCAGCGGCTGGTGGTCGTCGGCGGCCTCTCGCTGGCGTTTGAACAACGGGGCCCGCATCTGTTGGAGCAGGCGTTGATCGCGGCCCACGATGGCCAGTGGGCGCAGTCGAAGGACTACATCGATCAGATTCGATTGCTGGCCCAGACCATTGCCGCAATCCGCCTGAGCGGGCACTGCGTTGCCATGGTCGCGTCGCTGCAGCTTGGCTATCGCGCGTTCGAGCACGAGGCTGCGTCATTGCGCGCGGAGATGGACCGCGTGGTCTTCACGTTGCGCGAACGCGTGCTGGCGGACTGAAGCGCGCGCACGGCCTTGCCTTTCACCTCGACACGTTCAGCCCGTCCGTTCATCCCGGCTGCTCAAACAGGCGTCTGCCAATCGTGCCTCACAGGTGGAACCACGGTCAGTCGCTCAGGCCCAAAGCCAGGGTCCTCATCTCGTCGATGCCGTGCGACGCCGCCGCCCGCAGGCATAAGCGATCTACGGTCCGTCGAGGGCAGCAAGTCCACGGACACCCTTTGACCTCCGCGCAACCAGGCCACGGCTTCAAGACCCATGCCGCCCTTCGATGACGCCGCGCAGGACTCCCGCCGCCGGCCTGCCGCAGCCCCCAGGCTGAGCCCGCCCAAGGGGCTGCCCCGCGTCGACCGTTCACCGCTGGTGTATCTGGTGGACGGCGACGCCGAACAGGCCGAATGCATGGCCCAGGCCCTTGGCGAAAGCGGCTACCAGGCACGGGTGTTCACAAGCCTGGATGCCTTCCGCGCGGGGCTCGGCGAGGGCGAGTTCCCAGACGCCATCGTCCTGGAAATGATCTTCCCCGAGGGCGACCACGCCGGGGCCGCGCTGGTGGCTGAACTTCAGGCCGGGCGGACGCACTGCCCCCCAGTGGTGTTCACCACGGTGCGTGACGATATCGAAGCGCGCATGGCCGCACATCGGGCCGGCGCCAAGCGCTACCTGCTCAAGCCGGTAGCGCCGGACGCGCTCATAGACCTGCTGGACGCCCTTACTGGCCGCATGGTGCCGCAGCCCTACCGAGTGCTGCTGGTGGACGACGACCCGACGCTGCTGGAAATCCAGTCCAGCATGCTGCGCGCCGCAGGCATGACAGTGCAGACCCTGGACAAGCCGCACCACACCCTGGTCAGCCTGGACGCCTGCCGCCCGGATGTGCTGGTGCTGGACGTCTACATGCCAGATATCAGCGGCCCCGAGCTCTCCGCCATCGTGCGCCAACGCGACGACTACCTGAGCCTGCCCATCCTGTTCCTCTCCGCTGAGACCGATACGAGCCAGCAGTTGCTGGCGTTGAATCTCGGCGGCGACGATTTCCTGGTCAAGCCTGTGCAGGCCGAACACCTGGTCACTGCCGTCACTGCCCGGGCGCGTAGGGCGCGCCAGAGTGCCGCCATACAGCACCGTTTGCAGGTCACCCTGTACGAGCGCGAGCGCGAGCACCTGGCGCTCGATCGCCACGCCATCGTCAGCATCGCCGACAGGGCCGGCATCATCACCTATGTCAACGACAACTTCTGTCGGATCAGCGGCTACAGCCGTGGCGAACTGTTGGGCCGACACCATCGCCTGCTCAAGTCCGGCGTGCACCCGCCCGCGTTCTATGCGGACATGTGGCGCACGATCTCCGCAGGCACCGTCTGGCAGGGCGAGGTGTGCAACCGCTGCCGGGACGGCTCTCTGTACTGGGTGGCGTCCACCATCACACCTTTCCTGGATGCAAACGGCAGGCCGTACCAGTACGTGTCGATGCGCACCGACATCACGCGTGTCAAGGCCGCCGAGGCCATGCAGCGCGCACAGAACGCCGTACGGGTGGTGCTGGGGCAGGCGGCGGCCGGGCTGCTGGCCGCCGGCGCCGGCACGTTGGACGCCGCCATTGACCACAGCCTGAGGCTGGCAGGCCAGCACCTGGGTGCAAGCCGCGCCTACCTCTTCCAGCTTTGCGGCGACGGTACACGCGTGTGCAACAGCCACGAATGGTGCGCCCCGGGCATTGCGCCGCAGAAGGGTGATCGGCAAGACCTGCCGATGGCGAGTTTCGCCTGGCGGTGGGCGCAGATGCACCAAGGCGACATGCTCAGCATCCCCGACGTCGCCGCCCTGCCACCCGAATGCGCGGCGGAACGGACCCTGCTGGAAAGCCAGGACATTCGCGCGCTGTGTGCCTTCCCCTTCCAGCAAGCGGGCAAGACGGTGGGCTTCATCGGCTTCGACCAGGTCGGCACTGCGCGCGACTGGGATGCGCAGGCGATAGAGCTGCTGGGCCTGCTGGCCGGCCTGGTGGGCAGCGCGCTGCTGCGTACGGCGGGCGAGCGTGCCATCCAGCGACAGCAACGCTTCACGCGGGACGTGCTGGATTCTGTCTCCGCTCACATTGCCGTGCTGGACCGGAGCGGCGTGATCGTGGCGGTCAATGAACCCTGGCGACGTATCGCCACAGGCAACGCAGCACAAGCAGGCATGCCTGGCCCGAATGCCGATGTCGGCACGGACTATCTGGCGGTGGCGCGCCGCTCCGAGAGTGCCGGCGCCGAAGGCGCCGCGGGTGTGGTTGCGGGCATCGAGGCGGTCATGGCCGGGCGCGCACCCAGTTTCAGGCACGAGTATCCAAGGTGTTCTCCGAGCCAGGTCCACTGGTTCGAGATGACCGTCATGCCGATGTCGGGAGACGGTGGCGGCGTCGTGATCAGCCACGCCGACATCACCGAGAGAAGGCTCGCCGAGCAGAAAGTAGCCAGCAGCAGCATCAAGCTCAACGCCACCCTGGATTCGACCCAGGACGGCATCCTGGCGGTAAGCGCCGACGGCGAAGTGCTGTTCATGAATCGACAGTTCCGAACGATGTGGAACCTGCCGGATACGCTGGAGGCGCGTGCAGGCGCCGACAGCCCGCTGCTGGCCCTTGCGCTGACGCAAGTGCCGGACCCACAGGGCTTCTTGCGGAGGGTGCAGGCCCTTTATCAGTCCGTAGACGAATCGGATGACCTGATCGAGTTGACCGACGGCAGCATTTTCGAGCGCCACTCCAAACCACTCCTGGGCATCGGGCAGAAGGCTGGCCGGGTGTGGAGCTTTCACGACGTCACCGAACGCAGGCGCGCCGAACAGGCCGCCGAGGCAGCCGAGGAACGGCTGCGCCTCGCACAGATATTCGCCAACATCGGCACCTGGGAGTGGAACATCGCCACCGGCGAGCTGTTCTGGACCGAGCGCATCGCGCCGCTGTTCGGCTACGCGCTGGGCGACCTGGAAACCTCCTATGACAACTTTCTCGGCGCCGTGCACCCGGACGACCGCCAGGCTGTGGTTGACGCGGTCGGTGCCTCCGTCGAACGCGACGTACCCTACGAGATCGAGCACCGCGTGGTGTGGCCCGACGGCACTGTGCGCTGGCTGCTCGAGCGGGGAGCGGTGAGGCGCGACGCCACTGGCAAGCCATTGAACATGATCGGCGTGGTGCAGGACATCGACGACCGCAAGCATGCCGAGCTGGCCCTGGCCGAACGCGAACGGCAACTGCTGGAGGCGCAGCGCCTTGCATCGATCGGCAACTGGACGGCCGACCTGGCGAGCGGCGAGCTGACCTGGTCCGACGAGATCTACCGCATCTTCGGCTACGAGCCGGGCAGCTTCGCCCCCAGCGTGCAGGCGTTCCACGCCGCCGTGCACCCGGACGACTGCGAGCTGGTGCGCTTGAGCGAGCAGCGAGCCCAACAAACCGGCCGTCACGACGTGGTGCACCGCATCCTGCGGCCCGACGGCTCGGTACGCCACGTGCACGAGCTGGCGCAGATGCACCTGGACGACATGGGCAAGCCGCTGCGCCTGACCGGCACCGTGCAGGACGTGACCGAGCGGGTGGTGTTCGAGCAGGCCCTGGTCGCCGCGCGCGAGGCTGCTGACCGCGCGAGCCAGGCCAAGTCCGAGTTCCTCTCCAGCATGAGCCACGAGCTGCGCACGCCGATGAACGCCATCCTCGGCTTTGGCCAGTTGATGGAATACGACGACAGCTTGCCGGCGGACCACCACGACAACGTGAAGGAGATCCTCAAGGCCGGCCGGCACCTGCTCGGGCTCATCAACGAGGTGCTGGATCTGTCCAAGGTGGAGTCCGGCCACCTCGACCTCTCGCTCGAGCCGGTGGAGATCGGCCCGATCGTCGACGAGTGCATCGGGCTGGTCACCCCGCTGGCTGACCTGCGCGGCATCGCGCTGGGCTATGAGATGCGGACGGGCGCAGCGGTGCGCGCCGACCGCATGCGGCTCAAGCAGGCCTTGCTCAACCTGCTCTCCAACGCCGTCAAGTACAACCGCGACGGCGGGACGGTGCGACTGGACGTGAAGCCCGCGGGGGCCGATCGCCTGTGCATCCGTGTTGCCGATAGCGGCTTGGGCATCCCGGCCGACAGGCTGGGCGAGCTGTTCCAGCCCTTCAACCGCCTCGGTGCCGAGGGCGGCAAGATCGAAGGCACCGGCATCGGCCTGACCATCACGCGGCGCATCGTCGAGCTGATGGGCGGCACGGTGGGCGTGGAAAGCGAGGTCGGCGTGGGCAGTTGCTTCTGGATCGAGCTGCTGCTGGAGACTCAAGCTGCCGTGAGCGCTGCGCCGACTGAACCAGCCTGCGCGCAGGCCGCATCTGCCCGGCATCCCGCAGCAGACCACCATACCGTGCTCTACATCGAGGACAACATCGCCAACCTCAAGCTGGTGGCGCAGATCCTCGCTCACGTGCCGAACATCCACCTGATCACAGCCCACACCCCGTCGCTGGGCATCGAGCTGGCGCTGGCACGCCGGCCCAGGCTGATCCTGCTGGACATCAACATGCCGGACATGGACGGCTACCAGGTGCTGCAGGTCCTCAAGGCCGAGGAGAGCCTGAAGGACACGTCGGTGATCGCCATCACCGCCAATGCCATGCCACGCGACATCGAGCGCGGCATGGCGGCAGGGTTTGTCGAATACCTGACCAAGCCGCTCAGGGTCGATCAGTTCCTGGCCAGCGTCAGCGGCTGCCTTGCCCGGGGTCCGGGCGACGCTGAGGGCAATCACCCATGAGACACCGCCTGTTTGCGCGGCCGGCTGACGCGCTGCCCCCGTTGGTGCTGCTGCTGGCGCTGCTCGTCGGCGGCTATTTCTGGTGGCAGGTGGACATCGTCAACGCAGAAGCCGAACACCGGGCCCGGCAGGATGCCGCGCTGCGCGCGGCGCAGCTGGCCGATGCCATGGCGGGCCAAGTCAGCAGCCTGTTCGGCACCATGGATCTCGGCCTTCTGCATGTGCGCGACGCCTGGATGCGCGATCCGGCGCTGGTGCCCCGCACTGCCAAGGCCGTGCTCGCCACCTTCCCCGAAGGCGTGATCACACATCTCTCCATCGCTGAAAGCGAGGGCTACACCGTCTACTCAACCGTCGAAGGCAGCCCGCGCACCTACGTCGGTGATCGGGTCCATTTCCGCAGCCAGCAGACGGGCGTGGACCGCATGTTCATCGGCCGCCCGGTGCAGAGTCGCCTGATCCCGGGGTGGAGCTTCATCGTCAACCGCCCAGTGCTGCGCGATGGGCGCTTTGCCGGCACGGTCAACCTTTCGATTCGGGCCGATGCCATGGCAGCACTCCTGGGACGCGTCAGGCTGAACAGCCAGGACCTGGTGGCGCTGGTGCAGGCAGACGGCACCTTCCAGGCGCGCAGTCTGGATAACCTCGAGGCCATGGGCAAGGCGGTGGCTGCCGATCGCCCCTTCCTGGCCGCCGATGCACCGGACCGGGGGCATTTCCATCGGCCCGGCACGCTGGACTCGGTGGCCCGCATCTATGCCTGGCAGCGCCTTCCCGATGCCAAGCTGATCGTTCTCGTCGGTCTGGACGAAGCCGCGCTCCTGGCACCGCTGCGCAAGGAACGCGAGGCGGATCGCCGCACCGCCGCGTTGATGAGCGGGTTGCTGGGGCTGGCCGGCCTGCTGCTGGCGGCGGTTCTGGCGCGCATGCAGAGCCAGGGCCGTCAGCTGCGGGAAGACAACCTCCGGCGCCAGCAGGCCGAGGCCGAGCTGGCAAGCTCGCATGCCCAACTGGAACTGCGCGTGGCGCGGCGCACCGCGGAGCTCACGCAGCAGCTTCAGCGCAACGCGTCGGTACTCAGTACGGCCATCGACGGATTTTTCGCCGCCGACCTCAGCGGCTGCATCCGCCAGGCCAACCCCGCCTTCTGCGCCATGCTCGACTACGAGGAGGCCGAATTGCTGGGCATGCGGATTCCCGATGTCGAGGCTGCCGAAACCCCCGAGGAGACCGCCATCCATATCGAGAAGGTGCTCGCCCAGGGACACAACCGCTTCGACACCCGGCACCGCCGCAAGGACGGCAGCACGCTCGAGGTGGAAGTCAGCGTCAGTCTGGTAAGGCCGGGCGGCGAGCCCATGCTCTACGCTTTCGTCCGCGACATCGGCCCACGCAAGGCCGCCGAAGAGATGCTGCGTCAGGCGCGCGATGAAGCCGAACGCGCCAATGCCGCCAAGAGCCACTTCCTGTCACGCATGAGCCACGAACTGCGCACGCCGCTCAACGCCGTGCTGGGCTTTGCGCAGGTGCTGCAGATGCCCGGCGGGCCGCCGTTGAGTACGCTGCAGGCCGGGCATGTGCTCCAGATCCGCAACGCCGGCGAACACCTGCTGCAACTGGTCAACGAAGTGCTGGACCTCGCACGCATCGAAAGCGGCCGGCTGGACATCAACGCCGTGCCGGTGGCGCTGCAGCCGGCCATCGAGCGCTGCGTCGCGCAGATCGAAGGTCTGGCACAGGCGCGACGCATCGAGGTGAAGTTGCCGCCGGGCGATTCGTGCACGGTGCTGGCGGACCCGTTGCGCCTGCAGCAGGTGCTGCTCAACCTGCTGTCCAACGCCGTCAAGTACAACCGCGAAGGTGGCAGCATCGAGCTCGCTTGCGCGCCGGTGGCCGGGCAGCGCGTGCGCGTCAGCGTGCGCGACGATGGCCGCGGCCTGAACGCCGAGCAGCAGGCTCGCCTGTTCCGGCCCTTCGAGCGGCTGCAAGCCGCCCACAGCGGCATCGAGGGCACCGGCATCGGCCTGGCGCTGGCGAAGCATCTGGTGCACAGCATGCAGGGCGATATCGGCGTGGAAAGCGTGCCCGGCGAGGGCAGCACCTTCTGGTTCGAGCTGCCGCTGTGCCACCTGCCATCGCCCTCGCCCCGGCCCGCAGACGTGCCAGCGGCCGGCGTCGGCGCAAGCCCCCGGAGCGGGAAGCGCACGGTGCTGTACGTCGAGGACGACCCGGCCAACCTGCGCCTGGTGCAGAAATTCCTGAACAAGCGCGCCGACATCGAGTTGCTTGCGGCAAGCAACGCCGATGACGGCCTGGTGCTGGCTGCACGCTCGCGCCCAGACCTGATCCTGCTGGACATCAACCTGCCGGGCGTCGACGGCTTCGCGACATTGCAGCGCCTGCGGGCCGATCCGGCCACCCAGACCACACCGGTGATTGCCGTCACCTCGAATGCCATGACACGCGACATGGAGTGCGGCTGGGCGGCGGGCTTCACCGACACCATGACCATGCCGCTGGATGTCGCGCGGTTCATGAACTCGGTGAACCGCTGCCTCGCGGGTGACAAGGCATGAGTCCCGGCTGGATCGAGACCTATCTTGGGCTGATCTTCCAGATCTACGGCCTGGCGTTCTTCGTTCTGGGCATTGCCGCACTGCTGAGCATGCGCCCCAGCAGTGGCTCAGGCCTCACCTCGCACCTGGGCTGGCTGGCTGCTTTCGGGATGTTGCACGGGCTGCGGGAATTCATCGAGGGGGAACGCCTGCACAACCCCGCCGCCTGGCTCGCGGTGCTGGGTGTGGCTCTGATGGTCGCGTCCTTTGCCGCTCTGATGGAGTTTGGTCGACGTCTGTGGAATGGCCGGCCCGGTGGTCGCCGGCTGGCTGCGGTTCCCCTGTACGCCGCGGCAGGCCTGGGCACCGTGGCACTCCTGATGACGGCCAGCGAGGCTGCCGCCGGACTGGAACTGGGCGCGCGCTATCTGGTCGGGGCGCCAGGCGCCGCGATGGCCGGCATCGGGCTGCTCGCCCATGCTCGGGCCATGGCCCGTCAGGCCGATATCGGCATCACCCAGTGGTTGACCCTGGCGGCCCACGCGATGCTCGGCTATGCCGCCCTGACGCTGTTCCTTTCCCCCGGTTCAGGGCGCCTGCTGGCGGACTGGCTGCCCACCACGGCGGATTTCCTTGCCACCACCGGGCTGCCGGTGCAATTGGCCCGGGCCCTGTGCGCGGTGCTGCTGGCCGTGAGTTTTGTCATGATCAACCGGCGCATCGGCAGCTGCATCGCCACAAACCTGCAACGGGTCACGGGCCGCCTCGACGGCTTCTTCTATCAGTGCTGCAACGACCCGAACTGGACCGTGATGTTCATGTCCGAGGGCGGAGAGATCCTGACCGGGTATCCGGCCGCGGACTTCCTTCGTGGCGAGCGCCACTTTTCCGAGCTCATCCATCCTGATGACCGGCAGCGCGTTTGGGCCGAGGTCCAGTCCGCGTTGGCGGCCCAACGCGACTTCCGACTGCAGTACCGCATGCTTGATCGTACCGGCACCCTGCACTGGTGTTACGACGAGGGCCGCGGCGTTTTCGATGCGCAGGGAGCGCTGCTGCACCTGGAAGGCCTGGTCCGCAGTGACGACGCGCGCCACCAGGCCGAAGACGCTCGGGGCCGTCTGCAGGCCTTGGTGGAGGCCTCCCCACAGGCCGTGGGCTGGTGCGAGCCGGACGGTACGGTGCGCTATTTCAATGCGGCCCTGCGCAAGCTGCTGGCGGTGCCGGCGGGGGCGGAAGTTTCAGGCTACAGGCTGCGGGACTTCTACACCGAAAGGGTTTACGAACAGATCGAGTCCACGGTGCTGCCGGCCGTGGTGGCCCAGGGCGCCTGGATAGGCGAAGTCGAGATCAGCTCGCTGGACGGGCGCCTCGTGCCGACGCTGCACAGCGTGTTCGTCCTGCGTGACGAAGCGGGCGGAATCACGGCCATGGCGAATGTGATCACCGACCTGAGCGAGATCCGGGCGGCACAGCGCGATCTGCGCATCAAGGAGGCCGCAATCGCCACCTCCACCAGCGCGATCGCCCTGGCGGGGCTGGATGGCGCGATCACCTACGTCAACCAGGCGTTCGTCGAGCTGTGGCGGCTCGCCGGCCCACAGGACGCGCTCGGGCGCTCCGTGCTGTCATTCTGGGACGAGCCCGACCGGGTGCAAGCCGTGGTGGTGGACTCCATGGGCCGCACCGGCCACTGGCAGGGCGAGTTGATAGGGCGCCGGGCGGACGGCTCGCTGATGGATGTGGAGTTGGTCGGGCACATGGCCATTGACACCGACGGCAAGCCGCTGTGCATGATGGGCTCGTTCCTGGACGTCACCGCACGCCATCAGACACTGCGGGCCCTGCAGCAAGAGCGGGACTTTGCCAAGAGCCTGCTGGACACCGCGCCGGTGATTGTCCTGCTGCTGGATCCGCGCGGCATGATCCAGCACGTCAACCCCTGCTTCGAGCATCTGACAGGCTACAGACTGGATGAGATCGCAGGCAAGGAGTGGTTTGCCACTTGCCTGCCGGCACACGACCGCGCGCGCATCCGTGCGCTGTTTGCTACCGCCATTGACGACCAGCCGGTGCGCGGGTACATCAACCCCATCGTCACCCGCTACGGCGAGGAACGCCAGATCGAATGGCATGCGATGCCCCAGCGCGATGCCGGCGGCCAGATGACCGGCCTGCTGTCCATCGGCCTGGACGTAACCGAGCGCCAGCAGCTCGAAGGCCACTTGCGTGAACTCACCCAGTCGCTGGAGCAGCGCGTGGTGGAACGCACCGCAGAAGTAGAACTGGTGTCACGCCGCAACGCAGCAATACTCGAAGCCGCCATCGATGGATTTTTCGCCGCCGACATCAGCGGCCGCATCCGCCAGGCCAACCCCGCCTTCTGCGCCATGCTCGGCTACGACGAGGCCGAGTTGCTGCGCATGAGCGTTGTCGATATTGAGGATCAGCAATCCCACAGTGAAATCGCCGCCCATATCCAGATCGGCATCACCCAGGGATACGACCGCTTCGACACCCGGCATCGCCGCAAGAGCGGCGACACGCTCGAGGTGGAACTCAGCGTCAGTTTGGTGAGACTGGGCGACGAGCCCATGTTCTACGGCTTCGTCCGCGACATCGGCCCACGCAAGGCCGCCGAAGAGATGCTGCGTCAGGCGCGCGATGAAGCCGAACGCGCCAACGCCGCCAAGAGCGAGTTCCTGTCACGCATGAGTCACGAACTGCGCACGCCGCTCAACGCCGTGCTGGGCTTTGCGCAGGTGCTGCAGATGCCCGGCGGGCCGCCGCTGAGTACGCTGCAGGCCGGGCATGTGCGTCAGATCCAGGATGCCGGCGAACACCTGCTGGAACTGGTCAACGAAGTGCTGGACCTCGCACGCATCGAAAGCGGCCGGCTGGATATCAACGCCGTGCCGGTGGCGCTGCAGCCGGCCATCGAGCGCTGCGTCGCGCAGATCGAAGGTCTGGCACAGGCGCGACGCATCGGGATGACCCTGCCGCCAGGCGTTTCGTGCACGGTGCTGGCTGACCCTTTGCGCCTGCAGCAGGTGCTGCTCAACCTGCTGTCCAACGCCGTCAAGTACAACCGCGAAGGTGGCAGCATCGAGCTCGCTTGCGCGCCGGTGGCCGGGCAGCGCGTGCGCGTCAGCGTGCGCGACGATGGCCGCGGCCTGAACGCCGAGCAGCAGGCTCGCCTGTTCCGGCCCTTCGAGCGGCTGCAAGCCACCCACAGCGGCATCCAGGGCACCGGCATCGGCCTGGCGCTGGCGAAGCATCTGATCCAGGGCATGCAGGGCGCGATCGGCGTGGACAGCGTGCCCGGCGAAGGCAGCACCTTCTGGTTCGAACTGCCGCTGTGCCACCTGCCCACGCCTTCGCCCGCAAACGGGCCTGTGGCGGGCGTCGGCGCAAGCCCTCAGAGCGGGAAGCGCACGGTGTTGTATGTCGAGGACGACCCGGCCAACCTGCGCCTGGTGCAGAAGATCCTGAGCAAACGCGCCGACATAGAGCTGCTTGCAGCAGGCAATGCCGATGACGGCGTGGTGCTGGCCGCACGCTCGCGCCCAGACCTGATCCTGCTGGACATCAACCTGCCGGGCGTGGATGGCTTTGCGATATTGCAGCGCTTGCGGGCCGAACCGGCCACCCGCACCACGCCGGTGATCGCCGTCACCTCGAAGGCCATGACACGCGACATCGAGTGCGGCCGGGCGGAGGGCTTCACCGAATACCTGACCCAGCCGATCAACGTGGCAGGCTTCCTGGAAACGCTGGATCGCTGCTTGCCTGGCCGCAAGGGGGACAAGCCATGAGTGTCATTGCAGGGCATGAGTGCATTCTCATCGTGGACGACGAACCGACCAATCTCAAGCTGCTGGACAGGATGCTGCGTGGCCAGGGTTACACCGATCTGGTTCTCGTGCAGGACCCTCGTGAGGTGCTGGCGCAGTACCGGGCCAGGGGCCCGGATCTGATCCTGCTGGACATCAACATGCCGCACCTCGACGGCTACCAGGTGATCGAGCAGCTCAAGGCCCTCGAGGATCCGCTGCTTCCGCCCATCGTCGTTCTGACTGCCCAGCACAGCAGGGATTGCCTGCTGCGCGCCCTGGCCTGCGGGGCGCGCGACTTCGTCGGCAAGCCCTTCGACCGCAACGAGTTGCTGATGCGCGTGCGCAACCTGCTCGACGTGCATCTCGCACACCGCCTGTTGCACGGCCAGAGAGCCGCGCTGGAGCGGATGGTGCATGCGCGTACGGCGGAGCTGCACTACACCCGCCTGCAGGTGGTGCAGCGGCTGGGAAGGGCAGCGGAGTACCGCGATGAAGAAACCGGCAACCACATCCTGCGCATGAGCCACACCTGCACGCTGCTGGCCCGGCAGATCGGCTGGGGTGATGCGCAATGCGATCTCATCCTCAACGCCAGCCCCATGCACGACATCGGCAAGATCGGCATCCCCGACGCCATCCTGCTCAAGCCCGGGAAGTTCGAACCCCATGAATGGGAAGTCATGAGGACCCATGCCGCCATCGGCGCAGAACTGCTCGACGGCGACGCCAGCGACCTCATGCACATGGCTCGCGACATCGCCCTGACCCATCATGAGAAGTGGGACGGCAGCGGCTACCCCCAAGGCTTGACGGGTGAGGCCATCCCGATGGCAGGACGTATCGCTGCGTTGGCCGACGTATTCGATGCACTGACTTCCGCGCGGCCGTACAAGAACGCCTGGTCGGTTGAGGCGGCGGTGGAATTGATCACGAAGAACAGCGGAAAGCACTTCGACCCCGCTTTGGTGGGCGCCTTCCTGGGCGTGCTGCCAAAGGTCGAGGAAATCCGTGGGCGCTATCGCGAAGGCGGTGCTGCCGCCTGATGAAGCAGCGCGCATCCCCGGATGCTGAAGCCGAAACAGGCGCGAGCTTTGCTATCGATCAGGATCGGCCTCGGGCCTGCGGAGCTTGCCGTCCAGGGCCGTCAGCACTTGCCGCAAGTCCAGTGGCTTGGTAAGGTATTCCACAAAGCCAGATGCCCGACCGCGCTCGAGGTCCGCTGGCATCGCGTTTGCGCTCACCGCGATGGCCGGGGCGGCAATACCCTGGCCCCTCAGTTCTTGCAGCAGTCGATGACCGTCGCCATCGGGTAGGTGGATATCGATCAGCAGCAGCGATGGTCGCCACGCAAGCGCCATTGCCATCGCCTCACTTGCCGTCGCCACGATCCGCAGTTCGATGTCTTCGCGCCGCACCAGAAGAACCGCCAGAAGCCGCTGGTTGGCTTCGTTGTCCTCCACGTACAGCACCCGATGCCGCGGGCCGTTCGATGCGGTGAATCCCATAGGCCCTTCGGTCGCTGCTGAAAGCTGCTCCATCAAGTCTGTCGAGGCCAGTTCGACGCTTGGGAGGCACATTCGAAAGGTGCTGCCCTGTCCTGGCCGACTCTCCACGGTCAGCGTGCCGCCCATCAATTCGGTCAGCCGGCGCGACAAGGTCAGCCCGATGCCCGTCCCCTTGACTGCCGATCGTTC
>JALHPY010000033.1 GCA_022842305.1 Rubrivivax sp.
CCCACGCCCAGGCCCCAGCCCAGCAGCGTGACCAGCGCCACGCCCGCCACCGCCGGCACGAAGACCGCGCTGACGCGGTCCACCAGGCGCTGGATGGGCGCCTTGCCGGCCTGCGCGGATTCGACCATGCGCACGATGCGCGCCAGCAGCGTCTCGGCGCCGATGGCCGTGGTGCGCACCAGCAGCAGGCCGTCGCCGTTGACGGCGCCGCCGGTCACGCGCTCGCCCGGGCCGCGTGGCACGGGCAGGCTTTCGCCAGTGATCAGGGCCTCGTCGACGGCGCTTTCGCCTTCCACCACCTGGCCGTCGACGGCGATGCGCTCGCCCGGCCGCACCACCACCAGGTCGCCCACGGCCACCTCGGCCAGCGGTACGTCCACGTCGCCCTCGGCCCGGCGCACGCGCGCGCTGGCCGGGCGCAGCGCGTTGAGCGCGCGGATGGCCTGGCTGGTCTGGCGCCGCGCGCGCGCCTCCAGCCACTTGCCCAGCAGCACCAGGGTGATGACCACGGCCGAGCTCTCGAAGTACAGCGCGGGCATGGCGTTGTCGCCGGCCGTGGCCAGGACGTACAGGCTCAGCCCGAAGGCCGCGCTGGTGCCCATGGCCACCAGCAGGTCCATGTTGCCGGCGCCGGCACGCAGCGCACCCCAGCCGGCGCGGTAGAAGCGCGCGCCCAGCCAGAACTGCACCGGCGCGGCCAGCGCCAGCTGCCACAGGCCGGGCAGCATCCAGTGCACGCCGAACAGCATGCCCAGCATGGGCAGCACCAGCGGCGCCGACAGCAGCGCGGCAATCACCACGCGGGCGCCGTCACCCAGGCGGCGCTGCGGTGTGCCCGCACCCGTGCTGGCGGGGGCGGAGACGCGGTAGCCGGCCTTGGTGACAGCAGCCGTGATGGCCTGCAGCGCGGCCGCGGCGTCACGCCCGGCCAGGGTGATGCTGGCGGTCTCGGTGGCCAGGTTGACGCTGGCGGCCAGCACGCCGGGCACGCGCAGCAGGGCCTTCTCGACGCGCGCCACGCAGGACGCGCAGGTCATGTCGACTATGGGCAGCTGCAGGCTGCGCGTGGCCACGCTGTAGCCGGCTTTCTCGACCGCCTGGCGCAGCGCGGCGGGGTCGAAGCCGGGGCCGGTGCCCACGCTCAGCGTTTCGGTGGCCAGGTTGACGCCGGCCTGCAACACGCCCGGCACCTTGCGCGCCGCCTTTTCCACGCGGCCGGCGCAGGACGCGCAGGTCATCCCGTCCACGGGCAGGCTCAGGTCGGCGGTGGCGGTGGCGGTGGCAGAAGTCATGGGGCCAGATGATGCCGCCTGACGCTGACTTCAAGCGCGCCATCAGCGCGCCGGGTTGACCGGTGTCGGGGCGGGGGCGGCGGACGCGGGCACACTCCTGCCTTCGTCCCCCAGCCGGAGAGCCCACCCATGATCAGCTTCCAGATCCCCGACATGACCTGCGGCCACTGCGTCGCCGCCGTGACCAAGGCCGTGAAGGCCGCCGACCCGGCCGCCGAGATCAAGATCGACCTGCCCACGCACAACGTGCAGGTGCAGACCAGCGTGCCGCGCGAGGTAGTGGTGGCGCAACTGGTGGACGCAGGCTACACGCCCGACTGAGCCCGCCCGGCAGCCCGCGGGGCGCGTGGCTACACTGCCGGCCCCCATGGCCGCCATCCACATCACCGACATCGAAGCCGCCATCAACTGGTGGCGTGAACGTTCGCCCTCGCCCGACGGCCTGAGCGCCTGCGCCGAGGTGCGCGCGCTGGCCGAGGTCTACGGGCTGATGGCCTATGAGCGTGCTTCGTTGGTCGACGAGGCCGCCCTGCCCGCCGCCGCGCTGCAGGCCTGGCTGCGCTGGTACGCCAGCACGCCCGACGCGCCCTGCATCGCCATCTGCTCCACCAGCCAGGGCGACGCGCAGTGCAAGGGCTGCGGCCGCAGCCACGACGAGGTGCAGCACTGGCCGGCCTACAGCCCGTTTGAGAAGCGCCTGGTGTGGCGCCGCATCACGCAAGAGGCCACCGCCTGGCGCTTCAACCGCTATGCCGAGCGCGCGCGCCAGGCAAGCGGCGCCGATCACCCGGCGCCAGAGAGCTTGGTCTCGCCCCCAGCGGGTCGCGCTTGAACGGTTCGCGCATGTTCCCGCCGCGCCGCGCGGCACTGCTGGCCAGCGCCCGGCGCATCGCGCCACTGGCCTGGCCGGTGCTGGTAGGCCAGCTCTCGGTGCTGGCCTTTGCCACCATCGACACCATGCTGGTGGCGCGCGCCAGCGCTGCCGACCTGGCGGCGCTGGCCGTGGGTGGCGCCATCTACATCACCGTCTTCATCGGCTTCATGGGCGTGCTGATGGCGCTGATGCCCATTGCCGGCCAGTTGCACGGCGCCGGCCAGCCGGCCGAGGCCGGGCGCGAGACGCACCAGGCGGTGTGGCTGGCACTGGCGCTGTCGGCGCTGGGCTGCACGCTGCTGGCCTTTCCGGCGCCCTTCCTGGCGCTGGCCGGGGCCGGCCCTGAGGTTGCTGCCAAGGTGCGCGCCTACCTGCTGGGGCTGGCCTTCGCGCTGCCGGCGTCGCTGCTGTTCACGGTGTTCCGCGCGCTCAACAACGCGGTCTCGCGGCCCAAGGCGGTGATGGTGCTGCAACTGGGCGGGCTGGCGGTGAAGGCGCCGCTGTCGGCGGCGCTGGTTTTCGGCCTTGGCGGCCTGCCCGCGCTGGGCGTGGCCGGCTGCGGCATCGCCACCGCTTTCGCCATGTGGGCGCAAGTGCTGCTGGCCGCGTGGGTGCTGCACCGCGACGCCTTCTACGCGCCCTTTGCGCTGCTGGGCCGCGGCCTGGACCGCCCGCGCCGCGCCGCGCTGGCCGGACAGCTGCGCCTGGGCCTGCCCATGGGCGCGTCCATCATGGTCGAGGTGACCGGCTTCTCGTTCATGGCGCTGTTCATCTCGCGCCTGGGCACCACGCCGGTGGCCGGGCACCAGATCGCCGCCAACCTGGTGTCGCTGCTGTTCATGCTGCCGCTGGCCATCGGCAATGCCACCAGCACGCTGGTGGCGCAGCGCATCGGCGCGGGCGACGCCCCCGACGCGCGCCGCCTGGGCTGGCACGGCCTGGTGCTGGGCTGCGGGCTGGCGGCGCTGGTGGGTGCGGCAGTGTTTGCCACGCGCGAACAGGTGCTGGGCCTGTACACCGGCAACGCCGCGGTGGTGGCCGCGGCGCTGCCGCTGCTGGCCTGGGTGGCGGTGTTCCACGTGGCCGATGCGGCGCAGATCATCGCCGCCTTCGTGCTGCGCGCCTACAAGGTGGCCACGGTGCCGCTGCTCATCTACGTGGCGGCGATGTGGGGCGTGGGCCTGGGCGGCGGCTGCGTGCTGGCCTTCGACCTGCTGGGCTTCGTGCCCCCGGCGTTGCAGGGCGCGCGCGGCTTCTGGCTGGCCAGCACCACCGGGCTGGTGCTGGCGGGCGTGGCGCTGACGCTGGAGCTGTTGCGGGTGATGCGGCGCGACCGCGCGGCGGGCGGTGTGCGTTCGACCTGAAGACCTTGATGGCGGCCGGGTGATGGGGCCGCGGCGTGCCACGGTCGAGCGTGGCACATGGCGCCTGCTCCAGACAGGAACAGCATCAGGGCCTTGCGAACCCCTTTCACCCGGGTCTGTCCGCGCTCGTCGGGCCGGTGCGCGATGTCTAGATTTCGGGTCGGCGTGTGCATGCCGACGGGCGCGTACGCCACCACCACCCCCAAGAGAACCTGGAGACCCTGGATGAGCACATCCCCTGCACGCCGCATCTTCCTGTGCCGCATAGTCACCACCGGCACCGCCCTGGCCGCCGGCATGGCCCACGCCCAGTCCAAAGTCGACGAAGCCGACGAGCAGGCCGTGGCGCTGGGCTACCGCCACGACACGACCAAGGTCGACGCCAAGAAGTACCCCACCCACAAGGCCGACCAGAAGTGCAACAACTGCCAGTTCTGGCAGGGTGCCCCCAGCGACGCCTGGGCCGGCTGTTCGATGTTCGGCCGCAAGCACATCGCCGCCGCCGGCTGGTGCGTGGCCTACAAGAAGATCGGCTGACGCAAAGCGGCGACATGAATCGCCAGCGCGGTTCATGTCGCCATGAAGATGTCAGAGGCGGCCCACGCCGCCCGAGGGTTCAGCGCGGGTAGTAGCCGACGCCGAGGATCAGGTTGTCGACCCGCTCGATCAGCGAGCGCTTGGGCTCGACGGCGTTGGTGGCCGGGTTGCGCCAGACGTAGTCGACGCTGCCCTTGCTCTGCTTTTTCACCAGCGCCATCATTTCTTCGACCAGCGGCTTGCCGGCGGCGTCACGCATGGCGCGCACGTCCATGCCGGTGAGCTGGGGCGCGGCACCGGTGGCGCGGTAGCGCCCGTCGTCGACCCCGATCACGAAGACGTACTGGTCGTCGTGCATGAAGCCGCCCTGCGGGTTGTTGAACGCGGCGAATGCGGCGTCAGCGCCCTGCTTGCGCAGATAGGCCACGGCCTTGTTCAGCAGATCCTGCGCCTCTTCGACCGAGGCCCGCGGCGTGTAGTAGCCCACGGCCAGGATGTGCTGGCCCACCAACTGGTAGCTGCTGACCTTGCTTTCGACCCGGTTGCTGGCCGGGTTGCGCCAGTGGTACTCGATGCGGCCGCTGGGGCTGGTCTTGGCCTGGTCCAGCAGATCGCGGATCAGCGGCTTGCCGGCGGCGTCGCGCAGGTCGATGGTGCTCTTGCCGGCCAGGCCCAGGGGCGAGCCGCCGTTGGCATGCATGTAGCCGTCGAGCCCGACCGCGAAGACGTAGTAGGCGCCGTTCACGAACGGACCCTTGGTGTCGTTGAAGGCGGCAAACGACTTCTCGGGGCCCTGCTTCCTGTAGTGCTCGACGGCCTGCTCGAGCAGCTCGCCGGCACGCCGGGCCTGGCTGCGCTCGATGGCGCCCATCGACGGCGCCGTGGGGTCGGCCGCCAGGCTGGGCGCCATCGGTGAGAGCAGAGCACAGGCCAGGACGATCGTGGTGAAACTGAGCGGGGGTCGGTTCATGGGGGTACTCGGTGGAGGAACTTGAAGCGGCGCCGGGCCGGCGCCGGAAGCGTTGCGGGCCCGCAGGACGGCCATGCTGGTTTGCACCAACATTATGCAAATTGCAGGCCACCGGGCTTGGCGCGTGCGGCATCCGGGGATGCCTCTACGCCGGGGGCCGGCCACCACTCCAATCGATGACGATTGATTCGTTTGAAGACAGTGTGCCGCCCTACCCCGCCACCGTCTGCCGCACCGCCCGGTCCCACTCGGCCATGCGCTCAGCCGCGCGTTCGCGCGGCAGCGTGGGCAGGAAGCGGCGGTCCACCTGCCATTGCGCTGACAACTCGTCCAGGTCGCGCCACACGCCCGCCGACAGCCCGGCCAGGTAGGCCGCGCCCAGCGCCGTGGTCTCGATGACCTTTGGCCGCACCACCGGAATGCCCAGCAGGTCGGCCTGGAACTGCATCAGCAGGTCGTTGACGCAGGCGCCGCCGTCCACGCGCAGTTCGGTCACGGCAGCTTCGCCTGATGCCGCGGCGTCACGCGCCATGGCCTGCAGCAGGGCCGCGCTCTGGAAGGCGATGCTTTCGAGCGCGGCGCGCGCGATGTGCGCCACCGTGCTGCCGCGCGTCAGGCCGACGATGGCGCCGCGCGCATTGGCGTCCCAGTAGGGCGCGCCCAGGCCGGTGAAGGCCGGCACGAAGACCACGCCGCCGGCGTCGGGCACGCTTTGCGCCAGGGCTTCGATCTGGCCGCTGCCCTGGATGACGCGCAGGCCGTCGCGCAGCCACTGCACCACCGCGCCGCCGATGAACACGCTGCCTTCCAGCGCGAATTCGGGCGTGGGCCCGGGCTGCGCCGCGCTGGTGGTGATGAGGCCGTTGCCGCTGGTCTGGAACTGCGCGCCGGTGTGCATCAGCATGAAGCAGCCGGTGCCATAGGTGTTCTTGGCCAGACCGGCCTTGAAGCAGGCCTGGCCGAACAGCGCGCTCTGCTGGTCGCCGGCCATGCCGCCCACGGGCAGCGCCGCGCCCAGCAGCTCGGGCCGGGTGTGGCCGAACACGTGGCTGGACGGGTGCACCGCCGGCAGCAGTTCGCGCGGCACGGTCAGCAGCGCCAGCAGCTCGTCGTCCCAACGGTTGGCGTGCACGTCCAGCATCAGCGTGCGCGCGGCGTTGCTCACGTCGGTGGCGTGCACCGCGCCGCCGGTCAGTTGCCACAGCAGCCAGCTGTCCACGGTGCCGAAGGCCAGCTCGCCGCGCCCGGCGGCGGCGCGGGCGCCTTCGACGTTGTCGAGAATCCACTTGAGCTTGGTGCCCGAGAAATAGGCGTCGACGATGAGCCCGGTGCGCTGCCTGAACAGCGCCTCATGCCCCTGGGCGCGCAGCGCGGCGCAGGTGGGTTCGGCGCGCCGGTCCTGCCAGACGATGGCGTTGTACACGGGCAGGCCGGTGCGCCGGTTCCACACCACCGTGGTCTCGCGCTGGTTGGTGATGCCTATGCTGGCGATGTCGGCCGCCGTCAGGCCCGATTTCGCCAGCGCCTCGCACGCCGTGGCCAGCTGCGTGTCCCAGATCTCCAGCGGGTCGTGCTCCACCCAGCCGGGCTGCGGGTAGATCTGGCGGAACTCGCGCTGCGCCATGGCCACGATGTGGCCCTGGCCGTCGAACACGATGCTGCGCGAGCTGGAAGTGCCCTGGTCCAGGGCCAGAAGGTGGGTCTTCATGGGGTCTTCATGGGCTGCATACCTTGAGCGTGACGCCGGCCTCGGCCAGCATGGCCGGAAACGGATCGGGCGGGGTCTGGTCGGTGAACAGCATGTCCACCTGCTCCAGCCGCCCCAGCTCGACCATCGCCGGCCGGTTGAACTTGCTGTGGTCGGTGGCCATCCAGACCATGCGCGAGTGCTCGATGATGGCGCGCGCCACCTTCACCTCGCGGTAGTCGAAGTCGCGCAGCGTGCCGTCGGCTTCGATCGCCGACACGCCCATCAGGCCGATGTCCACCTTGAACTGCTGGATGAAGTCCACCGTCACCTCGCCCACGATGCCGCGGTCGCGCGAGCGCACCACGCCGCCGGCCACGATGACTTCGCAGTCGGGGTTGTCCGACAGGATGGCCGCCACGTTGAGGTTGTTGGTGATGACGCGCAGGCCCTTGTGGCCCAGCAGCTCGCGCGCGATGGCCTCGGTGGTGGTGCCGATGTTGATGATCAGAGAACAGTTGTCGGGCACCTCGCGCGCCACGGCGCGGGCGATGCGGCGCTTGGCCTCGTCGTGCAGTTGCTGGCGCTGGCGGTAGGCGATGTTCTCGATGGTGGAGCTGGGCACGCGCACGCCGCCGTGAAAGCGCGCCAGCAGGCCGGCGTCGGACAGCAGGCGCACGTCGCGCCGCACGGTCTGCAGCGTCACGCCGAACTGCTCGGCCAGGGCCTCGACCGAGACGCTGTTCAGGCGCCGCACCGCTTCGAGCAGCTGCAGTTGCCTTGGGCTGGGGTTCATTGAAAGCGAATCTAAACGATCAGCAACGCGCCAAAGCAAGGGTTGATACTGATATAAGGAGAACATCAAGCGAACACAATCGCTGAATAACGAAAACAAGCGCGACAGACGCCGAACCCTGGGCGCCTGCCTGCCCGCCCCCTGCAGGAGAACCCCACCGTGAACCCGCTCCCCCCGTCAGCGCTGCCGGTGCCTGCCGCCGTGCCGCAACACTGTGACGTGCTGGTGGTGGGCGGTGGCATCAACGGCGTGGGCATCGCGCGCGATCTGGCCGGGCGCGGCCTGAAGGTGGTGCTGTGCGAGAAGGACGATCTGGCTTCGCACACCTCGGGGGCAAGCACCAAGCTCATCCACGGCGGCCTGCGCTACCTGGAGTACTACGAGTTCGGCCTGGTGCGCAAGTCGCTGGCCGAGCGCGAGGTGCTGCTCAAGAGCGCGCCGCACATCATCTGGCCGCTGCGCTTCGTGATGCCGCACGACCCGAGCATGCGGCCGGTGTGGATGATCCGCCTGGGCCTGTTCCTGTACGACCACCTGGCGCGGCGCGAGGTGCTGCCCGGCTCGGGCACGCTGGACCTGCGCGGCCATGCCATCGGCGCGCCCATCAAGCCGCGCTTCACCAAGGGCTTCGTCTATTCCGACGGCTGGGTCGACGACGCACGGCTGGTGGTGCTGAACGCCGTCGACGCCGCCGAACGCGGCGCCACCGTGCTGACGCGCTGCGCCTGCGTGGACGCGCGGCGCGACGGCGCGCAGTGGCGCCTGACGCTGCGCAGCCCCGCGGGCGCCGAGCGCCAGTTGACGGCGCGCGCGCTGATCAACGCCGCCGGGCCCTGGGCGGCGCAGTTCCTCACCGAGCACGCGCACGCACCGCAGACGCGCGCACTGCGCCTGGTCAAGGGCAGCCACATCGTGGTGCCGCGCATGTTCGAGCACGACCACGCCTACATCTTCCAGAACCCCGACAAGCGCATCATCTTCGCCATCCCCTACGAGCAGGCCTTCACCCTGATCGGCACCACCGATGTCGAATACCACGGCCCCATCGGCGACGCCCACATCGAGCAAGACGAGATCGCCTACCTGTGCGAGCAGGCCAGCCGCTACTTCGAGCGCGCGGTGCGGCCGGCCGACGTGTGCTGGTCCTACTCGGGCGTTCGCCCGCTGCTGGACGACGAATCGGGCAACCCCTCGGCCATCACGCGCGACTATTCGCTGCAGTTGGACAAGGCCGGGGCGCCGCTGCTCAGCGTGTTCGGCGGCAAGATCACCACCTTCCGCAAGCTGGCCGAAGAAGCCGCCGACCTGCTGGCCGGCCCGCTGGGCGTGACCCAGGGCCATTGGACCGAAGGCACCTACCTGCCCGGTGGCGACCTGTCCGCCTGGATCGGCCCGCCGCAGCGGCCCGACAGCGATTTCGAACGCTTCGTGCAGGTGCTGCAGCAGCGCCATCCGCAGCGCCCGCCGGCACTGCTGCGGCGCCTGGCACGCTGCTACGGCGCGCACATTGACCGCGTGCTGGGTGGGGGCACACCGGGCGCCGAAGTGGCGCCGGGGCTGTTCGAATCCGAGCTGGATCACCTGTACCGTCACGAGTGGGCGCGCAGCGCCGAAGACGTGCTGTGGCGTCGCACCAAGCTGGGCCTGCACCTCAGCGTCGCGCAGCGCGAGCAGGTGCTGGTCTGGTGCAAGGCACACTGGCCGGCCGTGGACAAGGAGACTTCATGGAGTTGATGCTCAAGGGCATCGAGCAGCGCTGGGGTGCGGCCACGCACCTGTACAGCATGGACCTGGCCCTGGTGCCGCGCGCGGTGACGGTGCTGCTGGGCGCCACCCAGGCCGGCAAGACCACGCTGATGCGCGTGATGGCCGGTCTGGACGCCCCCAGCGCCGGCCGCGTGCTGGCGGACGGGCGCGACGTCACCGGCGTGCCGGTGCGCGAGCGCAACGTGTCCATGGTCTACCAGCAGTTCATCAACTACCCGTCGATGACGGTGGCCGACAACATCGCCAGCCCGCTGAAGCTGCAGGGCGCGCTGGACCGCGCCGCCATCGCCGCGCGCGTGGACGAACTGGCGCGCCGGCTGCACATCGAGCCCTTCCTGCAACGCCTGCCGGCCGAGCTGTCGGGCGGCCAGCAGCAGCGCGTGGCGCTGGCGCGCGCGCTGGCCAAGAAGGCGCCGCTGATGCTGCTGGACGAACCGCTGGTCAACCTCGACTACAAGCTGCGCGAAGAGCTGCGCGAAGAGCTGTCGGCGCTGTTCGCCAGCGGCGAATCCACCGTGGTCTACGCCACCACCGAACCCACCGAAGCGCTGCTGCTGGGCGGCTACACCGCGGTGATGGACGCGGGCGAGTTGCTGCAGTACGGGCCCACGGCGGAGGTCTTCCACCGCCCGCGCTCGATGCGCGTGGCACGCGCCTTCAGCGACCCGCCCATGAACCTGGTCGAGGCCCAGGCCGCGGCCGACGGCATCGCCCTGCCCGCGGGCCAGAAACTGGCGCTGGCGCTGCCGCCAGCGCAGCGCACCACCGGCTTCCAGGCGCTGACCGTGGGGCTGCGCGCCAGCGCCCTGCGCGTGCAAGAGCGCCCGGGCGACCTGCGCCTGCCCGGCCAGGTGGAGCTGGCCGAAATCTCGGGCTCGGACAGCTTCGTGCACGTGTCCACGCCCATCGGCGAGCTGGTGGCGCAGCTGCCCGGGGTACACAGCTTCACCATCGGCGCACCGCTCACCCTGTACCTGAGCGCGGCCCAGGTCTACGTGTTCGATGCGCGCGGCGATTTGCTGATCGCACCCGCGGCCCATGCCAACGCCCACGCCCACGCGAATCACCACTGACATGGCCCGCATCGATCTCGACCTGGCGCACGCCTACCGCCCCAACCCCCAGCGCGACGAAGACTACGCGCTGCTGCCGCTGAAGATGACGTTCGAGGACGGCGGCGCCTACGCGCTGCTGGGCCCCTCGGGCTGCGGCAAGACCACGCTGCTGAACATCGTCTCGGGCCTGGTCACGCCCTCACAAGGCACGGTCAGCTACGACGGGCGTGACGTCACGGCACTCAGCCCGCAGCAGCGCAACATCGCCCAGGTGTTCCAGTTCCCGGTGATCTACGACACCATGACCGTGGCCGAGAACCTGGCCTTCCCGCTGCGCAACCGCGGCGTGGCGGCCGACCGCATCAAGGAACGCGTGGGCCGCGTCGCCGAGATGCTCGAGCTGTCGGGCCAGCTCAACACGCGCGCCGCCGGCCTGGCGGCCGACGCCAAACAGAAGATCAGCCTGGGCCGCGGCCTGGTGCGCGAAGACGTGTCGGCCGTGCTCTTCGACGAGCCGCTGACGGTGATCGATCCGCACCTCAAGTGGCAGCTGCGGCGCAAGCTCAAGCAGATCCACCACGAGCTGAAACTCACGCTGATCTACGTCACGCACGACCAGGTCGAGGCGCTGACCTTCGCGCAGCAGGTGGTGGTGATGACGCGCGGCCGCGCGGTGCAGATCGGCAGCGCCAGCGAGCTGTTCGAACGCCCGCGCCACACCTTCGTGGGCAACTTCATCGGCTCGCCGGGCATGAACTTCCTGCCCGCGCAAGGCCATGGCGGCGGCATCCGCGTGGCCGGACGCGACTTCGCTGCACCGCTGCCGCAACTGGCCGCGCTCGACGCCTTCACATTGGGCATACGGCCCGAGCACGTGCAGCTGACCGCCGCACACGCCGCCGAAGCCGTGCCCGGCGTGGTGACGCAGGCCCAGGACATCGGCACCTACTGGCTGCTCACCGCGCGCCTGGGCGACGCGGCAGACGCCCCACTGCTGCGCGCCCGGCTGGGGCCCGAGCAGACCATCCCGCGCGTGGGCGAAGCTGTCTGGCTTTCCATCGTCAGCAGCCACACCTGCTGGTACCGCAACGAGGAGCTGCTTGGATGAGCGCCATCAAGCCCGTCAACCAGAAGGCCTGGCTCCTGATCCTGCCGGTCATCATCTGCGTGGCCTTCTCGGCCATCCTGCCGCTGATGACGGTGGTCAATTATTCGGTGCAGGACATCATCTCGCCCGAACGCCGCGTGTTCGTGGGCACCGAATGGTTCAAGGCAGTGATGCGCGACGACGACCTGCAGGGCGCGCTCGGGCGCCAGATGCTGTTCTCGCTGAGCGTGCTGCTGGTGGAGATCCCCTTGGGCATCGCGCTGGCGCTGTCCATGCCCGCCAAGGGCTGGAAGTCTTCCGCGGTGCTGGTGACGGTGGCGATCTCGCTGCTCATACCCTGGAACGTGGTCGGCACCATCTGGCAGATCTACGGCCGCACCGACATCGGCCTGCTGGGCGCGTCGCTGGCCGCGCTGGGCTTCGAGTACAGCTACACCGGCAATGCCACGCACGCCTGGCTGACGGTGCTGGCCATGGACGTGTGGCACTGGACACCGCTGGTGGCGCTGCTGTGCTACGCCGGGCTGCGCGCCATACCCGACGCCTACTACCAGGCGGCGCGCATCGACGGCGCCAGCAAGTTCGCGGTGTTCCGCTACATCCAACTGCCCAAGCTGCGCGGGGTGCTGATGATCGCCGTGCTGCTGCGCTTCATGGACAGCTTCATGATCTACACCGAGCCCTTCGTGCTGACCGGCGGCGGGCCGGGCAATGCCACCACCTTCCTGAGCCAGTACCTCACGCAGAAGGCCGTGGGCCAGTTCGACCTGGGGCCGGCGGCCGCCTTCTCGCTGATCTACTTCCTCATCATCCTGCTGCTGTGCTTCATCCTCTACAACTGGATGCAGCGCGTGGGCACGGCCGACCAGGCGGGGGGCTCGCATGGATAAGCGCTTCAAGAAGCGCAGCGTCTTCCTGGCGCTGTACCTGGTGTTCGCCATCCTGCCGGTGTACTGGATGCTGAACATGTCGCTGCGCACGAACGAGGAGATCCTGTCGTCGTTCAGCCTGTGGCCGCAGAACATCACCTTCGAGCACTACATGACCATCTTCACCGATGCGTCCTGGTACTCGGGCTACATCAATTCGCTGATCTACGTGGCCATCAACACCGTCATCTCGCTGGCGGTGGCGCTGCCCGCGGCCTATGCCTTCAGCCGCTACAGCTTTCTGGGCGACAAGCACGTGTTCTTCTGGCTGCTGACCAACCGCATGACGCCGCCGGCCGTGTTTCTGCTGCCCTTCTTCCAGCTCTACACCACGCTGGGGCTGATGGACACGCACATCGCGGTGGCGCTGGCGCACCTGCTGTTCAACGTGCCGCTGGCGGTGTGGATCTTGGAGGGCTTCATGAGCGGCGTCCCGCGCGAGATCGACGAAACCGCCTACATCGACGGCTACAGCTTCCCGCGCTTCTTCCTGACCATCTTCATCCCGCTGATCAAGGCCGGTGTGGGCGTGGCCGCCTTCTTCTGCTTCATGTTCAGCTGGGTCGAACTGCTGATGGCGCGCACGCTCACCAGCGTCGACGCCAAGCCCATCGTCGCCACCATGACGCGCACCGTCTCGGCCTCGGGCATGGACTGGGGTGTGCTGGCCGCCGCCGGCGTGCTGACCATCGTGCCTGGCGCCATCGTCATCTGGTTCGTGCGCAACTACATCGCCAAGGGCTTTGCCATGGGCCGCGTGTGAGCGGACCTTGTCGTTTCAGGAGAGTGTGATGTTCGAATGGATGGCCTGGACCAAACCCGTGGCGGTGTTCTTCACCTGCATCGTGCTGATGCTGGGCGTGATGACGGTGTGGGAGATCAAGCAGCCCACGGTGGCGCGCAAGGGCTTCCTGCCCATCGTCACCACGCGCGGCGACCGCCTGTTCATCGGCCTGCTGAGCGCGGCCTATGTCAACCTGGCTTTCGTGGCCGTGAGTGAACGCATGATCGAATGGTTCAGCCTGGAGAAGGAACCCTCGATCTGGTTCGGCTTCGTGGCCTCGATGGCGCTGCTGGTGCTGGTCATGCGCCGCGGCTGAGCCCATAGGATGGAGAAAGCGTGCCAGCCACTGCTTCCCGGCCGGCGTCGCATCAGTTGGATGGGAAGTGCCCCCTGAGGAGACCGAAAATGAAATTGCGCTTGCATGCCGTGGCCTTTGCCGCCGTCGCCCTGGCCCTGGGCCAGGGTGCATGGGCCGGTGAGGCCGAGGCCAAGAAGTGGATCGACAGCGAGTTCCAGCCCAGCACGCTGAGCAAGGACCAGCAGATGGCCGAGATGAAATGGTTCATCGAAGCCGCCAAGAAGCTGCAGGCCAAGGGCGTGAAAGAGATCGCCGTGGTCTCCGAGACCATCACCACGCACGAGTACGAGAGCAAGACCCTGGCCCGTGCCTTTACCGAGATCACCGGCATCACCGTCAAGCACGACCTGATCCAGGAAGGTGACGTGGTCGAGAAGCTGCAGACCAGCATGCAGTCGGGCAAGAGCATCTACGACGGCTGGATCAGCGACAGCGACCTGATCGGCACGCACTACCGCTACGGCAAGATCATGAACCTGACCGACTACATGGCGGGCAAGGGCAAGGAGTTCACCAACCCCGGTCTGGACCTGAAGGACTTCATCGGCACCAGCTTCACCACCGGCCCCGACAAGAAGCTCTACCAGCTGCCCGACCAGCAGTTCGCCAACCTGTACTGGTTCCGCGCCGACCTGTTTGCGCGCCCGGACCTCAAAGAGAAATTCAAGGCCAAGTACGGCTACGACCTGGGCGTGCCGTTGAACTGGAGCGCCTATGAAGACATCGCCGAGTTCTTCACCAACGACGTGAAGACCATCGACGGCAAGCCCATCTACGGCCACATGGACTACGGCAAGAAGGACCCCAGCCTGGGCTGGCGTTTCACCGACGCCTGGCTGTCGATGGCCGGCACCGCCGACATCGGCATCCCCAACGGCAAGCCGGTGGACGAGTGGGGCATCCGCACATCAGCCGACGGCTGCACGCCGCAGGGCGCCAGCGTCTCGCGTGGCGGCGCCACCAATTCGCCGGCCGCGGTCTATGCACTGACCAAGTACGTGGACTGGATGAAGAAGTACGCGCCCAAGGAAGCCACGGGCATGACCTTCGGCGAATCCGGCCCGATGCCGGCGCAGGGCCAGATCGCGCAGCAGATCTTCTGGTACACGGCCTTCACCGCCGACATGACCAAACCCGGCCTGCCGGTGGTCAACGCCGACGGCACGCCCAAGTGGCGCATGGCGCCCGGCCCCAACGGCCCGTACTGGAAGCAGGGCATGCAGAACGGCTACCAGGACGTGGGCTCGTGGACCTTCTTCGAGGCGCACGACGCCAACAAGACCGCCGCGGCCTGGCTGTACGCGCAGTTCGTCACCGCCAAGACCACGAGCCTGAAGAAGACCATCGTGGGCCTGACGCCCATCCGCGAAAGCGACATCCAGAGCAAGGCCATGACCGAGCTGGCGCCCAAGTTGGGCGGCCTGGTCGAGTTCTACCGCAGCCCGGCGCGCGTGGCCTGGACGCCCACCGGCACCAACGTGCCCGACTACCCCAAGCTGGCGCAGCTGTGGTGGAAGAACGTGGCCGTGGCCGTGACCGGCGAGAAGACACCGCAGGCGGCGATGGACACGCTGGCCGAAGAGATGGACCAGGTGATGGCGCGGCTCGAGCGCGCCGGCATGGCGCGCTGCCCGCCCAAGCTCAACCCCAAGGGCGATCCCAAGAAGTACCTCAGCGACAAGGGCGCACCCTGGGCCAAGCTGGCCAATGAGAAGCCCAAGGGCGAGACCATCGCCTACGACACGCTGCTGAACGCCTGGAAGGCGGGCAAGGTGCGTTGATCGGCTGCGGGCGGGGCGGCACGCCGCCCTGCTGATGTGCGACCTGCACAGGCCCCGCGGCGCAAGCCTCGGGGCCTTCTCGCATTCAGGCCGCGGGCAGTTCCAGCACGAAGCAGCTGCCGCCGCCCTCACGCGCCTCGCAGCGCACGCTGCCGCCGTGGCGCTGCGCGATCTGGCGCACCAGCGACAGGCCCAGGCCCACGCCGCCCTCGCGCTCGGCGTGGCCGGGCAGGCGGAAGAAGGCTTCGAACACGCGTTCGCGATCAGCCACGGGCACGCCGGGGCCGCGGTCGCTGACGCGCAGTTGCACCCAGCCGGCACGTCCCGCCGCTTTGGCCACCACTTCGGCCAGCACCTCGTCGCCGCCGTAGCGGCGCGCGTTCTCCAGCAAATTGCGCAGCGCGCGGCGCAGCAGGCGCTCGTCGCCCGGCACCTGCACGTCGTCACCCGTGGCCACGGCATCGACGCGCGCCGCCTCTTCGGCGGCCAGCGCCAGCAGGTCGACCGGGGCGCGCTGGTCCATGCCGGCACCGGCGTCCAGGCGGCCCGACAGCAGGATCTCCTCGATCAGCATGTCGAGCTCGCGGATGTTGGTGGCGATCTCCTGGCGCAGGGTGGCGCGCTGCGCCGGCGCGGCGTCCTCGATCATGGCCACCGCCATCTTCAGGCGCGCCAGCGGTGAGCGCAGTTCGTGGCTGGCGTTGGCCAGCAGGCTCTGGTGCGAACGCAGCAGGGTCTCGATGCGCGCCGCGGCACGGTTGAAACTGGCGCCCACGGCGGCCACCTCGTCCTTGCCGTCCTCGGCCACGCGGCGTTGCAGGTCACCGCCGCCGAAGGCCTCGACGCCCTGCTTCAACGCCTCCAATCGGCGCGTCAGGCGTCGCACCACCGGCCAGGCGCCCATGGCCACCGCGGCAAACAGCACCAGCAGCAGCAGCGCCAGGCCCAGGCCGTCGGGCCAGCCGGCCGGGCCCATCCAGGGCGGGCGCAACTCGGGCTGGCGCATGTGCGGCGGACCGCGGCGCGGGTTGTGCCGCGGCACCCACAGCGTGCGCCCGTCCTCGAAGCGTATGGATTGCACGCGCGGCAGCCCGCCGGGCGCCGCCCCCGGCTGATCGAGCTCGCGCCGCAGAAAGGAATCCGACGCGCCCAGGCGCTGGCCCGCGGCGTCGTCCAGCGCCATGGGCAGGCGCAGGCGCTGCGACCAGTCGCGCAGCGCCTCGAGTTGCGCTTCGGGCGCGGCGTCGGCCGGCGGCAGCGAGCGCTCGATCAGGTCGCCCCAGGCCTCGACGCGCTCACGCATCGCGCCTTCGACGCGCGTGCGTGTCTCTTCCAGATGGCTTTGCACCAGCCAGCCCGAGACCAGCGCAAACAGCGCCAGCGCGGCCACCACCGTGAGGTAGATGCGCAGGTAGAGGGAACGCATGGGCGTGCGCCGTGAGCTGGTGGCCGCTGCCGGCCGCGCTATTCGGCGTCCTGCTTCTTGGCGAACACGTAGCCGGCGCCGCGCACGGTGAGCACGCGCCGCGCGTTCTTGGGATCGTCCTCGATGACCGAGCGGATGCGCGAGATGTGCACGTCGATGCTGCGGTCGAAGGCCTCGAGCGGATGGCCCTTGAGCGCGTCCATGATCTGGTCGCGCGTGAGCACGCGCCCCGGGTTGCGCGCCAGCACCGTGAGCAGCTCGAACTGGTGGCTGGTCAGGTCGCAGGGCTTGCCGTCCAGGCGCGCCTGGCGCGCGCCCAGGTCGACCTCGAGCCGGCCGAAGACCAGCACCTCGTCATCGCCGGTGTCGGGCGCGGCGCGGCGCAGCAGGGCCTTGACGCGCGCCAGCAGTTCGCGCGGCTCGAAGGGCTTGGGCAGGTAGTCGTCGGCGCCGATCTCCAGGCCGACGATGCGGTCCAGCGGCTCGCCGCGGGCGGTGAGCATCAGCAGCGGCAGGCGCCGCGTGCGCGGCTGTGCACGCAGTTCGCGCGTGAAGTCCAGGCCGTCGCCGTCGGGCAGCATCAGGTCCAGCAGCAGCGCGTCGTAGTTGCCGTGCTTCAGGCGGTCGCGGCCGGCAGCCAGCGAGCCGGCGGTGTCGACTTCGAAGCCGTTGTGGCGCAGGTAGCCGCCCACCATGTCGGTGAGGCGCAGGTCGTCGTCGATCAGCAGCAGTTGGCTAGACACGTCATCCGGGCGTTGCCGGGGCCGGCCCAGGCGGCCGGCCCCGAGTTCATGCAAGCATAGTTCAGGACTTGGCCTTGTCGGCGCCGCCGCGGCGGTGCTCCATCATGCCGCGGCGCTGCGCCATGCGATCGGCCATGAGCTTGCGCTGCTCGGGCGTGAGCACGCGGCTGACCTCGATCATGGCCAGCGACATGCGCTTGCTGGCCTGGTCGTGCTGGGCCAGCATCTTCTGGCGCAGGGCCTCGACCGCGAGCGCGTCGACCGTGGGCTGGGCAAACAGCGCCGCGCCCTGCTCGCGCAGCGAGCCACCGGATTCGTGGATGGCCTTCATGTCGGTGCGCGCTGCTTCGACGATGGGCTTGATCTGCGCGCGCTGCTCGGGCGTGGCCTTGACCATGTCGAGCATGCGCTCCATGCGACGGCCGTCGTGCATGCCCATGCCGCCCATGCCCATGCCGCCCATGTGCTCGCCGCGGTGGCCGCCCATCATCTCGTGGCGCATGCCGGGGCCGTGGCCTTCGGGAGGCGCGGCCGAGACGGTCTGCACAAAGCCGGCGGCCAGGGCCAGCGTCAGCGTGGCGACGAGCAGGCGGCCGGGGACGGCGAAGGAAGAAAGGCTCTTGGAGGCTTGCATGGTGGTCCCGTGGGGAGTGGTTGCGATGACAGCCATGGTGCGCCGCCGTCGTATCGCCGCTGTGCGGGTGCGGTAAAGCTTTGTGTCGCAGCGGCGGCGGCTTGTCTCAGCGCGGCGGCGCGGGCTCCACCCGCAATAGCCTGCGCTGCAGCGCAAAGCCGGCCTGCGCGCTGCGCAGGTCCAGGCGCAGCAGCACACCGCTGGCCCTGTCGACCACGATCACCCCGTCCACGCGCGTGCTCAGATCGCCCAGGGTGGCGTCACCGAAGAGTTCGATCACCGCCACCTCGAAGCGCCGGTCGGCCACGGTCTGCGGCCCGACAGCGACGACCTGGCCGCGCATGCGCGCCCGCGCCAGCGGGTCGCCCACGATCAGGATGTCGCCGCCGGTCACCTGGCCCAGCGCCAGGTCGCTGCGCAGCAGGCGCGGCCAGGCCAGCGCGCCCGGGGGCGCGGCCAGCACATTGCCCGCCAGGTCCTGGCGCAGCGGCTCCGGCTGGCCGGTGCCGACCCGGTACTCGATCTCGCTGCGGCGCAGCGCCGTCAGTTGCAAGGACCATTCGGTGGGTGTCTCGCGCGCCGAGGCCCGGTCTTCGTAGACCAGGCGTTCGCCCAGCGCCACCGGCAACGCCGAGGCCCGCGCCGCGGGCAGTTCGGGCCGTGCCGGCGGACAGCCCAACTGCTGCGCGGCGACGCGCAGCGCTTCGTCGCGCCCCCTCAGCCGCGCCAGGTCGGCAGCTTCCAGGCCATCGGGGCGCATGGCCAGCAGGGCCGGCCAGAAGACCATCACGCCCAGGCCCAAGGCCACGATGTTGTTGCCCGCGCGTTCGTCCACCGACCACGCGGTCTCGGCCGCGCGCTGCTGCACGCGGTCGAGTTCGTCGTCGATGCGCAAACAGTCCCAGGCGGCAAACTCGGCCGGGCTGGTGGCCAGCGGCAGCACGCGCTGCGAGCTCGTGGCGCAGCCGCCCAACAGGGCGGCGGCCAGTACGGATGAAAGAAGGGCGTTCGGGCGCAACATGCCGGGGGGATTGTGCCGCCAGCGCAGGCCGACCGGGCAAGCAGACCATGCAGGCGGCTGCTGGCGCCGCGCCTCAGGCCGCCGCCGGCGCCACCACAGCGCCCTGCACGCCGTGGCGCGCCAGCGCCTGGGCCACCAGGCCGCTGGCCTTGGCTTGCTCGACGAACAGGCGCAACGCCGTCGCGGCCGCATCGCCGTGCCGGGCGGGCAGGCCCATGGCCTGCTCGACCAGCACAAAGCGCCCCGGCAGCAGGCGCAGCCCGGGCCGGCGCGCGGCTTCGGCCTGCAACTGCTGCCGCAGACCGGCGGCGACGTCGGCGCCCTCGGCCAGGAAATGCTCCACCACCGCCGGCGCGCTGGGCGCGTGCAACAGCTGCGCCTGGCGCAGCGCGCGTGCCAGGTGCAGGTCGTGGCTGCTGCCGCGGCCGACCACGACGCGCATGCCCGGGCGGTCGACCTGCTCGTTGTCGCTCAATGGGGAATCGTGCCGCACCAGGTAGGAGCCTTCGATCAGCAGGTAGGGCGCGCTGAAGCTGATGCCCTCGGCGCGCTGCGGGTCGATGGCGAAGAAGCCCAGGTCGACCTCGCCGGCGCGCACCAACGCCACGGCCTGCGGCGCCGAATCCACCACGCGCAGCAGCGCCTCCACCCCCAGGCGCGCCGCCAGCGCCTGGGCCAGGTCGACCGAGACCCCGGACACCGGCGCGCCGGGCGCCGCGCGCCGCGCCAGCACCGGATTGCCCAGGTTGATGCACACACGCAACCAGCCGATGGGCGCCAGCGCCGCAGCCTGGCGCGTCGTGATGCGCGGGCCCCTGCTGCCGCAGCCGGCGGCGGCCAGCAGCGCGCCCGTCCCCAGCCCCAAACCCAGCAGATGGCGACGAGCAAGGTCCAGATTCGACATGACGCCCCTCCGTGGCAAGCAGCCCCCCGCTGCGCGGCGCAGTGTAGGCCGCGTCCGAACCGCCGCGAAGCTGATCTGCATCAATCGAGAATGCTTCTCATTACCCGGATAATCGACTCATGGATAACCCCAGTGCCGCACCGCTCAGCGCACCCCCAGCTGCAGCCTTCACCCTGGCCGACGCGCCCACCGGGCAGCCCTTGTTCGTGCTGCGCCTGCGTCCGTCGCCGGCCAGTGCCGCCGCCCTCTGGCCGCAGCAACTGGCCGAGCTGGGCTTCATGCCGGGGGAGCGCGCGATGGTCATGCGCCGCGGCTGGCCCGGTGCCGACCCGCTGGCGGTGCGCGTGGGCGGCTCCACCTTCGCGCTGCGCCGGGCCGAGGCCGATTGCGTGCTGGTCGAGGTGAGCGACAGGGATTGAGATGCAAGAGGCCGTGGTCCACGTCCACCGCGGCGGCCCGCTGGTGGCGTTGGTGGGCAACCCGAATTGCGGCAAGACCGCGCTGTTCAACCTGCTCACGGGCAGCCGCCAACAGGTGGCCAACTACGCCGGGGCCACGGTCGAGCGCAAGGAAGGCCGGCTGCTGGGCGCAAGCGTGCGCCCGATGCGCATCCTGGACCTGCCCGGCGCCTACAGCCTGTACCCGCGATCACCCGACGAGCGCGTCACCTGCGAGGTGCTGGCCGGCCAGGCCGCGGGCGAGAAGCGGCCCGACCTGGTGGTGTGCGTGGTCGACGCCACGCGGCTGCGCCGCAACCTGCGCCTGGTGCTGGCGGTGCAGCGCCAGGGCCTGCCGGTAGTGGTGGCGCTGAACATGAGCGATCGCGCCCGCGCCGCCGGCATCAACGTGGATGCGCAGGCGCTGGCCGCCGAACTGGGCGCGCCCGTGGTGCCCACGGTGGGCGTGCGCGCCGGCGGCGAGGCCGCGCTGCGCGAGCTGATTGCCGACCGCAGCCGCTGGCCCGCGGCCGCGCCGCCGCAGCACAGCGAGCACAGCGACGCCGAACAGGTGCAGGCTCTGCTGCAGCGCCTGGGCCTGGGCGGCCTGGTGGCGCACGAGGCCAGCGAACGCATCGACGCCCTGGTGCTGCACCCCGTGGCCGGGCCACTGCTGCTGGCCGTGCTGCTGTTCGCGGTGTTCCAGGCGGTATTCGTGGGCGCTGCAGCGCCGATGGAATGGATACAGGCAGCCACCGAGGCGCTGGCCCAGGGCACGGCCGCGGCGCTGGCCGGCGCGGGCGCCTGGCCCTGGCTCGCCAGCCTGCTGACGCAGGGCGTGATCGCCGGCGTCGGCGGCGTGCTGGTGTTCCTGCCGCAGATCCTGATCCTGTTCTTCTTCATCCTGCTGCTCGAGGAATCGGGCTACCTGCCGCGCGCGGCCTTTCTGCTGGACCGGCTGATGGGCAGCGTTGGTCTGTCGGGGCGCTCGTTCATCCCGCTGCTGTCCAGCTTTGCCTGCGCCGTGCCGGGCATCATGGCCGCGCGCACCATCGCCAACCCGCGCGACCGCATGGTCACCATCCTGATCGCGCCGCTGATGACCTGTTCGGCCCGGCTGCCGGTGTACGCGCTGCTCATCGGCGCCTTCGTGCCGGCGCGCCAGGTGGCGGGCTTCAGCCTGCGCGGGTTGGTGCTGTTCGGCCTGTACGGCGCGGGCATCGCGGGCGCCATGGGCGTGGCCTGGCTGCTCAAGCGCCTGACCAGCGCCGGCCAGGTGCGCACGCTGATGATGGAGCTGCCCGACTACCACTGGCCGGCGCCGCGCCACCTGCTGCTGGGCCTGTGGCAGCGCGCGCGCATCTTCCTGCGGCGCGTGGGCGGCGTGATCCTGCTGATGACGGTGGCGCTGTGGTTCCTGGCCAGCTTTCCGGCGCCGCCGGCCGGCGCCAACGGCGCACCCATCGAGTACAGCCTGGCCGGCCAGCTGGGGCACGCACTGGCCGTGGTGTTCGAGCCCATAGGCTTCAACTGGCAGATCAGCGTGGCCCTGGTGCCGGGCATGGCGGCGCGCGAGGTCGTGGTGTCGTCGCTGGCCACGGTCTACGCGCTGTCGGGTGCCGAGGACGCCGGGCAGGCGCTGGCGCCGCTGATCGCCCAGCAGTGGGGCCTGCCCACGGCGCTGGCGCTGCTGGCCTGGTTCGTGTTTGCGCCGCAGTGCCTGAGCACGCTGGCCGCGGTGCGGCGCGAAACCGGCGGCTGGCGCATCGTCTGGCTGATGACGGCCTACCTGCTGGTGCTGGCCTACGCGGCCGCCGGCCTGACCTACCACGCCGCGCTGGCGCTGGGCTGGCGCTGATACCAGCGCCAGCGCCGCGGCTTCAACGCAGGGAACGGGCCTTCTTGATCAGGGCGTCGGCCACCTGCAGCGCGGCCTCGTCGCCATTGGCGGTGCCGGG
Source organism: Rubrivivax sp. (assembly GCA_022842305.1). Taxonomy (GTDB): domain Bacteria; phylum Pseudomonadota; class Gammaproteobacteria; order Burkholderiales; family Burkholderiaceae_C; genus Rubrivivax. The sequence goes on from JALHPY010000033.1 coordinate 22,426, forward strand.
CGAGGTGACGAAGCGGCCGTGGATCACCAGTGAGGGCACGCCGTCGATGCGGTAGGTCTTGGACAGCTGCGTGGCCATGCGCGCCTTGGACGAGACCGAGAAGCCCGCCATGGCGTCGGCCAGTTTGGCGGCGTCCAGCCCGTTGGCGGCGGCAAAGGCGTTGAGCGCCGCCGGCACTTCGAGCTTGGCGTTCTGCAGCTGCACCGCCTCGAACACGCGCTGGTGCACGCTGCTGGGCGCGCCCATGGCTTCGAGCGCGTAGAACAGGCGCTGGTAGGCCTCTTGCCCGGCGCGCCAGGCCACCGGCACGCGCTTGAAGTTGACGTCGGGCGGCAGCTTCTTGACCCACTCTTCGAGCCTGGGCTCGAGCGCGCGGCAATGCGGGCACCAGTAGCCGAAGAACTCGAGCACCTCGATCTTGCCCGGCACGGCCACGGGCTGCGGTTGCGCCACCATGTTGAAGTTGCGGCCTTCGACCGCGTCCACCGCGGCCCAGGCGGGGCGGTTGAGCAGGGGCAAGGCGGCCAGGGCCAGGGCGAGATCGCGACGCTTCATGAATGTCCTTTGTCCAGTGCGGCACCCGCGCGCAACGGGGCGCGGGCCGGGGCGCATCATCGCGGGTTTTGCGCCGTGGGGGCTTGCGCTGCGTCAGCACACCCCGGGCGGCGGTCGACAATGGCGGCGTGCCGAACACCCTGCCCTTGCCAGAATGGCCCGCTGAAGCGCCGCTGCGCGTGCTGTCGATCATCGCGCCGATGACGCAGCTGAACACGCCCTACCCGTCCACCGCCTACCTCACCGGCTTTCTGCGATCACGCGGCGTGGATGCGGTGCAGGAGGACCTGGCGCTGGGCCTGGCGCTGGAGCTGCTGTCGCCCGCCGGCCTGCAGGCGCTGCGCGAGACGCTGGGTGACGCGCCGGCGGGCGAGCGCAGCGCGGCCTTCGTGAACCGCTACGCCGAGTACCGCAGCACCATCGCCCCGGTGATCGCCTTCCTGCAGGGCCGTGATGCGACCCTGGCGCACCGCATCTGCGGCCGCGATTTCCTGCCCGAAGGCCCGCGCTTCGCGGCGCTGGAGGTGTACGTGGACGACGGCGGCGGCGACCCACTGGCCTGGGCCTTCGGCGCCCTGGGCGTGCAGGACCGCGCCCGCCACCTGGCCACGCTGTACCTCAACGACCTGGCCGACGTCATCCGCGAAGGCGCCGACCCGCGCTTCGAGTTCGTGCGCTATGCCGAGAGCCTGGCGCAAAGCCAGGCCAGCTTCGACCCGCTGGCCCAGGCCCTGGCCGCGCCCCCCACCCTGGTGGACCGCACGCTGCAGCGCCTGACGCTGGCCGCGCTGGCGCGCCACCGGCCGGGCGTGGTGCTGGTGTCGGTGCCCTTCCCGGGCGCGGTGTACGGCGCGCTGCGCATCGCACAGACCCTGAAGGCGGCCGACCCGGGCATCGTCACCGTGCTGGGCGGCGGTTACGTCAACACCGAGCTGCGCGAGCTGTCCGAGCCGCGCCTGTTCGACCACTTCGACTACGTCACGCTGGACGCCGGCGAGCGCCCGCTGCTGGCGTTGCTGGACCATCTGCAGGGCCAGCGCTCGGCGCAGCGCCTGGTGCGCACCTATCGACGCGAAGACGGCGCGGTGCGCTGGGTCAACTTTGCCGAGCCCGACATCCCCTTCGAAGACGTCGGCACGCCCACCTGGGACGGGCTGCCGCTGCAACGATACCTGTCGCTGCTGGACATGCTCAACCCCATGCACCGGCTGTGGAGCGACGGCCGCTGGAACAAGCTGACGGTGGCCCACGGCTGCTACTGGAAGAAGTGCAGCTTCTGCGACGTGAGCCTGGACTACATCAGCCGCTACGAGGCGGCCAGCGCCGGCACCCTGGTCGACCGCATCGAGGCCATCGTGGCCGAGACCGGCCAGACCGGCTTTCACTTCGTCGACGAGGCGGCGCCGCCCAAGGCGCTCAAGGCGCTGGCGGCCGAGTTGCAGCGGCGGCAGCTGGCCATCAGCTGGTGGGGCAACATCCGCTTCGAGAAGACCTTCACCCCGGCGCTGTGCCAGCAGCTGGCGGCCAGCGGCTGCATCGCCATCAGCGGCGGGCTGGAGGTGGCGTCAGACCGCTTGCTGGCGCTGATGAACAAGGGTGTCTCGGTCGACCAGGTGGCGCGCGTGACCAAGGGCTTTGCCGACGCCGGCGTGCTGGTGCACGCCTACCTGATGTACGGATTCCCCACGCAGACGCTGCAGGACACGGTGGACGCGCTGGAGCTGGTGCGCCAGCTGTTTGCCGCCGGCTGCATCCACAGCGGCTTCTGGCATCGGTTTGCCTGCACCGTGCATTCGCCGGTGGGCCAGGACCCTGCGGCCTTTGGCGTGACGCTGCTACCGCTGCCGCCGGGGGGCTTTGCCAAGAACGACGTGGGCTTCGTCGACCCCACCGGCACCGACCACGACGCGCTGGGCGCCGGGCTGAAGAAGGCCGTCTACAACTACATGCACGGCATCGGGCTGGAAGAAGACGTGCGCAGCTGGTTCGACGGCCCGGTGCCCAAGGCGCGCGTGCCGCGGCGGCGCATCGAGAAGGCGCTGGGTGAACCCGGCTGATCGCGGCTTACGCGTTTTGCGCATAAGCTAAGTCGTCTTGATTCGTTGCGCGCATCTGCCGCAGCGAACACACTCGCCGACTGAGCAGCCGCAAGCCCCCACGTCCCATGAACTTCCAGCAGTTGCGCTCGGTGCGCGAAACCGTGCGCCAGGGCTTCAACCTCACCCTGGTGGCCGAAGCGCTGCACACCTCGCAGCCGGGCGTGAGCCGCCAGATCAAGGAGCTGGAAGACGAGCTGGGCGTGGAGCTCTTCGTGCGCGCCGGCCGCCGCCTGATGGGCCTTACCCCGCCCGGGCAGACCGCCCTGCCCATCGTCGAGCGACTGCTGCAGGAGGCCGATAACCTGAAGCGCGCCGGCGCCGATTTCGCCCAGCAGGACCGCGGCCTGCTCACCGTGGCCGCCACCCACACCCAGGCGCGCTACGCCCTGCCCACGGCCGTGCGCGACTTCCGCGGCGCGCACCCGCAGGTGACGCTGCACCTGCAGCAGGGCTCGCCGCGGCAGATCGCACAGCTGGTGCTCAGCGGCCAGGCCGACATCGGCGTGGCCACCGAAGCCCTGGCCGACTACCCCGACCTGGTGACCCTGCCCTGCTACCGCTGGACGCACGTGGTGGTGGTGCCGCCCGGCCACGCGCTGGCGCAGGAGTCGGCAGCAGGCCGGGCGCTGACGCTGCAGCGGCTGGCGCAGTTTCCGCTGATCACCTATGAGGCCGGCTACACCGGCCGCAGCCACATCGACCAGGCCTTCGGGCGCGACGGCATCGCGGTGGACATCGTGCTGTCGGCCATGGACGCCGACGTCATCAAGACCTACGTGGAGCTGGGCCTGGGCGTGGGCGTGATCGCCTCGGTGGCCTTCGACATTGGCCGCGACGCGCCGCTGCAGGCGCTGGACGCGCGCCACCTGTTCGCCACCAACACCACGCGCGTGGCCGTCAAGCGCGGCGCCTGGCTGCGCGACTACGCGCTGGACTTCATCCACACCTTCGCGCCCACGCTCACGCGCGAGCGCGTGCGCCAGGCGCTGGCAGCCGAGCCGGGTGAGAGCTTCGACATATGAATCCGCCGCGGCAGGCCCGGGCGGGCGCAGGCGCTGCGCCGTTATGCTCCCCCAGGCACGCACCCTGACGAGCACTGCAAGGAGAACCCCCGCATGAGCACGATCTACCAGGACAACTCGCTGTCCATCGGCCGCACGCCGCTGGTACGCCTGAACCGCGTCACCGACGGCGCCCAGGCCACCGTGCTGGCCAAGATCGAAGGCCGCAACCCGGCCTACTCGGTCAAGTGCCGCATCGGCGCGGCGCTGATCTGGGACGCCGAAAGGCGCGGCCTGCTGGGCCCGGGCAAGGAACTGGTCGAGCCCACCAGCGGCAACACCGGCATCGCCCTGGCTTTCGTGGCAGCGGCGCGCGGCATCCCGCTGACCCTGACCATGCCCGAGACCATGAGCATCGAGCGGCGCAAGCTGCTGCTGGCCTACGGTGCCAGGCTGGTGCTGACCGAAGGCGCCAAGGGCATGAAGGGCGCCATTGCCAAGGCCGAAGAGATCGCTGCCAGCGACCCCAAGTACCTGCTGCTGCAGCAGTTCAAGAACCCGGCCAACCCGGCCATCCACGAAGCCACCACCGGCCCCGAGATCTGGGACGACACCGACGGCGCGGTCGACATCTTCGTCAGCGGCGTGGGCACGGGCGGCACCATCACCGGCGTGACGCGCTTCATCAAGCGCATCAGGGGCAAGGCGATCATCAGCGTGGCGGTGGAACCCAGCGCCAGCCCGGTGCTGACGCAGACCCGCGCCGGGCAAGAGATCAAGCCCGGGCCGCACAAGATCCAGGGCATAGGCGCGGGCTTCGTGCCCGACGTGCTGGACCTGTCGCTGGTGGACGCCATCGAGCAGGTCAGCAATGAAGAGGCGATCGAATTCGCCCGCCGCCTGGCGCGCGAGGAAGGCATCCTGGCCGGCATCTCCTGCGGCGCCGCCGCGGCCGTGGCCGTGCGCTGGGCGCACAAGCTCGAGCACGCCGGCAAGACCATCGTCGTGGTGCTGCCCGACTCGGGCGAGCGCTACCTGAGCTCGGCGCTGTTCGAAGGCTTCTTCGACGCGGCCGGCCTGCCGCCCAACGCCTGACCCGACCGCAGGCGGCGCGATGCACCCACCGGGCCTGCTGGTGGCCTGCCTGTGCGCCGGCTGGTGCCGCCTGTGCGACGACTACGCGGCGGTGCTGAACCAGGTGCTGGATGAGCTGGGGGCGTCTGGAGCGGCCGTGCACCTGCGCTGGATCGACATCGAGGACGAAGCCGATCTGCTGGGCGAGCTGGACGTCGAGACCTTCCCCACGCTGTTGCTGATCGGCGCCGCCGGCCGGCTGCACTTTGCCGGCCCGGTGACGCCGCAGCCCGAGGCCTTGCGTCGCCTGCTGCGCACCGTGCTGGACCACGACCCCGCGTCAGACCCCGGCCCGGCGCCGGGCGCCACGCCCGAGGCGCTGGCCCTGGCCCGGCGGCTGAGCGCCGCGGGCTGAATTACACGGCGTCGAGCGCCTGCGCCAGGTCGGCGATCAGGTCGTCGATGTGCTCGATGCCCACCGACAGGCGCACCGCGTCCTCGCTCACGCCGGCCTTCAGCAGTTCATCCGGCGCCAGCTGGCGGTGGGTGGTGGACGCCGGGTGCGTGGCCAGCGACTTGGCGTCGCCGATGTTCACCAGGCGCGTGAACAGCTGCAGCGCGTCCAGAAAGCGCGCACCGGCAGCGCGGCCGGCGCCCGGGGCGCTCTTCACGCCGAAGGTCAGCAGGCCCGAGGCCTTGCCCGACAGGTACTTGTGCACCAGCGCGTGGTCGGGGTGTTCCGGCAGGCCGGCGTAGTTGACCCAACCCGCCTTGGGGTGGCTCTTGAGGAAGCGGGCAACGGCGAGCGCGTTGTCGCTGATGCGGTCCACGCGCAGCGACAGCGTCTCGATGCCCTGCAGGATGAGCCAGGCGTTGAAGGGCGAGATGGCCGCGCCGATGTTGCGCAGCGGCACCACGCGCGCACGGCCGATATAGGCGGCCGGGCCCAGGGCCTCGGTGTAGACCACGCCGTGGTAGGACACGTCGGGCTCGTTCAGGCGCTTGAAGCGCGCCTTGTGCTGGGCCCAGGGGAACTTGCCGCTGTCGACGATGGCCCCGCCCACGCTGGTGCCGTGCCCGCCCATGTACTTGGTGAGCGAGTGCACCACGATGTCGGCGCCGTGTTCGAAGGGCCGGCTCAGGTAGGGCGTGGCCACGGTGTTGTCCACGATCAGCGGCACGCCGTGGCGGTGCGCGATGGCCGCGATCGCGGCGATGTCGGTCACGTTGCCCTGCGGGTTGCCCAGCGATTCGACGAACACGGCCTTGGTGCGCTCATCGATCAGCGGCTCGAAACTGGCCGGGTCACGGTAGTCGGCAAAGCGCGTGTTGATGCCGTACTGCGGCAGCGTGTGCGCCAGCAGGTTGTAGGTGCCGCCATAGAGCGCACTGCTGGCGACGATGTTGTCGCCGGCCTCGGCGATGGTCATGATCGAGTAGGTCACCGCCGCCTGCCCCGAGGCCAGCGCCAGCGCAGCGATGCCGCCTTCCAAGGCCGCCACGCGCTGCTCCAGCACGTCCTGCGTCGGGTTCATGATGCGCGTGTAGATGTTGCCCGGCACCTTCAGGTCGAACAGGTCGGCGCCGTGTTGGGCGCTGTCGAAGGCGTAGGCCACCGTCTGGTACAACGGCACGGCCGCGGACTTGGTGGTGGGTTCGGGCGAGTAGCCGGCGTGCACGGCCAGGGTCTCGAAACGGCGGGGGGTCTGGGTCACGGTGGTGCTCCTGTGGGTTGGGCGCAGCGCGGCAGGGTAGTGGCGCCGCCCCAGGCCTGCAAGCTGGTTTTCCGCATCAGCTGATGCGCGCCGGGCGCGGACGAAAAAGGGCGGCCCTTGCGGGCCGCCCTGGTCATGGCACGGGTTGCGCGGCTCAGGCCGTCACGTCCTTGGCCACGTCCGCGTATTCCTCGATCTGATTGAAGTTCATGTAGCGGTAGACCTTGGCGCCGTCGGCGTTGATCACGCCCATGTCGGCGTGGTACTCGGCCACGGTGGGCAGGCGGCCCAGCTTGCTGGCGATGGCCGCCAGTTCGGCCGAGGCCAGGTACACGTTGGTGTTCTTGCCCAGGCGGTTGGGGAAGTTGCGCGTGCTGGTGGACACCACCGTGGCGCCTTCGCGCACCTGGGCCTGGTTGCCCATGCACAGGCTGCAGCCGGGCATCTCGGTGCGCGCGCCGGCGCTGCCGAAGTTGGCGTAATGGCCTTCCTTGGTGAGCTCGGCCGCGTCCATCTTGGTGGGCGGGGCCACCCACAGCTTGACCGGGATGTCGCGCTTGCCTTCGAGCAGCTTGCTGGCCGCGCGGAAGTGGCCGATGTTGGTCATGCAGCTGCCGATGAAGGCCTCGTCGATCTTGGTGCCGGCCACTTCACTCAGGAACTTGGCGTCGTCCGGGTCGTTGGGGCAGCACAGGATGGGCTCCTTGATGTCGGCCAGGTCGATCTCGATGACGTGCGCGTACTCGGCGTCCTTGTCGGCTTCGAGCAGCGTGGGCGCGGCCAGCCATTCCTGCATCTTGCCGATGCGGCGCTCCAGGCTGCGCTTGTCGGCATAGCCCTGGGCGATCATGTTCTTCAGCAGCACGATGTTGCTGTTGAGGTACTCGATGATCGGTTCCTGGTTCAGGCGCACGGTGCAGCCGGCGGCGCTGCGCTCGGCGCTGGCGTCGCTCAGCTCGAAAGCCTGTTCGACCTTGAGGTCAGGCAGGCCCTCGATCTCGAGGATGCGGCCCGAGAACTCATTGATCTTGCCGGCCTTGGCCACCGTGAGCAGGCCCTTCTTGATGGCGTACAGCGGGATCGCGTGCACCAGGTCGCGCAGCGTGATGCCGGGCTGCATCTGGCCCTTGAAGCGCACCAGCACGCTCTCGGGCATGTCCAGCGGCATGACGCCGGTGGCGGCGCCGAAGGCCACCAGGCCCGAACCTGCGGGGAAGCTGATGCCGATGGGGAAGCGCGTATGGCTGTCGCCGCCGGTGCCCACGGTGTCGGGCAGCAGCATGCGGTTGAGCCAGCTGTGGATGACGCCGTCGCCCGGGCGCAGCGCGATGCCGCCGCGGTTGCTGATGAAGGCCGGCAGCTCGCGGTGGGTCTTCACGTCCACCGGCTTGGGGTAGGCCGCGGTGTGGCAGAAGCTCTGCATCACCAGGTCGGCGCTGAAGCCCAGGCAGGCCAGATCCTTGAGCTCGTCGCGCGTCATCGGGCCGGTGGTGTCCTGGCTGCCGACGCTGGTCATCTTGGGTTCGCAGTAGGTGCCCGGGCGCATGCCCTGGCCCTCGGGCAGGCCGCAGGCGCGGCCAACCATCTTCTGCGCCAGGGTGTAGCCGGCCTTGGTGGCGGCCGGCGCCTGGGGCAGGCGGAAGATGCTGCTGGCGGGCAGGCCCAGAAAGTCACGCGCCTTGGCGGTGAGGCTGCGGCCGATGATCAGGTTGATGCGGCCGCCGGCGCGCACCTCGTCGAACAGCACTTCGCTGCGGATCTGGAACTCGGTGACCACGGCGCCGTTCTTGACGATCTTGCCGGCGTAGGGCTGGATGTCGATGACGTCGCCCATCTCGAGCTTGGACACGTCCACTTCGATGGGCAGCGCGCCCGAGTCTTCCTGCGTGTTGAAGAAGATCGGGGCGATCTTGCCGCCCAGCGTGACGCCGCCGAAGCGCTTGTTGGGCACGAAGGGGATGTCCTGGCCGGTGGCCCAGATCACGCTGTTGGTGGCGCTCTTGCGGCTGGAGCCGGTGCCCACCACGTCGCCCACGTAGGCCACCAGGTGGCCCTTGCCCTTGAGCTCGTCGATGTACTTCATCGGGCCGCGCTTGCCGTCTTCCTCGGGCTTGAAGGCGGCGCCGGGGCGCGTGTTCTTCAGCATCGCCAGGTAGTGCAGCGGGATGTCGGGGCGGCTCCAGGCGTCGGGCGCGGGGCTCAGGTCGTCGGTGTTGGTCTCGCCGGGCACCTTGAAGACGGTGACGGTGATGGTCTTGGGCACTTCGGGGCGGGTGGTGAACCACTCGGCGTCGGCCCAGCTCTGCATCACGCCCTTGGCGTGGGCGTTGCCGGCCTTGGCCTTGTCGGCCACGTCGTTGAAGAAGTCGAACATCAGCAGCGTCTTCTTCAGCGCGGCGGCGGCCACGGCGGCGACGTCGGCGTCGTCCAGCAGTTCGATCAGCGGGTGCACGTTGTAGCCGCCGACCATGGTGCCCAGCAGTTCAGTCGCCTTGGCCTTGCTGACCAGGCCGACCTTCAGATCACCGTGCGCCACCGCGGCCAGGAAGCTGGCCTTGACCTTGGCCGCGTCGTCCACGCCCGGGGGCACGCGGTGCGTCAGCAGGTCCATCAGGAAGGCGTCTTCGCCGGCCGGCGGGGCCTTGATCAGTTCGACCAGTGCGGCCACCTGCTTGGCGTCGAGCGGCAGCGGCGGGATGCCGAGCGCAGCGCGTTCGGCGACATGTTGACGGTAGGCTTGCAGCATGGGGGGCGGCTCCGGGAGTGGATGAGGGAGGATGGCAGGGCAGGCTGACGTCAAACCTGCGGGACGATGACCTTCAGGCCTTTGAAGTAGTCGCGGAAGAAGCCCGCGTCGCGTGTGATGAGGGCGGTGCACTGAAGCAGTGCGTGGGCGCCGATCAGGAAATCCGGCACGGTGCGCTCGCCCACGGGGGCAAGGCCGGCGGCCTTGCGGCGTTCCTTGTAGCGGCGCTGCATCTCGCCGGCGCGCACAGCGGCACGCGACTCGATGGCCGAATAGGCAATGCCGGCGTCTTCCAGCGTGTCGAGCAGTTCGGCGCCATAGCCCAGGCCAGAGACGACCTCGCTGACGACGACATCGCAAACCACCACCGGGCCTCGCCCCAGCGCCTGGCGCAGGCTGTCCTCGGCGGCTTCGGCGCGGGCATCGTCGCCCAGCAGGTCGATGAGCACGGAGGAGTCGATGGCAATCATAGTGGCCGGGGCGCCGTGGCTCAGGGCTCGACCGGATCACCCGGGGCGCGGCCGCGCAGCTCGCGCATGATGTCGTCGGTGGTCACGCCGGGTGGCAGCTTGAAGCGGCCGCGCAGTCGCGAGACAGCGTCGTCGACGTTCTTGCGCAGGATGATGCGGCTGCCGTCGAGCTCGACCTTGAGCTGCGTGCCCTTGGTCAACCCCAGGGCGTCACGCACGGCCTTGGGTAGCGTGATCTGGCCGCGTTCGGCGACAGTGGCTTCCATGCGCTTCCTTCAGGGTTGGCGAACTCGGTATGCATGAAGTGTACATACCGAACCCTGCAGAATCAAGGTAAACCCGGGTGCAGGACCGGGGCTTGAGGGTTCTGCTGCGAGGTCAGGCGGCGGTGTCTCCGGGCGGCGCGACGGCGGCGCCGCTCACGCCATGGCGGGCCAAAGCCTGGGCGACGAAGCCGCTGGCCTTCATCTCCTCGACATAGGCCGAAACGAAGGCCGCCGCAGCGTCGCCGCGCGCGCGTGGGCAGCCCATGGCCTGGCGGATGACCATGAAGCGCCCGGGCAGCAGGCGCAACCCGCCGTGCTGCGCGGCGTCGGCCAGCAGTTGCTGGCGTACGCCGGCGGCCACGTCCAGGCCCTGCTCGACGAAGGTGCTGACCACCGTCTGCGAACTGGGCGCGCGCACGATCTCGGCCTGGCGGATGGCGCGCGTCAGGTGCAGGTCGTAGGCGCTGCCCTTGCCCACCACCACGCGCCGGCCGGCGGTGTCGACCTCGTCGTTGTGCTGCAGCGGCGAATCGTCGCGCACCAGGTAGCAGCCCTCGATCAGCACATAGGGTGGGGTGAAGGCGATGGCCGCGCCGCGACCCGGGTCGATGGCAAAGAAGCCGATGTCGGCCTGCCCGGTGGCCACCGCCTCGACCGAGCGCGCCGCCACCTCGAACACCTGCAACGCCACCGGCACGCCCAGGCGCTGCGCCAGGCCGCGCGCCAGATCCACCGACACGCCTTCGGGCTGGCCGTCGGCACCGGCGCGCGCCAGCACCGGGTTGCCCAGGTTGATGGAGGCGCGCAGGCGGCCCGTGGGGGCCAGGGCCTGGACGATGGCGGAGTCGGGCTGGTTCATGCGCTTGCGAGGGAGGTGGCTGGAAGGCTGGCGCAGCAGCAGCGGCGCTGCGCGGGCCGCAAGATTACCGCGTCTCAATCGTCCAGCAGCCGCACCTTGACGCTGCGCCCCTTGACCTTGCCCGACGCCAGCCGCTTGAGCACCTGGTCTGCGATGCCGGATTCCACCGCCACGTAGGTGGCGAAGTCGTTGACGTTGATGCGCCCGATCTGCGCCGCGGCAAAGCCCATGTCCTTGGTCAGCGCGCCCAGCACATCGCCGGCGCGGATCTTCTCCTTGCGCCCGCCCAGGATCTGCAGCGTCTGCATGGGCGGGCGCAGCGGCCCCTGGCCCTGCGGCACCAGCGCGGCCAGCGGGAGCCATTCGCTGGCAAAGCCCAGCGCCTGCTCGATGGCACCGACGCGGCCCATCTCGTCCACGCTGGCCAGGCTGAAGGCCCAGCCGGCCTGGTCCACGCGGCCGGTGCGGCCGATGCGGTGGGTGTGCGTGGCCGGGTCGGGCGTGATGTCGACGTTGATCACCGCTTCCAGCCCGGCGATGTCCAGCCCGCGCGCGGCGATGTCGCTGGCCACCAGCACGCTGATGCTGCGGTTGGCAAAGCGGATCAGCACCTGGTCGCGCTCGCGCTGCTCCAGGTCACCGTGTAGTTCCAGCGCCAGCAAGCTCTGGGCGCGCAGCACCGCCACCAGGTCGCGGCACTGCTGCTTGGTGTTGCAGAAGGCCAGCGTGCTGACCGGCCGGTAGTGGCCCAGCAGCAGGCCCACGGCGTGCAGGCGCTCGTCTTCACGCACCTCGAAGAAGCGCTGACGGATCTGCGTGGAAGCGGGCACGTCCAGCAGCTTCACTTCCTTGGGCGTGCGCATGAAGGCCGCACTGAGTTTGGTGATGCCTTCGGGATAGGTGGCCGAGAACAGCAGCGTCTGGCGCTGCGTGGGGCACTGCTTGGCCACCGCGGCGATGTCGTCGTGGAAGCCCATGTCCAGCATGCGGTCGGCCTCGTCCAGCACCAGGGTGTTCAGCGCGTCCAGCTTCAGGCTGCCGCGCTCCAGGTGGTCCAGCAGTCGCCCCGGCGTGCCCACCACGATGTGCGCGCCGTGTTCCAGGCTGGCCAGCTGCGGGCGCATGGTGGCGCCGCCGCACAGCGTCAGGATCTTGATGTGGTCCTCGGCGCGCGCCAGCCGGCGCAGCTCTTGCGTCACCTGGTCGGCCAGCTCGCGCGTGGGGCACAGCACCAGGGCCTGCACGGCAAAGCGGCGCGGGTTCAGGTTGGCCAGCAGGGCCAG
>JALHPY010000034.1 GCA_022842305.1 Rubrivivax sp.
CTGGAGCAGCGGGCCGCCCAGTTGAGCAACGTGACCTACACCGCGCCCACCGAGGACGGCGGCGTCAGCCAGGTGGCCGACACCGGGCTGCTGGGTGAAGCACCGGTGCCCAAGGTCGGTCGCAACGAACCCTGCCCCTGCGGCAGCGGCAAGAAGTACAAGAACTGCCACGGCCGCCTGGCCTGAGGCACGCGGGCCGGGGCATCGCAGCGCCCCGGGCGGCAATCGGTGCGCTTGCACGCTGACCCGCGGTGCTGAAACGGGCACGCGCCGCGTGCACAACGAAAAAGGGGCGGGCATGCCTGCCGGCCCCTTGCGACCGAACAAGTCGCGGTCTGCTACCTTCGCAGCGTCACGTCGATGAGCTGGGCTTCTTCCTTGCCGCTCTTGTTGTCGAGCGTCACGACCATCAGGCCCTTGGCGGGCGTCAGCGCCCACTCAGCGGGGTTGACGGTGATGGCAACCGTGTTGTCGACGGCACTTGGGGCCACGGTGGCAAAGCCGCCCTGGCTGATGGCACTGGCCCAGACGTTGTACTTGGCCCGGCCCGGAACGACCTTGGTGCCGCCGTTGGCCAGGTCGAAGGCCGTCACGCCGTAGCTGATGCGCGGACTGGTCGCCGACAGGCAGGGCTCGGCCGCGCGGCAGAGTTGCGAGCTCAGCACCGGCAGCAGCGCCGTCGAACTGTCGGTCGGTGCGGTGGCCAGGAAGGCGATAGACGCGCCGGGCGAACGGGTGCTGAACACGAAGGAGCCCATGACGCCGTTGAAGCTGCCGGTCTGCACCGCGCCCTGGTCGACGCCGACCACGATGTAGTCGTCGATGCCGTCGCCGTTGACGTCGACCGCGATGTCGAACTCGTTCGTCGTCGCGTTCGACCAGCGGTCGTGGGTGTTGACGGCAAAGATGAGCAAGTGGCGGTTGGGGTCGGCCGCGGACGGGAACGGGAAGGACTGGGCACCGACCGCCCGCACGTCGTTGGACGCCCTGCCGGGCTCCTTGCGGTCTTCCAGACCCCAGGCGTAGAAGTCGGCGTCGCCGGCAATGCCGCCACCGCGGTTGCTCACCGTCGCCGTGGTCGACGGGTTGGAAGCACTGAGCCGGCCGATGCGCGTGGACACCTGCGACAGGGCACGGGGCACCAGGTAGTAGGGAACCCGCAGAGCCACGCCGTTGTTGTCAGCTGCCGAGACCGGCGTGAACTGCACGATGCCGGCGACCTCCTGGAAGGAAAGCCCGGCGCCGTTGGAGGCTCCGGCCGTGGCGACCGGCACATGCAGCGTCACGTCCACCTCGACGGATCTGCGTGCCGGCACGGTGACCCGGGCACGGTTCAGCGTGACGGTGTGGGCGGAGCCGCGGGGCAGGGTCTGGCTCACGTCGAAGCTGGCGGCCGTGTTGCCGTGGTTGACGAGTTCGATCGTCTTGCTGCCGCGGAAATCGTGGTTGATCTCTTCCAGGCCGAAGCTGAGCGCCACCGCGAAGCGGCCGCCGTCGCCGCGGGCCACCACCTGGGCGGCTGTCGACTTGCCCGGTTGCACCAGGCCGGTGCCACCGCGGCTGGTGCGGTACAGGGCCACCTGGGCGGGGTCGCCAGTGTTGACGATCGCCGCCTTGATGTCGGCAACCTTCCAGTGCGGATTCGCCTGACGCGTGAGCGCTGCAACGCCGGCGACGTGGGGCGCGGCCATCGAGGTGCCCGAGAGGGTCGCGGGGCGGTTGCCGGTGCCGCTGCCGGCGGAGACGATGCTGACGCCGGGGGCCGTGATGTCGGGTTTGAGCGAACTGTCGCCTCCGCGTGGCCCGCCGGACGAGAACGACGCGAAGCCCAGGAAGTTGGGGTTGGCAATCTGCGCATTCGTGGCCATCGCGCTGCCGCCGTCGGCCAGACGCAGGCGGCCGCCGTCAGACGTGGCACTGGCCGCCAGGCCCTTGATCCCGAAGAACGGGATCGTCACCAGGAGCTCTTCACCGGTGTCGGGGTTGTTGGTGATCGTCCCTTCGAACGGCGGATAGCCGGTGCTGGTGTCGATCATGGCCGCCGCCGCCGCGCCGGCCTTCTGGGCAAAGACCGCGCGTGCAGCCCGCGCGCAGGTGCCGCGCTGGGTGACCACCAGCTTGCCGGCAACGCCGACGTACTCAGCCGGATTGCAGCCCAGCGACACATTGCCGGCCGCATCGCGCAGCACCACGATGGGGAAGCTGCTGCCACTGGCGAAGGCGGCTCCGTTGGAGTTCTGCGCCAGCACGGGCGCCCCGCCCGTGCTGAGCGCCAGCGCAGCCCCGGGGAAGCTCTCGGTGGGGTCGCTGGCGGCGACGGCGATCGCGCCGTCTGCGCTGCCCGGTGAGCCCGTGATGTACTGGTTGGGGCCCGAGTTGCCGGCCGAGGCCACGACGATCACGCCCGCCTTGGCGGCATTGGTCGATGCCACGGCGGAAGGATCGTCGCGGGTGCCGAACGACGAGCCCAGCGACATGTTGATCACGTCCATGTCGTTGTCGACGGCCCACTCGATGGCGTCGACAGTGACGTCGGTCGAGCCGTCGCAGCCAAAGACGCGCAGCGCATACAAGTCGGCCTTGGGGGCAACGCCGGGGCCCATCAACCAGCTGTTGCCGGCAATGGTGCTTGCGTTGTAGGGGCCGCTGTAGGTGGCGCCGTTGGCGGTGACGCCCGAGCCGGCAGCAGAACCCGCCACGTGCGAGCCGTGTCCGTTGCAGTCCAGCGGGTTGGGGTCGGGATGGGGGATCGGCTGGAACGTGGCCGGGTCGCTGTCGTCGGCGTTGTAGCTGTCGCCGACGAAGTCGAAGCCGCCCTTGATGCGCGGCGCCTGCGGCCCGAAGAGCAGCGGGTCTGCAGGCGCGGCCTCTGTGGCGCGTGCCGTGTTGTAGGCGGCCACCGTACCGGGGCCGCCGAAGTTGGCGTGGGTGTAGTCGATGCCGGTGTCGATGATGGCGATCTTGACGCCTTCACCGCGCAGGCCCAGGTTCTGCCAGACGGCCGGGGTGCCGATCGCGGGCACGCCGCGTTCGTTGTGGCGCTTGATCGGGAACACCGGTCGCACCGCGATGACGTTGGGCAGCGCGCTGAGTTGTTCGACCTTGTCGCGCGCGATGCGCACCTTCACGCCGTTGTAGGCCATCTGGTAGCTGTTCAGCACGGTGCCGCCCAGCCCCTGGATGTTGGCGTGCAGCGCCTGCTGTGGGCCTTTCAGCTGCGACTTCAGCAGGTCTTTCTCGCGCTTGTCGAGCTTGCGCCCGGCATTGCCTTGCTGCACCGAAACCGGGTCGCCCGCCAGCTGCACCACGACGGTGACGGGTTGTTTGCCCACACCCAGTGGCGTCCAGACGGGCTTGACCAGGCCACCTGCGCCGGCCAAGGGCTCGGGGCGCGCCGCGCCGGAGTGGAGGGGCGCGGTGACCCCGAGGATGCCTGCCAACGTGGCCAGTACGCTAACCGATCGAAATCGCATGCGATCTCTCCAATGGTTGTGCAAGCGGCCAATGCTGGCTGGCGAGTGGAATGAGTGTCAATCTCGCAAACACTGGGACGGGCGCAGTCTCCGGGCATTCCCCCTAATCTCTTGGGAGCGAGACGCTCTCGTGTCCGTTGCCCCCTGCCTGCCAGCGCCCGCAGGTTCCGCGGGCTGGGCTGCCTCCTAGAATGCTCCCTCCCTCCGGTTCTGGTGCCCCGCATGCCTGTCAATCTGACTCCCCCCTTCGCGGCCGATCTGCATCCCATCCCCGGCCTGCGCATCGGCGTGGCCATGGCCGGCGTGCGCAAGCCCAACCGGCGCGACCTGGTGGTGTTTGCGCTGGAAGAGGGCGCTGTCGTGGCCGGTGTGTTCACGCGCAACCGCTTCTGCGCCGCGCCGGTGCAACTGTGCCGCGAACACCTGGGGCTGGCCGGCAACGCCATCCGAGCCCTGGTCGTCAACACCGGCAATGCCAACGCCGGCACCGGCGCCGACGGCCTGGCGCGCGCGCGCCGCACCTGCGCATCGCTGGCCGGCCTGATGGGCCTGCAGCCCACGCAGGTGCTGCCCTTTTCCACCGGCGTGATCATGGAAACGCTGCCGGTCGAGCGCATCGAGGCCGGCCTGCCCGCGGCCCTGGCCGACCTGGCGCCGGCGCACTGGTTCGAGGCAGCGCAGGGCATCATGACCACCGACACCCTGCCCAAGGCGGCGTCGCGGCAGATCAGCATCGACGGCCACACCGTCACCGTCACCGGCATCTCCAAGGGCGCCGGCATGATCCGGCCCGACATGGCCACCATGCTGGGCTACATCGCCACCGACGCCGCGCTGGACCCGGCCCTGCTGCAGCCGCTGCTGGACGAGGCCGCGGGCCTGAGCTTCAACCGCATCACCATCGACGGCGACACCTCGACCAACGATTCCTTCATGCTCATCGCCACGCGCCGCGCCGCGCACGCGCCCATCACCGCGCTGGATTCGCCCGCCGGCCGCGCACTGCGCGACGCCGTGGTGGCGGTGGCGCAGCAGCTGGCGCAGGCCATCGTGCGCGACGGCGAGGGCGCGACCAAGTTCATCACCATCCAGGTGCTGGGCGGGCGCAGCGAGGCCGAGTGCCGGCTGGCCGCCTATGCCGTGGCGCACTCGCCGCTGGTCAAGACCGCCTTCTTTGCCAGCGACCCCAACCTGGGGCGCATCCTGGCCGCGGTGGGCTATGCCGGCATCGCCGACCTGGACCAGGGCCTGATCGACCTGCACCTGGACGACGTGCACGTGGTGCACCGGGGCGGCCGCCACCCCACGTACCGCGAGGAAGACGGCCAGCGCGTGATGAAGCAGAGCGAGATCACCGTGCGCGTGCACCTGCACCGCGCGCCGGGCGACGGCGCCCAGGCCACGGTGTGGACCTGCGACCTGTCACACGACTACGTGAGCATCAACGCCGACTACCGGTCCTGAGCCCGTTCGACTGCCACTACCGGGTGTCGCCGCCCGGCAGCAGCACGCAGCGCTGGTTGCGGCAGGTGACGCCGGGCTCGGCCTCGTAGCGGCAATTCGACATCAGACCCCGCGCCTGGATGCGCTGGCGCTGCAAGGCCGCCAGTTCGTCGGCCAGCTCGCGCAGGCGTTCCGGCTGGGCCGTGGCCACCGACCAGGGCTTCCAACCCGCGGGGCCGCCGCAGGCCTTGTGGCCGATGGGCAGCAGCCGGCACTCCGCAGCGTCGGTGCAGGCGGCGCTGCCGATCTCGGCGTCGATGCGGGCGCGCAACGCGGCTTCGACCTCCAGGCCCGCACCCGGGGCACCGGGCCGGCTGGGTGGGCTGGTCTGCGCAGCGCAGGCCGTCACCAGGCAAGCGACGCCCAGCGCCAGCCAGGCGCCCTGGCGCCGACGAGGCGGCGGCACTCGGGCGTCGGGCTGCGGTGGAGGGCGGGCACTGAGGCGGCTGGCGGGCATGGCTGGCATCCTGGTCGGGGGCGCGGCCGCGGACATCCTGCGGCCTGGCAGCACCGATGCTACGCACATCGCCCCCCCGGGTTCCTGGGCGCGGCAAGAGGGGTACGGCGGCCGGGTGGACTCCTACAATCCGCCCTCCCTGGCCGTCCGCCCCGAGCCGCCATTGCGCCTGCCCGCACTGTTCCGCCTGCCGCCCGGCGACCTGCTGCGCGATCCCGCCTACCGGCGGCTGTGGAGCTCCATCCTCACCGCGTCCTTCGGCAACCAGGTGCTGATGCTGGCGTTGCCGCTGACGGCGGCGGTGCTGCTGCAGGCCAGCCCCACGCAGATGGGCCTGCTCACCACCCTGGAGCTGCTGCCCTTCATCCTGTTCTCGCTGCCTTCGGGCGTGTGGCTGGACCGCGTCCGCAAGCTGCCGGTGTACGTGGTGGGCGAGCTGGCGGTGGCGCTGGCCGCCCTGAGTGTGCCGCTGGCCTGGTGGATGGGCTGGCTGGCCATGCCCTGGCTGTATGCGGTGGGCTTCATCATGGGGGTGGTGCACACGGTCTCGGGCACCGCCTCGCAGATCGTGCTGACGCAGGTGGTGGCGCGCGACCGGCTGGTCGAGGCGCACGCCAAGAACGCGCTCGCCGGCTCCGGTGCCGAGGTGCTGGGCCCGGGCATCGCCGGCGCGCTGATCAAGGTCTTCGGCGCGCCGCTGGCGCTGGTGGTGAACGCGCTGCTGCTGATCGGCTCGGCGCTGATCCTGCGCGGTATCCGCATCCATGAGCGGCGCGAGCCGCGGCCGCAGGCGCACTTCGGGCGCGACCTGATGGTGGGCCTGCGCTTCTGCCTGGGCAACCGCCTGCTGCTGACGCTGGCGCTGCTGATGATGGTGTGGCAGATGTGCCATTACGCGGCGGTGACGGTGCAGATCCTGTTTGCCACGCGCACGCTGGGCCTGGGCGAGCACGCCATCGGCCTGTGCTACATGGGAATGGGTCTGGGCACCATCAGCGGCAGCGTGTTCGGGCGCCGCATCAGCCAGCGCCTGGGCCCTGGGCTCTGCCTGGTGATCGGCTATGCCGTCACCGCCGCCGGCTGGCTGCTGCTGGCGGTGGCCCCGGCCAATGCCTGGGGCGTGGCCGCGTTCGCGCTGATGCTGATGATGTTCACCACGGGCGCGGTGTTCATCTTCATCAACTTCCTGGCGCTGCGCCAGGCGGTGACGCCTGAGCCGCTGCTGGGCCGCATGACGTCCACCATGCGCTGGCTCACGCTGCTGGCCGCCGGCCCCGGCGCGCTGCTGGGCGGCTGGCTGGGTGAACACATCGGCCTGCGCGCCGCATTGGGCTTTGCCGGCGGCACGGGCGCGCTGCTGGCCCTGGTGGCCTGGAACGTGCCGCTGGTGCGCCAGTTGGTGGCGTTGCCGCAGCCCGAGGACGACGCCCAGTGGCTGGGGCTGGAAGCCGACGTGCGGCCGCCGGTCTGATCAGCCCGGCAGGCCGGCCGCGGCTGGGGCGAAGCGGTCGACGGCGTCGCTGATCAGGCCGTCCAGGCCCAGCGTCAGCAGGCGGCGTGCGTCGTCCACGTCGTTCACCGTGTAGCACAGTGCGCGCAGGCCGGCGGCGCGCAGTTGCGCCATCAGCGCCGCGTCCATCAGCCGGTGGTTGCTGACCACGGCCACGCAGGCCAGGGCCTGGGCGGTGGCCAGCCAGCCCGGCTCCAGCCGTTCCAGCAGCAGGGCGCGCGGAATCTCGGGCGCGGCTTCTTGGGACGCGCGCAAGGCTTCAGGCTGGAAAGAGCTGAAGAGCAGCGGCGTGGCCGAGCCCTGCCACAGGCGCCGGCAGGCCAACGCCACGGCGCTGCCGGTGGTGGCTTCGTGGCCCGGGCTGGGCTTGATCTCGACGTTGAGCGCAAAGCCGTTGCGCTGCACGTGGCGCGCGATGGCCTCAAGGCTGGGCGGCGGCTCGCCGGCAAAGGCGCGCGAATGCCAGCCGCCGGCGTCCAGGCGCGACAGCTCGGACCAGTCGCGCTCGGCCGCCGGGCCGCGGGCGCTGGTGGTGCGCTCCAGCGTGGCGTCGTGCAGCAGGAAGGGCTGGCCATCGCGGCTGAGCTTGACGTCGCACTCGAAGGCGCGCCAGCCGTGGCTGGCGCCCACGCGGAAGGCGGCCAGGGTGTTTTCGGGCGCCAGGCGGCCGGCGCCGCGGTGAGCAATCCACAGCGGGAAGGACCAGTCGCCCGGCTGCGTCATGGGCCCACCCGCAGGCCGCTGGCGGCGTCGAACCAGTGCATCTGCTGGGGCGCGGCGCTCAGGCGCACCGTGCTGCCCGCGCGCGGCGGCACCAGCGTGCCTTCGATGCGCAGCGTGAACAGATGGCCGCCCAGGCGGCCGTGCACCAGGCGTTCGGCGCCCAGCATTTCCAGCATCTCCACCTGCAGCGGCCAGAGGCCGTCGGGGTCGATCACCACATGCTCCGGGCGCAGGCCCAGGGTCAGTGCTCCGTCGCGCGGCGCCGCGGCAGGCAGTTGCAGCGTCTGGCCGTCCACCGTGAACTGCGCGCCGCTGGCCTGGCCGGCCAGCAGGTTCATGGGCGGTGAGCCGATGAAGCCGGCCACGAAGGCCGAGGCCGGCGTGCCGTAGACCTGCTCGGGCGTGCCGATCTGCTCGATGCGGCCGGCGTCCATCACGATCATGCGCTGCGCCAGCGTCATCGCCTCGACCTGGTCGTGGGTGACGAAGAGCGATGTCACGCCGAGTTCGGCGTGCAGCTTGCGGATCTCCAGCCGGGTGGCGGCGCGCAGCTTGGCGTCGAGGTTGGACAGCGGCTCGTCGAACAGAAAGACCTGCGGCTGGCGCACGATCGCACGGCCCATGGCCACACGCTGGCGTTGCCCGCCCGACAGCTGGCGCGGCTTGCGCTGCAGCAGTTCACCCAGTTCCAGGATCTTGGCAGCCTTCTGCACCCGCGCCTCGATCTCGGGCTTGGGCAGCTTGGCGATCTTCAGCCCGTAGGCCATGTTGTCGTAAACGCTCATGTGCGGGTAGAGCGCGTAGTTCTGGAACACCATGGCGATGTCGCGCTCGGCCGGCTCCAACTGGTTGACCACACGCCCGCCGATGTCGATCTCGCCGCCCGTGATTTCTTCCAGCCCGGCCACCATGCGCAGCAGCGTGCTCTTGCCGCAGCCGCTGGGGCCGACGATGACGACGAACTCGCCGTCCGGAATCTCGGCGTTGACGCCGTGGATCACCTTCACGGCCTTGGGCCCGTGGCCGTAGGTCTTCTCGACGTTGCGGAGTGCGATGGCGCCCATCTTTTCTTCTTACGCTTCTCGTGGCTACTTTTCGGTATCTACCAGGCCCTTGACGAACCACTTCTGCATCAGGATGACGACCAGCGCCGGCGGGATCATGGCCAGCACGGCGGTGGCCATCACGATGTTCCAGTCGTTGGCCGCGTCACCGCCGCTGATCATGCGCTTGATGCCGATGACCACCGGGTACATGTCCTCGCTGGTGGTCACCAGCAGCGGCCACAGGTACTGGTTCCAGCCGTAGATGAACTGGATGACGAAGAGCGCGGCGATGCTGGTGGTGCTCAAGGGCAGCAGCACGTCCTTGAAGAAGCGCAGCGGGCCGGCGCCGTCCACGCGCGCGGCCTCCACCAGTTCGTCGGGCACGGTCAGGAAGAACTGCCGGAACAGGAAGGTGGCGGTGGCACTGGCGATCAGCGGCACCGTCAGGCCGGCATAGCTGTTGAGCATGCCGAGGTCGGACACCACCTGGTAGGTGGGCCCGATGCGCACCTCCACCGGCAGCATCAGCGTCACGAAGATGGCCCAGAAGAAGAACATGCGCCCCGGGAAGCGGAAGTAGACGATGGCAAACGCCGACAGCAGCGAGATCGCGATCTTGCCGATGGCGATGACCAGCGCGGTGATCAGGCTCACCACCATCATGCG
Source organism: Rubrivivax sp. (assembly GCA_022842305.1). Taxonomy (GTDB): domain Bacteria; phylum Pseudomonadota; class Gammaproteobacteria; order Burkholderiales; family Burkholderiaceae_C; genus Rubrivivax. The sequence goes on from JALHPY010000034.1 coordinate 9,379, forward strand.
GCCCACCGGTGCGGTGGAAGCCGCGCTGTCGCTCGTGCCTTGGATCGCGGCGGTGTAGTTCTCGATCAGGTGCGGGCCGGGCAGCAGCGGCATCGGCACCTGCACGATGTCCTGCGCGGTGTGGGTCGACGCGACGAAGGTGATGTACAGCGGGAAGGCGACGATCAGCACGCCCAGCACCAGCACGACGTGCGAAATGGCCGTGGCCAGCGGGCGGTGCTCAACCATGCGTGCAAGCCACGGAAGCCACGGGCGGATTCATCAGTAGTTGACCTTCTTCTCGATGTAGCGGAACTGCACCACCGTGAGCCCGATGACGATGACCATCAGCACCACGCTCTGCGCCGCCGAGCCGCCCAGGTCCAGCGCCTTGAAGCCGTCGTAGTAGACCTTGTAGACGAGGATGGCGGTGTCCTTGCCCGGGCCGCCTTCGGTGGCGGCGTCGACGATGGCGAAGGTGTCGAAGAAGGCGTAGACGACGTTGATGACGAGCAGGAAGAAGGTGGTGGGCGACAGCAGCGGGAAGACGATGGTCCAGAAGCGCCGCCAGGGCCCTGCGCCGTCGATCGCCGCGGCCTCGATCAGGCTCTTGGGGATGCTCTGCAGGCCGGCCAGGAAGAACAGGAAGTTGTACGAGATCTGCTTCCACACGGCGGCCATCACGATGAGCGTCATGGCCTGGTTGCCGTTGAGCAGGTGGTTCCACTCGATGCCCACGCTGCGCAGCGCGAAGCTCACGATGCCGATGGACGGCGCGAACATGAACAGCCACAGCACGCCGGCGACGGCGGGTGCCACCGCGTAGGGCCAGATCAGCAGTGTCTTGTAGACGTTGGCGCCGCGCAGCACGCGATCGGCGAAGACGGCCAGCGCCAGCGACACCGTGAGGCCGATGCCGGCCACCAGCACCGAAAACAGCGCGGTAGTCTTGAACGACGCCAGGTAGCTGTCATCCGCCCACAGGCGGCGGAAGTTGTCCAAGCCCACCCATTCGATCGAGCTGCCGAACGCGTCCTGCTGCTGCAGCGACTGCACCAGCGCCTGGCCGGCCGGCCAGAAGAAGAAGACGGCGATGACGGCCACCTGGGGTGCCAGCAGCACCCAGGGCAGCCACCAACTCTTGAAGCGGACGCGCTTTTCGACGGCCAATGCAGGCTCAGAGGCTGGGAGTTTTTCGGCCGTGCCCGAAGGGCGCGGCCAGGCGCCCCCGATCTAGGCGCAAAGCGCAGCCATAGCTCGGGCTATGGCGAGCATTTGCAACGACGAGCGGGGGTGTCTGGGCGCGACAGGCGGGCATGGGTGAAAGACTCTCAGCCTCTCAGCCCTTGTTGGCCTTTTCGAAGCGCTCGAGCTGCTCGTTGCCGCGCTTCACGGCTTCGTCCAGCCCTTCCTTGGCCGACTTCTTGCCGGCCCAGACCTGCTCGAGTTCCTCGTCCACGATGGCGCGGATCTGCAGCATGTTGCCCAGGCGGATCCCGCGCGACTTGTCGGTGGTCTTGCGGATCATCTGGTTGACGGCGGTGTCGGTGCCCGGGTTCTGCTTGTAGAAGCCCGACTTCTCGGTCATCGCGAACGAGGCCAGGGTGATCGGCAGGTAGCCCGTTTCCTGGTGGCTCTTGGCCTGGATCTCGGCGTTCGTCAGGTAGTTGAAGAAGCTGGCCACGCCCTTGTATTCAGCAGGCTTCTTGCCGCTCATCACCCACAGGCTGGCGCCGCCGATGACCGTGTTCTGCGGCGTGCCGGCGACGTCGGGGTAGTAGGGCAGGGGCGCGATGCCGAAATCGAACTTGGCGTTTTTCTTGATGCTGGCGTAGGTGGACGAACTGGCCGTGGCCATCGCGCATTCACCCGAGTAGAAGGCTGCGTCGGCCTTGTTGCCGCGGCCGCGGTAGTGGAAGAGCCCTTGCTTGGTCATGTTGGACAGGTTCTCGACGTGGCGCACGTGCAGCGGGCTGTTGAAGACAAGGCGCGCGCTGTTGCCGCCGAAGCCGTTGTTCTGCGTCGCGAACAGCGTGTTGTGCCAGGTCGAGAAGCTCTCGAGCTGGGTCCAGCCCTGCCAGCTGGTGGTGAAGGGGCAGGCTATTCCGCTGGCCTTCAGCTTGGCGGCCGCCAGCGCCAGTTCGGGCCAGGTCTGCGGCGGCTTGTTCGGGTCCAGGCCGGCCTTCTTGAACAGGTCCTTGTTGAAGTTCAGCACCGTGGTCGAGCTGTTGAGGGGGAAGCTCAGCATCTGCCCGTTGGGCGCCGTGTAGTAGCCCACCACGGCCGGGATGTAGGCCGCGGGGTCGAACTTGTAGCCGGCGTCGGCAAGCACCTTGCCCACCGGGATGATGGCGCCCTTGCTGGCCATCATCGTCGCGGTGCCGACTTCGAAGACCTGCAGGATGTGGGGTGCATTGCCCGCGCGGAAGGCCGCGATCGAGGCGGCCATCGACTCGTCGTAGCTGCCCTTGTAGGTGGGAACGACCTTGAAATCCTTCTGGCTGGCATTGAACCCGCCGGCCAGGCCCACGACCCAGTCGTTCAGGCCGCCGGTCATCGAATGCCACCACTGGATCTCGGTCTGCGCCGCGGCGGGCAAGGCAAAGAAGGCGGCCAGCGCGGCGGCGGCGAGGGAAGGGGTCTTGCGGATCATGGATTCTCCTGGCAGGTTTGTTCTCGAGCTAGGCCCTGATGATGCCCCGCTTCGGTGACGCCCCGGTTTCTGTCACGACCGGGGCCCCGGCGGCTACGGGACTAACCCGCCGCTCCGCCCCGCACCCGGCGCACAACCCCTGGTGCGGCTGGCCCGGAGCCCTGCGTTAGCATCCGCGCTTACCCTATGAATGCACCGCTTCCGATACCCGCGGCCTTGAGCAACGCACCCGGCGCACCTGGCGGCGACGAGCCCGGCGGCCTGCCGCGGCTGCGCGAGATCCCCTACAACTACACCTCGTTCTCCGACCGCGAGATCGTGCTGCGGTTGCTGGGCGCACGCGCGTGGGAGCTGCTGAGCCAGCTGCGCCAGGAGCGCCGCACCGGCCGCAGCGCACGCATGCTGTACGAGGTGCTGGGCGACATCTGGGTGGTGCAGCGCAACCCCTATCTCGAAGACGACCTGCTCGAGAACCCCAAGCGCCGGCAGTTGCTGATCGAGGCGCTGCAGCACCGCCTGGCCGAGGTCGGCAAGCGCCGCACGCCGGCCGACGACCCGCAGCGCGACCGCCTGGTGGGCGAACTGCTGGCCGCCGCCGGCGCCGCGGTGCAGGCCTTTGCCGCGCATTTCCGCACCGTGTGGGACTTGCGCAAGGCGGCGCGTCGCGTGCTGGGCCGGGCCACGGCCAAGGACAACATCAAGTTCGACGGCCTGAGCCGTGTCTCGCACGTCACCGACGCCACCGACTGGCGCGTCGAGTACCCCTTCGTCGTGCTCACCCCCGACACCGAGGCCGAGATGGCGGCGCTGGTCAAGGGCTGCATCGACCTGGGCCTGACCATCGTGCCGCGCGGCGGCGGCACCGGCTACACCGGAGGCGCCGTGCCGCTGACCTGGCAGAGCGCGGTGATCAACACCGAGAAGCTCGAGGCCATGACCGAGGTCGAGCTGATCAAGCTGCCCGGCGTGGACCAGCCGGTGGCCACGGTGTACAGCGAGGCCGGCGTGGTGACCCAGCGCGTGGCCGATGCGGCCGAGCGCGCCGGCTATGTGTTCGCGGTGGACCCCACCAGCGCCGAGGCCAGCTGCGTGGGCGGCAACGTCGCCATGAACGCCGGCGGCAAGAAAGCCGTGCTGTGGGGCACGGCGCTGGACAACCTGGCCAGCTGGCGCATGGTCACGCCCGAAGCCAAGTGGCTGGAAGTCACACGCCTGAACCACAACCTGGGCAAGATCCATGACGCCCCGCTGGCCAGCTTCGAGCTGAAGTACTTCGACGCCACGGGCAAGAAGCTCGAACGCACCGAGCGGCTGGACATCCCCGGCGGCGCGTTCCGCAAGGAAGGCCTGGGCAAGGACGTCACCGACAAGTTCCTGGCCGGCCTGCCCGGCATCCAGAAGGAAGGCTGCGACGGCCTGATCACCAGCGCGCGCTGGGTGGTGCACAAGATGCCAGCGCACGTGCGCACGGTGTGCCTCGAATTCTTCGGCAACCCCAAGGACGCGGTGCCCAGCATCGTCGAGATCAAGGACTATTTGTTTTCGCTGGCCGATCAGGGCGTGCTGCTGGCCGGCCTGGAGCACCTGGACGACCGCTACCTCAAGGCCGTGGGCTACGCCACCAAGAGCAAGCGCGCGCTGGGCGGATCGGGCCTGCCCAAGATGGTGCTGGTCGGCGACATCGTGGGCGACGACGCCGACGCCGTGGCGCGTGCCACCAGCGAGGTGGTGCGCATCGCCAACAGCCGTGCGGGCGAAGGCTTCGTGGCCGTCAGCGCCGACGCGCGCAAGAAGTTCTGGCTGGACCGCAAGCGCACGGCGGCCATCGCCAAGCACACCAACGCCTTCAAGATCAACGAAGACGTGGTGATCCCGCTGCCGCGCATGGGCGAGTACACCGAGGGCATCGAGCGCATCAACATCGAGCTGAGCCTGCGCAACAAGCTCGAGCTGGTGACGGCGCTGCAGGGCTTCTTCGAGCGCGGCAACCTGCCGCTGGGTCGCGGCGACGATGCGGGCGAAATCCCCAGTGCCGAGCTGCTGGAAGACCGCGTTCAGCAGGCCCTGGCCCTGCTGGCTGAGGTGCGCGCGCTGTGGCAGCAGTGGCTGGACGGGCTGGACGTGGTGCAGGCCGCGGGCGGCGAAAGCTTCTTCGCGCTGCTGCAGGACTGGCGGCTGCGCGCCAGCTGGAAGACGCAGATCCTCAAGCCTTTGCAACAGCTGTTTGCCGGCAGCGCCTTCACCCCGCTGCTGGACGAATGCCGCCGCATCCACAAAGAGGTGCTGCGCGGCCGCGTCTGGGTGGCGCTGCACATGCATGCCGGCGACGGCAACGTGCACACCAATATCCCCGTCAACAGCGACAACTACGCCATGTTGCAGACCGCCCACGAGGCGGTGGCGCGCATCATGGCGCTGGCGCGGCGCCTGGGCGGGGTGATCAGCGGCGAGCACGGCATCGGCATCACCAAGCTCGAGTTCCTGACCGACGAAGAACTGGCCGCCTTCACCGACTACAAGCGCCGCGTCGACCCCGAGGGCCGCTTCAACAAGGGCAAGCTGCTGCGCGGCAGCTGGCAGGGCGCGGGCGGCGACGCCCGGCCGTCCGACCTGAGCGCGGCCTACACGCCCAGCTTCGGCCTGATGGGGCACGAGTCGCTGATCATGCAGCAGAGCGACATCGGCGCCATCAGCGACAGCATCAAGGACTGCCTGCGCTGCGGCAAGTGCAAGCCGGTGTGCAGCACGCACGTGCCGCGCGCCAACCTGCTGTACAGCCCGCGCAACAAGATCCTGGCGACTTCCCTGCTGATCGAGGCCTTCCTGTACGAGGAACAGACGCGCCGCGGCGTCAGCGTGCGCCACTGGGCCGACTTCGAGGACGTGGCCGACCACTGCACCGTGTGCCACAAGTGCCTGTCGCCGTGCCCGGTGAAGATCGACTTCGGCGACGTCACCATGGCCATGCGCAACCTGCTGCGGCGCATGGGGCAGAAGAGCTTCCGCCCGGGCAGCGCGGTGGCCATGCTGTTCCTCAACGCCACGCACCCGCAGACCATCAAGCTGATGCGCGGCGCCATGGTGGGCGTGGGCTTCAAGCTGCAGCGCCTGGCCAACCAGCTGCTGCGGCCCGCGGCCCGGGCCCAGACCCAGGCGCCCCCGGCCACGCTGGGCGCGGCGCCGCTGCGCGAGCAGGTGATCCACTTCATCAACAAGAAGATGCCCGGCGGCCTGCCCAAGAAGACCGCGCGCGCACTGCTGGACATCGAGGACAAGGACTACGTCCCCATCATCCGCGACCCGAAGTCCACCACCTCCGAGACCGAGGCGGTGTTCTATTTCCCCGGTTGTGGCAGCGAGCGCCTGTTCAGCCAGGTCGGCCTGGCCACGCAGGCCATGCTGTGGCAGGCGGGCGTGCAGACCGTGCTGCCGCCGGGCTACCTGTGCTGCGGCTACCCGCAGCGCGGCAGCGGCCAGGGCGACAAGGCCGACAAGATCATCACCGACAACCGCGTGCTGTTCCACCGCGTGGCCAACACCCTGAACTACCTGGACATCAAGACCGTGGTGGTGAGCTGCGGCACCTGCTACGACCAGTTGCAGGGCTACCAGTTCGAGGACATCTTCCCCGGCTGCCGCATCGTCGACATCCACGAGTTCCTGCTCGAAAAAGGCATCACGCTGCCGGCGCATTCGGGCGGCTACCTGTACCACGACCCCTGCCACAGCCCCATGAAGCAGCAGGAGCCGATGAAGACGGTGAAGGCGTTGATCGGCCCGGCCGTGCGCAAGAGCGAGCGCTGCTGCGGCGAGAGCGGCACCCTGGGCGTGACGCGGCCCGACATCTCGACTCAGGTGCGCTTCCGCAAAGAGGAAGAGCTGCGCCGCGACGAAGCGGTGCTGCGCCAGCAACTGGGCCCGGCCGCCCCGGCCAACCTGAAGATCCTGACCAGCTGCCCAAGCTGCCTGCAAGGCCTCAAGCGCTACGAGGACGACCTGGGCAGCGGCCTGCTCGAGGCCGACTACATCGTCGTGGAAATGGCGCGGATATTGCTTGGGGAAGACTGGCTGCCCGAGTACGTGGCCCGGGCCAACGCCGGCGGCATCGAGCGCGTGCTGGTCTGAGCGGGCGCGCGCGCCCTGGGGGGCGCGCCATGCAGAAATTTCGCCGAGCCCCATGAATGAGGGGAATGGGCAGCATTTCATAAACGTATAAGGTGGGCGCTTGCCATAATTCGTTACAGGGTTGGCCCAGACGGTCGGCACACAGGGAAACCACGATGAAGTTCAGCCGTGTTGCAGCGATTTCGGCACTTGTGTTCAGCACCGCGGCGTCTGCGGTACCGATCACCGTGGTCGGGTCGGGTTTCGACCTTCAGTACGACAGCGCCCTGGTCGGCCTGTTCGGCTCGCCGGTGCTGGTGGGCAACCAGTTGAGCTGGTTTCCTTCTGGTTCGCCTGGCTTCACGGCGCAGTCTCAGGCTGGTTTTGGCGTCACCAGATCGACCTTTGCTCTGCGCATCAGCGCCCAGCCGGGTTTCGAGTTCACCGGCTTCAGTCTGGCCGAATCCGGCAGCTACTCCTACTTTGGCAGCGGCGCCCTGGTGTCGGTGAGCGGGCAGCTGACGGTGACGCCACTGCCCGGCAGCGCGCTCAGCGATCCGGTCACCGCGAGCACGGTATTCGCGCCCAACGCGCTTTTCGACTTTGGCTTGCGCAACTGGTCTGCCGAAGCCGGCGCGGTGGTGGTGCCGGCAGGCACTTCTGACGTGAATGTCACCGTGCAGAACATCCTTGCCGCCTTCGTGCCCCCAGGCGGGCTGGGCTACTCCTCGATCGAGAAGACCAGCGCCGTGCTGAGCATCGGCGTCATGGCTGCCGTGCCCGAGCCCGAGACCTACGCCATGTTGCTGTCGGGCCTGGGCCTGGTGGGTTTCCTGGCCCTGCGTCGCCGCCAGCGCGACTGAGCCCGCGGCCGCCGCCGCGGGTGGGCACGGCGATACACTGTGGTACGTCCACCTAGATTGCCCTCGCCAATGGCTGGTTCCGACCGCAACTCCCCGCAGCCCACGGCGTTGACCGTGCACCAGGCCTCCAAAGTGCTCGAGGTGGCCTTCGATGACGGCGCAGCGTTCCGCATTCCCTTCGAACTGATGCGCGTGTACTCGCCGTCAGCCGAGGTCCAGGGCCACGGCCCCGGGCAAGAGGTGCTGCAGACCGGCAAACGCGAGGTCGGCATCGAGGACATCATCGCCGTGGGCCACTACGCCGTGCAGCCGCGCTTCAGCGATGGCCACGACAGCGGCATCTTCAGCTGGGACTACCTCTACCACCTGGGCAGCCGCCAGGCCGAATTGTGGGCGCAGTACGAAGCGCGCCTGCTGGCCGCCGGTGCCGACCGCGACGCGCCGATGATCGTGGCCCAGGGCTCTTCCTGCAAACACTGACATGGCCGACACCCACTTCGGCTACCAGACCGTCGACGAGGCCGAGAAGGCCAGCCGCGTGCGCGGCGTGTTCGATTCGGTGGCGACGCGCTACGACCTGATGAACGACGTGCTGTCGTTCGGCCTGCACCGCCTGTGGAAGGCCTACACGGTGGCGGTGGCGGCGGTGCAGCCCGGCATGCAGGTGCTGGACATCGCCGGTGGCACCGGCGACCTGGCGCGTGCCTTTGCCCAACGTGCCGGCAGCAGCGGGCGCGTGGTGCTCACCGACATCAACGAAGCCATGCTGCGCGCCGGCCGCGACCGCCTGCTCGACGCCGGCGTGCTGCTGCCCACGGCGGCCTGCGACGCCGAACACCTGCCCTTTGCCGACGCCAGCTTCGACCTGGCCAGCGTGGCTTTCGGCCTGCGCAACATGACGCGCAAGGAAGCGGCGCTGCAAGAGATGGCGCGCGTGCTGCGCCCGGGCGGCCGGTTGCTGGTGCTGGAGTTTTCGCGCCCCACGCCGCTGTTGCAAAAGCCTTATGACTGGTATTCGTTCACCCTGATGCCGCTGCTGGGCAAGTTCATTGCCAAGGACGCCGACAGCTACCGCTACCTGGCCGAAAGCATCCGCATGCATCCGGATCAGGAAGCCCTGAAGGCGATGATGAAGGCAGCCGGCTTCGGCCATGTCGACGTGCACAGGCTAGCCGGCGGCATCGTGGCGCTGCACGTCGGCATCAAGTGCTGAGCCCCTCCCACCCTGGCACAGGGGGTCGGGCCGACACGGCACGGCCGGCGGCCGCCGCTAAACTCGCGCAGGGGCTTGAACCGGCTTCCAGCCGTGCGCAACTGCCAGGGTCGACTTGGCCCGCTGCGGCCGCGTTGCGCCATCGCTTCCCCTAACTCCCTGCCGATTTCCGAGGATGCTGCCGATGAAGTTCCCCCTGCCCGAAGCCCGTTCGCGAGCCCGACTGCTGCTTCCGCTGGCTGCCCTGTCCCTGGCGCTGACGCTGTCGGCTTGCGGTGAGAAGAAGGACCAGATCGTCAGCCAGACGGCGGCCAAGGTGAACAAGGACGAGATCACCGTCCACCAGATCAACTTCGTGCTGCAGCAGCAGCGCAACCTGCGCCCCGAGCAGACCGACGGTGCCAGCCGGCAGATCCTCGAGCGCCTGGTCGACCAGCAGTTGGCTGTGCAGAAGGCCGAGGAGCTGAAGCTTGACCGCGACCAGCGCGTGCTGCAGCAGCTCGACGCGTCGCGGCGCGAGGTGCTGGCGCGGGCCTATGTCGAGCGCGTCGGCGATGCCGCGGCCAAGCCCACGCCCGAAGAGGTCAAGAAGTACTACGACGAGAAGCCGGCGCTGTTTGCCGAGCGCCGCATCTACAGCATTCAAGAGATCGCCATCGAGGCCACACCCGAGCAGCAGCAGGAGCTGCGCACGCAACTGGCGGCGGCCAAGAACATCAACGAGTTCGTCGAGTTCCTGAAGGCCAAGGAGTACCGCTTCAGCGGCAACCAGGCGGTGCGCGCGGCCGAGCAACTGCCCATGAACAGCCTGGAAGCCTTCTCGCGCATGAAGGACGGCCAGGCCGGCATCGTGCCTTCGGCCGGCGGCGTGCAGGTGGTGGTGCTGGCCGGTTCGCGCAGCCAGCCCGTGAACGAGGAGCAGGCGCGCCCGGCGATCGAGCAGTACCTGCTGAATGAGCGCAAGCGCAAGCTGGTCGAGGAAGACCTGAAGTCGCTGCGCAGCGCCGGCAAGATCGAATACGTCGGCAAGTTCGCCGAGTCCGCTGCCTCGGCCGCCGCTGCCCGGGTCGAGGCACCTGCGACCGGGGCATCCGCGGCCGATGCCGACGCCATCAGCAAGGGGCTGGGGCTCAAGAAATGAGCGTCCGGGCCTTGCTCGCCTGGTGCGGGTCGGTCCTGGCCGCAGGGCTGCTGGGCGGCGCCGCGCTCGCCCAGGGCGCGGGTACCGCAGCGCCAGCGGAATACCGCCTGGGAGCAGGTGACCTGGTGCGCATCACCGTCTACCAGAATCCCGACCTGGCACTGGAAGGCCGCATCAGCGAGGGCGGTGTCATCAGCTACCCGCTGCTGGGCGTGGTGCGCCTGGGTGGCCTGACGGTGGGCGCTGCCGAGAAGACCATCGCCGACGGCCTGCGCCTGGGCAACTTCGTCAAGCAGCCGCAGGTGAGCGTGCTGCCGCTGCAGATCCGCAGCAACCAGGCCGCGGTGCTGGGACAGGCCAACCGGCCGGGGCGCTTTCCCATCGAGGTGGCCGACATGCGCCTGACCGACCTGCTGGCGCTGGCCGGCGGCGTGGCCCCGGGCGGCAGCGAGACCATCGTCGTCAGCGGGGTGCGTGACGGCCGGCCCTTCCGGCAAGAGATCGAGCTGCCCGCGGTGTTTGCCTCGGCCAGCCGCGAACTCGACATCCCCATCCAGCACGGTGACGTGGTCTGGATAGACCGCGCGCCGCTGGCCTATATCTATGGCGAGGTGCAGCGTCCCGGGCCGCTGCGCATCGAGCGCGGCATGACGTTGATGCAGGCGCTGGCCACCGGCGGTGGCATCACGCAGCGCGGCACGCTCAAGGACATCAAGCTGCACCGTCGCGGCAGCGACGGCAAGACCGAGGTGCTGCAGCCGAGCATGGACGATCGCCTGAAGGAGGGTGACGTGGTGTTCGTGAAGGAAAGCCTGTTCTAGGCGGCACCGGCGCAGCCCTGCGCTGCCGCGCCGGTGACGGCGCCGACGACATTGGGAGTGAGCGATGACATTCAGGGTGTTGCTGCAGGTCTTGCGTTCGCGCTGGCTGTCTTTCGCCGTGGCCTTCGTGGTGGTGATGGCCGTGGTGGGCGTGCAGACCTGGCGCGCTCCCAAGGTCTACACCGCCGAGGCCTCGCTCGTGGTCGATCCCAAGTTCGATCCCATCGCCGGCACCGTGCTAGCGGGCATGGCCTCGCCCAGCTACCTGATGACGCAGGTCGACATCATCCAGAGCACGCGCGTGGCGGCCCGGGTGGTGACGGCGCTCAAGCTCACCGAGATCGGCGAACTGCGCCAGAACTGGCTGGCCCAGACCGGTGGCAGCGGCGACTTCGCCGGCTGGCTGGCCGACCTGCTGCGCGGCAGCCTGGAAGTGCGGCCTTCGCGCGGCTCCAACGTCATCAACCTCATCTACAGCGGCTCGGACCCGCGCTTCGTCGAGACCGTGGCCAACGCCTTCGTCAGGGCCTATCTCGAGACCACCCTGGAGCTGCGCACGGCGCCGGCGCGTGACTACTCGGTGTTCTTCGACACCAACGCCAAGGCCTTGCGCGACAAGCTCGAGGCGGCGCAAGCCAAGCTCTCGGCCTTCCAGCAGAGCACCGGGCTGGTGGTCAGCGACGAACGCCTGGACGTGGAGACGCAGCGCCTGAACGAGCTCAATGCGCAGCTGGTCCTGGTGCAGTCGGCCGCCGCCGACACCCAGAGCCGCGACGTCCAGGCCCAGGTGCAGGGCGACCGCATGCTCGACGTGATGAGCAACCCCATGGTGGCCGGGCTGCGCGCCGAGATCGCGCGCCAGGAAACGCAGCTCGAACAGCTCGGCAGCCGGCTGGGCGAAAGCCACCCGGTGGTGCGCGAGCTCAAGCTGGGCATCGCCGACAACCGCACCCGGCTGGCCTCGGAGGTGAAGCGCGCCCAATCCAGCGTGGGCATCAGCCACCAGGTCAACCAGTCGCGCGTGAGCCAGGCGCGCGCCGCGCTCGAGGAGCAGCGCGCCAAGGTGCTGAAGCTGCGCCGCGTGCGCGACGAGGCCTCGGTGCTGGCGCGCGACGTCGAGAACGCGCAGCGCGCCTATGAGGGCGTGCTGGCGCGGCTCAACCTCACCAACCTGGAGAGCCAGGCCAACCAGACCAGCGTGGTCGCGCTGGAACGCGCCACGGCGCCCAACCACCCCTCGTCGCCGCGCGTCGGCCTGAACCTGGTGCTGGGTGGCCTGGTGGCCGCGCTCCTCGGCTTCGCCGTGGTCGGCGCGCGCGAGGCGCGCGACCGGCGCGTGCGCGGTGCGGCCGAGCTCGAGGCGCTGCTCAACCTGCCGCTGGTGGGCGAGGTCCCTTCCTTCAACCAGAAGTACCGCTTCCGTCTCAAGCGGGGCGGGTCCGGGGCCGCGCTGCTGGGCCCGGGCCGGCGCAAGCCGGCGGCCACCTGACGCATTCATCCACCCGCACCGCCGCAAAAGGGCGCCCGCATGACTCAGATGAACACCGGCCCCCACGCAGCCAGCCTGCTGCAGCCCGTGAGCGAGGCCACGCTGGCCGGTGACGACGGGCGGGTCCAGGATCCGATGCTGGGCGAGATCCTGCGCCGCACCAAGGGCGTCTCGGCCGAGAACATCCAGCGCGCGCTCGAGTACCAGCGCGAGCACGGCGTGCGCTTCGGCGAAGCCGTGGTGCGCCTGGGCCTGGCCAGCTCCGACGAGGTCATCTGGGCGCTGTCGCGGCAGTTCCACTACGACTACGCCACCGGCGGCAACACCGAGCTCAACGCCGAGCTGGTGCTGGCCCACCGGCCCTTCGACGACGAGGTCGAGGTCTTCCGCGACCTGCGCACGCAGCTGCTGCTGGGCGGCTTCGGCTCGGCCGACGACCGCTCGGCGCTGGCCGTGGTCAGTGCCAACCGCGACGACGGCAAGACCTTCATCGCCGCCAACCTGGCCGTGGCCTTCGGCCAGCTGCCGGGGCGCACGGTCATCGTCGATGCCGACCTGCGCACGCCGCGCCTGCACCACATCTTCGAATGCCCGGGCTCCGCCGGCCTGACCACGGTGCTCAGCGGGCGCACCGACGAGAGCGTGGTCTGCCCGGTCAAGGAATTCCCCAACCTGTTCCTGCTGCCGGCCGGGCCGACGCCCCCGAATCCTTCGGAACTTTTCCTCAAGCCGGCATTCAGCCTGCTGCTGGGCGAGCTGACGGGCAAGTTCGACTACGTCATCGTCGACACCCCGGCCGCCGAGCATGGCTCCGACGCCCGGCTGATCGCTTCGCGCTGCGGTGCCGCCCTGGCCGTCTCGCGCAAGAACCACAGCAAGCTGCGCGAGCTTCAACGGCTGGTCATGCAGATGGGCAAGAGTCAGGTCAATGTCGCAGGCGTGGTGATGAATGACTTCTGATCCGCGGGTTCCGGTTCGCCGGGCCCTGTTTGCCGTACTGGTGCTGATGTATGTGCCAGTGCTGTACTCGCTGCTCAACAATGGGCTGTGGAGCACGTCCGAGCACGGCCACGGGCCCATCGTGCTCACGGTATGCCTGTGGCTCATCTACAAGCGCTGGGGTGACGCACGGGCGAGCCTGGTGTACGCGCCGGCGCCGGCGCTGGCCTGGCCGCTGCTGCTGCTGGGGGCGTCGCTCTACGTGATCGGGCGCACGCTGGACGTGCCCTATGCCGATGTCGGCTCGGTGATCCCCATGATCATCGGCCTGCTGCTGCTGACCGACGGCCGTTCGGCGATCAAGGCGCTCGCCTTCCCGCTGTTCTTCATGCTCTTCATGGTGCCGCTGCCGGGCTTCATCGTCGAGCCGGTGGGGCAGGCGATGAAGCTGATCGTCTCCACCGCCACCGAGGTCATCCTGCACGCCGCCGGCTATCCGATCTCGCGCTCGGGCGTGATCCTGCAGATCGGCCAGTACCAGCTGCTGGTGGCCGACGCCTGTGCCGGCATGCGCACGCTGTTCATGCTCGAGGCGCTGGGAATCCTGTACCTCAACCTGGTGCGACACAACTCCTGGTTCCGCAACCTCACGCTGGCGGTGCTGATCGTGCCGATCTCGTTTGCGGCCAACGTCATCCGCGTGGTCTTCCTCTCGCTCATCACCTACCACTTCGGCGATGAGGCCGGCCAGGGCTTCCTGCATGGCTTTGCCGGCATGGTGCTGTTCATCAGCGCGCTGGCGCTCACGATCTTCGTCGACACGCTGCTGCGCACGGCCGGTCAACACATGGGCAAACCCGCATGAACACGATCAACCCGGCGGCCGTGCCGCCGCCCGCTGCGGGCGGCCCGGTGCGCATGCACCTGCTGGCGGCGGCGCTGCTGATGCTGGCCTGCCTGGCGCTGGCCGCGCTGATGAAGCCCAACGACTTCTGGGCCGACAAGGTCGGCGCGCCCGATCTGGAGGGCGCGGTGCCCAAGCGCTTCGGCGATTGGGAAGAGAACCCCTATGGTGCGCAGGCGGTGGTCAATCCGCAGCAGGAAGAAGCGATCCGTGCGATCTACAACAGCACGGTGGCGCGCGCCTACATCCACAAGCCCACGGGGCGCCAGATGATGCTGTCGCTGGCCTACGGCAAGGACCAGTCGCGCGACACGCAGCTGCACCCGCCCGAGGCCTGCTATGGCGGCAACGGTTTCCGCATCATGCGTCTCGAGCCCGTGGAGCTGCCCGTTCAGGGCCTGCAGATCCCGGCCATGCGCATGGATGCGGTGATGGGGCTGCGCCACGAATACGTGACCTACTGGATCCGCGTCGGCGACCGCCTGGCGCGCGGTTCGCTGCAGCGCAACCTGGTGCGCATGCGGTTTGCCGCGCAGGGTTACATCGCCGACGGCCTGCTGTTCCGCGTTTCCGAGGTCACGCGCGACCGGCGCGAAGAGTCCTACCGGCTGCAGGACGAGTTCATGCGCGCGCTACTGGCCGAGGTGGCGCGCGCGGGCGCGATGGATCAGTTCGTCGGCCGGCAACTGCCTTGAAGACCGGCGCCATGGCCGCCGCGGGACCCGATCGCCCCGATCACGCCTGCGCGACGCCCGGTCGGAGCCCCCTGCGGCCCCGCGGCGGCCGTTGCCGCCGGGCTTAGCCCCGGGTGCCCGGTGAGCCCGCTGATGGGCCGCGTGGTCGCGGCGCTGGGTGCGGGTGCCTTTGGCCAGGCGGTCACCGTGGGCATACAGCTGCTGTCGCTGCCGGCCTTTCTGGCCGTCTGGAGCCCGCAGGAGTACGGCGTGTGGCTGATGCTCTCGGCGCTCAGCGCCTACCTGGCCATGGCCGATGTCGGCCTGGTCACCGCGGTGGGCAACCAGATGACGATGGACACCGGGCGCGGGCAGGTGGAACAGGCCAACCGCCTGTTCCAGAGCGCGCTCGCCTTCATGGCAACGGTGTGCGCCGGCCTGGCCGTGCTGGCGCTGCTGCTGGTGGCGCTGGTGCCGGTGCAGGGCCTGGACGTCGGCGACCGTCGCCTGGCGCTGGCGGCGCTGGCGCTGGGCACCGTGCTCACGCTCTTCGGCGGCCTGGCCGACGCGCTGTTCCGCGCCACCGGCCGCTACGCGCAAGGCATCCTGCTGGCCAACCTGGTGCGCCTGGCCGAGTGGCTGGGCTGGATGGCCGGGTTGGCGTTCGTGGGCACGCTGGCCGCGGTGGCCGTCGGCGGCCTGCTGGTGCGGCTGGTGGGCACGCTGGTGCTGGTGGCCGCGTCGGCGCGCGGCAACCACGGCATCGTCTGGAGCGCCGCACAGGCGCGCCTGGCGCAGATGCGCGGCCTGGTCGTGCCGGCGCTGTCGTTCATGGCCTTTCCGCTGGCCAACGCGCTCAACTTCCAGGGCATGACGCTTCTGGTGGGGCACCTGTTCGGCCCTGCCGCGCTGGCCTTGTTCAACACCTACCGCACGCTGGCACGCGTGGCCATGCAGCTGACGGCGGTGTTCAGCCACTCGGTGTGGCCCGAACTGTCGCGGCTTTACGGACAGGGCGGTGCGGCGGCGGTGCGTCGCCTGTACGGGCGCAGTGCGGTGCTGTGCGCGGCGCTGGCGCTGGTCACCAGCGGGCTGCTGTACCTGGCCGCGCCCTGGCTGCTGCAGGCCTGGACCCACGGCGCCATCCCGCTGCAGGCCGGGCTCATGGCCTTGATGCTGCTGTACGCCGCCGTGGCCGGGCTGTCGCACGTGCCCAAGGTGGTGCTGCTGGCCACCAACCAGCACGCCGGGCTGGCGCGCTGGGTGGTGGGCCTGTCGCTGCTGTCGCTGGCGCTGGCCGCGACGCTGGGCGATCGCTGGGGCCTGGCGGGCACCGGCGCGGCCATCCTGGCGGCCGAGCTGGCACTGGCCTGGCTGAGCTTTGCGCTCGCGCGCCGCGCACTCTGCCAGCGCCCTGCATCGGCGGCATCCTGAGCGCGCCATGAAGGTGGTCATCTCCGTCATCGGCCGCTTCCACAGCTTCGAGCTGGCGCGCGAACTGCATCGCCGCCAGGCGCTGCAGGCCATCTTCAGTGGCTACCCGCGCTTCAAGCTGTCCGGCGAAGGCCTGCCGGCCGACAGGATCAGAACCTTTCCCTACGTGCAGGCGCCGTTCATGGCGCTGGCGCACAAGCCGTGGCTGCCCGGCGCCCTGGTGCGCGGCTGGGAACGCCTGGCCGTGCTGAGCCTGGACCGCCACGTGGCGGCGCACCTGCCCGAATGCGATGTCTTCGTCGGCCTGTCCAGCTGCGGGCTGGCCACGGGCCGCGTGGCGCGCCGGCGCGGCGCGCGCTACGTGTGCGACCGCGGCTCCACCCACATCCGCACGCAGGACCGGCTGCTGCGCGAGGAGTACGAGCGCTGGGGCTTGCCCTTCGCCGGCCTGCCGGCGCGCGTGATCGAGCGCGAGGAATCCGAGTACGCCGAGGCCGACCTGATCACCGTGCCTTCGAGCTTCACGCTGGACAGCTTCGTGCGCCAGGGGGTGGACGCGCGCCGCCTGCGCCGGCTGCCGTATGGCGTCAACCTGGCGCGCTTCGGCCCTGCCGGCGAGCCAGCGCCGCAGGCCTTCGACGTGCTCTTCGTCGGTGGCATGAGCCTGCGCAAGGGCGTGCCCTACCTGCTGCAGGCCTACGCGCGGCTGCAGCACCCGCGCAAGTCGCTGAGCTTTGCCGGCGCGGTGTCGCCCACGCTGGTGCGGCACCTGAAGGCGCGCGGCCTGTGGCCTGAGGATGCCCGGCTGCTGGGCCACGTGCCGCAACCGCGGCTGCGCGAACTGATGAGCCGCAGCCACGTGCTGGTGCTGCCCAGCGTTGAGGAAGGCCTGGCGCTGGTGCAGGCGCAGGCCATGGCCTGCGGATGCGTGGTGCTGGCCAGCCGCCACACCGGTGCCGAAGACCTGTTCGACGACGGGCAGGAGGGCTTCATCGTTCCCGTGCGCGATGCCGACGCACTGGCGCAGCGGCTGCAGCAACTGGCCGACGATCCGGCGCTGCGCCGGCAGATGAGCCAGCGTGCGCTGGCGCGCGTGCAGCGTGCCGGCGGCTGGCATGATTACGGCGAGAACGCGATGGCCATCTACAAGGAGCTGCTGGCGTGACGGGCCTGGACATCCTGTACCTGGGTGCCGCGGCGGGCACCTCGCTCGACCGCGCGCAGGCCTACCGGCGACTGGGCCACCGCGTCGAGCACCTCGATCCGCGCGCGCTGCTGCCGCGCTCGCACTGGGTCGATCGCGCCATCTGGCGCCTGGGTGGCGCCGTGCTCACGCCCTGGCTGAAGCAGGCCCTGGCCGCGCGCCTGGGCGGGCGCGGCTTCGACCTGTGCCACGTCGACAACGGTGAGTGCATCACGCCCACCGTGATCGCTCTGCTGCGGCGCCATTGCGCCACGGTGATCAACTACAACATCGACGACCCGTTCAGCCGGCGCGACCGGCGGCGCTTCGCGGCCTATCGCAGTGCGGTGCCGCACTACGACCTGGTGGTGGTCTGCCGCACGCTCAACGTGCCCGAGGCGCGCGCGCTGGGTGCGCGCCGCGTGCTGTGCGTGCACCGCAGCGCCGACGAGATCAGCCATGCCCCGCGCCCCTTGGGCGACGCAGACCACCGGCAGTGGGATTGCGAGGTGCTGTTCCTGGGCACCTGGATGCCCGAGCGCGGGCCCCTGCTGGCGCAGCTGCTGGAGCTGGGCGTGCCGCTGTCGATCCGCGGCTCGGACTGGCAGCGCGCACCCGAATGGCCGCGCCTGGCGCGGGCCTACCGCGGCCCCGGCATCTTCGGCGACGACTACGCGCGCGCTATCCAGTGCGCGCGCATCAACCTGGGGCTGCTGTCCAAGGGCAACCGCGACCTGCACACCACGCGCTCGCTCGAGATCCCGGCGCTCGGCGGCCTGCTGTGCGCCGAGCGCACCGACGAGCACCGGGCCATGTACGTCGAAGGCGCCGAGGCCGTGTTCTGGTCGTCGCCGCAGGAGTGCGCCGATCGATGTGCCGCACTGCTGGCCGATGAGCCGCGCCGGCAAGCCATCGCGCGCGCCGGGCAACGCCGCATCCGGGCCAACGGCCATTTCAACGAGCCCACGCTGCGCACCGTGATGGCCGAGGCCATGGTCCTGCGCGCCGACACGCTTGCCGTCTGAAAGCGACCCCCGCATGGCCCAGCCCGCGAGAGCCTTCAACCACTACCAGCCGCTGCCGGCGCCGCCGCCGCGCTCGCGCGCCAGTGCGGCCTTCCTGGGGCTGCACATCATCGGCTGGGTGGCCGCGCTGGTGCAATTGATCATCGACCACAGCTACGACAACCTGATCGGCATCGTCCTGGTGCTGGCGTCGTCGACGCTGACGCTGCTGTACCTGCAGCGCTCGCGCGCGCTGACCGAGGTGCCGCTGTCGTCCATGGCCGTGCTCGGACTGTGCATGACCACGCAATGGGGCGCGCTGGTGGGGCAGTCGATGCTGGGCGATTCGCTCACCACCAACCTGCGCGTGCCGCTGCAGACCTTCGGCTACCTGCTCGGCTTCCAGTGCGTGGCGGTGGCGGCGCACTGGGTGTCGCGCCGTCTTGCGCTGTTGATGGCGGTGCGCCGCGCGGGCGCCGAGATGCTGCTGCGGCCGCTGGGCATCTTTGCCACGCCCTCGGTGCACGCGGTGTGGGCCATCGGCTGCCTGGGGCTGCTGGCCATCCTGGGCGGGCGCGCCCTGTCGGGCACGCTGCTGGGCAAGATGGCCGATGGGGTGGCGGTGTTCGCCTGGGCGCCGTTCGCGATCCCGATGCTGCATGCGCGCCTGGGCGAGGCCTACTGCCGGATGCGCCTGCAACTGCCCTTCATCATCGGCTTCGGCGGCCTGGCCGCCCTGCTTGCGCTGGCCTTCAACGGCCGCTCGCTGATGCTGGTGGGCGTGGTCACCGCGGCACTGCTGGTGCTGCTGTTGATACTGTCCGACGACCGCCCCTTCCACTGGCGGCAGTTGCGCTCGCTGGCGCTGGCGGCGCTGCTGGCCGTGCTGATCTTCCAGCCGCTGGGATATTTCCTGCTGGCCATGCAGGCCGCGCGCGCCGAGCGCGACAAGCTCACGCGCATCGAGATGATCGAGCACACCTTCCGCGTGGCCCGCGACCCGGTGGCCGTGCAGCGCGAGGGCGAGCGCGTGCTGTCGGCTTCGGACACCGCCAGCTACGACGAGGTCTACTTCAGCAGCCTGATGCTGGGCCGCCTGGTGGAAACCAAGTTCCACGACAACGGCTTCTTCATGGTGGACGGCGTGAGCCCGCTCGAGTCGCGCCTGGTGGCCGATGACGCGGTCGAGCGCATGTGGTCGATACTGCCGTTCCCGGTGCTGCGCTGGTTCGAGATGGAGCGCGCCAAGTACGTGACGCTGTACTCCGCGGGCGACCTGCTGTCCTACCTGCGCCTGGGCGTCGAGCTGGGCTCGTTCCGCACAGGCTCGATGTTCGCGCAGCTGATCGCCATCTTCGGCGTCTGGACGCCGCTGCTGTACTTCGTGCTGTGCATCCCGATGTTCATCGTCTGGGACGTGCTGTGCCGGCCCGTGCGGCGGGGCGTGCCGGCGGTGATCTCGCTGGTGGGCATGCTGTTGATCTACCGCGTCTTCGCCTACGGTGTGGTGTCCGAGTCGATCGGCAACCTGATGGGGGTGCTGCTGCGCTTCCAGCTCCAGACCCTGCTGCTGTATGCGCTGGTGCTGGCCACCACGCGCTTGATCTGGAAGCCCTTCGACGGGCGCGCCGACGACGGCGGCCCGGCCGCGCGGGCGGGCCCGGCGGCGGGAGCGGCCACGTGAACCTGGTGCTGTTCACGCACCCGGATTTCCTGGATTCGCAGAGCATGCCGCGCTTCGCGCGCAGCCTGGCACAGGCCTGCGCCGCGCGCGGCCACCGCGTGACGCTGCGCGCGCCACGGGCGCGGGTGCGACGGCTGTTTGCCGGCGGGGCGCTGGCCAAGTGGGCTGGCTACGTCGACCAGTACCTGCTCTTCCCCCGGGAGATCAGGGCCGCGGCCGCCAGCGACCCGGCGCACACGCTGTACGTGTTCTGCGACCAGGCGCTGGGCCCCTGGGTGCCCTGCATCGCGCAGCGGCCGCATGTCGTGCATTGCCACGACATGCTGGCGCTGCGCTCGGCGCTCGGCCTGGTGCCCGAGAACCCCACCGGCCTGACCGGCCGCGTCTACCAGCGCTTCATCCGTCACGGCTTCAGGTGTGCGCGCCACTTCATCTCGGTCTCGGGCCGCTCGCGCGACGACCTGCACCGCTACGGGCAGGTGCGACCCGTCACGTCCGAAGTCGTCCACAACGGCCTCAGTCATCCCTTCCAGCCGCTGCCACCGGACGAAGCGCTGCACACGCTGGCTGCGGCCGGCCTGGAGCCGCCGCCACAGGGCATGCTGCTGCACGTGAGCGGGGCGCAGTGGTACAAGAACGTGCCCGGCCTGTTGCGCCTGTATGCGCATTACGCGCGCAGCGCCACGCCCGCTTTGCCGCTGTGGCTGGTGGGCGTGCGCAGGCGGGCGGCGTTCGAGCCGCTGCTGGCCGAGGTTCCGGCCCAGGGCCAGGTGCTTTTCGTGCAGAGCCTGGACAGCGCCGTGCTGCAGGCCGCCTATTCGGCGGCGCGCGTCTTCCTGTTTCCCAGCCTGGCCGAAGGCTTCGGCTGGCCGATCATCGAAGCCCAGGCCTGCGGCTGCCCGGTGATCACCACCGACGACGCGCCCATGAACGAGATCGGCGGCCCTGCGGCGCGCTACCTGCCGCTGCTGCGCAGCAGCGACGATGCGCAGGCCTGGGCGGCGCAGGGGGCCGGCGTGCTGCAGGGCCTGCTGGCGCTGCCTGCGGCCGAGCGCGAGCAGCTGGCCGCGGCCGGCGTGGCCTGGGCCAGGCGCTTCGAGCTGGGCGCGGCGGTGGATCGCTACCTGCAGCTCTATGAACGCGTGCTGGCCTGGGAGCTGGCACACGGCGCTGGCGCCACGGCAGGGGCCTGAGGCGATGTGCGGCATTGCGGGCATCTTTGCCTACGGCGCTGACGCGCCGCCGGTGGACCGCGACGAACTGTTGCGCGTGCGCGACCAGATGGCCGCACGCGGCCCCGACGGCGCCGGCCTCTGGCTGTCCGACGACGGGCGCGTGGGCTTGGCGCACCGGCGCCTGGCCATCATCGACCTCAGTGAGGCCGGCGCGCAGCCCATGCGCGACCCCGAAACCGGCCACCAGATCGTCTTCAACGGCGAGATCTACAACCACGCCGCGCTGCGCGTCGAACTGCTGGCCGCGGGGGCCGTGCTGCGCTCGCGCTCGGACACCGAGGTGCTGCTCAAGCTGTATGCGCGCGACGGGCCGGCGATGCTGGGCCGTCTGCGCGGCATGTTTGCCTTCGCCATCTGGGACGGGGTGCAGCGGCAACTGTTCCTGGCGCGCGACGCCTTCGGCATCAAGCCGCTGTACCTGGCCGACGACGGCCGCAGCCTGCGCTTTGCCTCGCAGGTGAAGGCGATGCTGGCCGGTCGCGTGGACACCCGGCCCGAACCCGCGGGCCATGCCGGCTTCCTGCTCTGGGGTTCGGTCCCGGAGCCCTATACGCTGGTGCGCGGCGTGCGCAGCCTGCCGCCCGGGTGCTGGCAGAAGGTGGGCGCCAAGGGCGCAGTCGCGCCGGTGCGCTATGACAGCCCGCGCCTGGCGCTGCAGCAGGTGCGAGGGCCGGTGGCCGGCGACGCTGCAGCGGCATTGCAGACCATGGCTGCCGCGGTGCGCGACAGCGTGGCCGCGCACATGGTGGCCGACGTGCCGGTGGGCGTGTTTCTCTCGGCCGGCCTCGATTCGACGATGCTGGCCGCGAGCGCACAGCGCCTGGGCCGACTGCGCACCCTGACGCTGGGTTTTGCCGAGTACGTCGGCACTGACCACGACGAGGCAGCGCTGGCCGGCGAGGTGGCTGCCGGCCTGGAGGCGCAGCACACGCTGCAGCGCATCACCGCGCACGACTTCGCCGCCGACCGCGAACGGCTGCTGCGGGCCATGGACCAGCCCAGCATCGACGGCGTCAACACCTGGTTCGTGGCCAAGATGGCGGCTGCCCAGGGCCTGAAGGTGGCGCTCTCGGGCATCGGTGGCGACGAGCTGTTCGGCGCCTACCCCAGCTTCGACCAGTTGCCACGCCTGCGCCGACGCATCGCTGCGCTCGGACCCTTGCAGCGCCTGGGGCGTGGCCTGCGCCGGGGCCTGGTGCCGCTGGCCGGACTGATGCCTTCGCCCAAGTACGCCGGGCTGCTCGAATACGGCGGCACGCTGCCCGGCGCCTACCTGCTGCGGCGCGCGCTGTTCATGCCTTGGGAACTACCCGCGTTGATGGACCCCGGGATGGCGGCCGAGGGCCTGCGCGAGCTGGACACGCTGGCGCGGCTGCAGCAGAGCATGGACGGCATCGCCTCGGAGCGCTTGGCGATCTCGGCGCTCGAGATGCAGTGGTACATGAAGCACCAGTTGCTGCGCGACGCCGACTGGGCCGGCATGGCGCATTCGCTCGAGATCCGCGTGCCCTTCGTCGACACCACGCTGCTGCGCCAGCTGGTCGAGATGCCGGCGCTGGGCGCGGGCGAAGAGAAGCGGCGTCTGGCGCGGGCCGTTGCGCCGCAGCTGCCTGCGGCCGTGCTGACGCGGCCCAAGACCGGCTTCTCGGTGCCCATGCACCAGTGGCTCAACCCCGGCGCCGCCACCCGGATCGGGCGCCTGCGCAACTGGGGCCGGCTGCTCTACCGCAGCTTCGTGCCGACATGAGGATTCTTCACATCATTCCCACCGTCGACCCGCAGGGCGGCGGGCCCATGGAAGGTGTGCGCCAACGCGGCCTGCGCTTGCAGGAGATGGGCCACCGCGTCGAACTCGTCACGCTGGACGACCCGGCCGCACCGTCCGTGGCCGCCTACGGACTGCCGGTGCATGCGCTCGGGCCTACGCCGGGGCGCTACGGCTACAACGCGCGCCTCGTGCCCTGGCTGCTGGCGCAGGCCGGCGGCTACGACGCCTTCGTCGTCAACGGTCTGTGGCAGTACCACAGCTTTGCCGCCTGGCGTGCGCTGACGCGTCTGCAGCGTCCGTACCACGTGTTCACGCACGGCATGCTCGACCCCTGGTTCAAGCGCGCCTACCCGCTCAAGCACCTGAAGAAGTGGCTCTACTGGCCCTGGGCCGACTACCGCGTGCTGCGCGACGCCGCCGCCGTGCTGTTCACCAGCCAGGAAGAACGCAGCCTGGCGCGCCAGAGCTTCTGGCTCTACCGCGCGCGTGAGCGCGTGGTGGCCTACGGCACCGCCGCGCCGCCGCAGGACGCCGAACGCCTGCGCGCCGCATTCCTGGCCGCGCACCCGGCGCTGCGCGGCCGCCGCCTGGTGCTGTTCCTGGGCCGCGTGCACGAGAAGAAAGGCTGCGAGCTGCTGCTGCGCGCCTTTGCCCAGGTGGCCGCCGCCGAGCCCGCGCTGCACCTGGTGATGGCCGGCCCCGACGCCGATGGCCTGGCTGCGCGCCTGCAGGCGCTGGCGGCGGCGGCAGGCCTGGCCGACCGCGTGAGCTGGCCCGGCATGCTGCAAGGCGATATGAAGTGGGGAGCCTTCCACGCCAGCGAGGTGTTCGCGCTGCCTTCGCATCAAGAGAACTTCGGCATCGCCGTGGCCGAGGCCCTGGGCTGCGGGCTGCCGGTGCTGGTGTCCGACAAGGTCAATATCTGGCGCGAGATCCAGGCCGACGGGGCCGGTATCGTCGGCCCCGACACGCTGGCAGGCACGCACCAGTCGCTGCAGGGCTGGCTGGCGCTGACCCCGGCGCAGCGGCAGCAGTTCAGCGGCCGCGCGATGGCTTCGTTCCGGCGCCGGTTCAGCGTGGACGCGATGGCGCTCACGCTGCTGGAAGTGCTGCAGGGCACGCCGCCGCCGGGAACGGCGCTGACGATGGGGGCGACCCCATGAACAAGGCCAGCAACTCCACCGGGCGCATCACCTCGACCGCGGCCTGGGGCTGGGAGAACCTGCATTTCCTGCGCTTGCGCCTGGCCGGGCTGCGCCGCAAGGAGGCCGAGCTGACGGCCTACTCCGAAGCCGAACTGCTGTCGCACTGCTGGCAGTTCGTGCTGCGCCCCAAGGCGTGATGGACGTGATCGACACCCCGCGCCCCCCCTCCGACGAGCGCACGCCGCCCGACCTGCTGGCGCGGCAGCAGGGCTTCGTCGGCCCCACCTTCACGCTGGGCAACCGGCTGCGCCGCGCGCTGTGGATGCTGGTCTGGCTGCTGCTGGCGCGCTGGACGCCGCCGCCGCTGCACCGCTGGCGCGTGCTGCTGCTGCGCCTGTTCGGTGCCGATGT